>CANRET010000062.1 GCA_947629715.1 uncultured Akkermansia sp.
ATAATTTAAATAATTTATTGATGCTAAATTCCATACGTCCGATTCTGCTCCCAGGTTTTCAAATGCGTTTGCCCTGGGTGTGATCTATCTTCTCTTGACAGGGCGCGGGACATGTGGTAGCGTGAAAGTATGGGAGAGACGCGAAAAGACGGAAGAGGCGCGAAGGAGATGCGCCCGCTCGTATTTCACCCCGGGGTGGCGCCGCAAGCATTGGCCTCGGTCTTGGTGAGTTTCGGAAAGACGCAGGTGATTTGCGCGGTGTCGGTGGAGGAGGATGTGCCCGGTTGGATGAAGGCGCAGAGGGTGAGCGGGGGATGGCTGACGGCGGAGTATTCCATGCTCCCGTATTCTACGACAACGCGAAAAAAACGCAGTAATAACGGCAAGCCGGATGGCCGAGCAGTTGAAATTCAGCGTCTTATCGGTCGCTCGTTGCGAGCGGTGGTTGATTTAGAGACCTTGGGAGAACGCACGGTGTGGGTGGATTGCGATGTGTTGCAGGCGGACGGAGGCACCCGCACGGCAAGCATCAGTGGGGCGGCGGTGGCGCTGCAACTGGCATTCCGTCGCATGATGCAGGAGGGGACACTGGCGAGCAACCCAATGCGACAGCTTGTGTCGGCGGTTTCGGTGGGGAAGGTGAATGGCGAAGCCCTGCTGGATTTGTGCTATGAGGAGGATAGCGCGGCGGAAGTCGATATGAATGTCGCGCTCACCGAGAGAGGAGAATATGTGGAGCTGCAGGGAAGCGGGGAGGAATCCACGTTCACACCGGAGGAGCTGGCTCAGATGCTTGAACTGGCGCATGGCGGAGCGCAGCAGATATTGGCGGCCCAGCGCGCGGTTTTAGGTGATTGATAAAGGCAGTAGTTTGCCTGCTGTATTCTTTTGGCAATCAATCGCTATCTGCGACGGTGCGGGAAAAGGCTGGAAAAAGGGGCGGGGATGTGGTAGAATAAGTACGCTATGTTATCGGACAGGACGAAAGCAGGGATAGAGAGGGCGCCGCACAGGAGTTTGATGAGGGCCACAGGGATGACGGATGAGGACATCAAAAAGCCTTTCATCGCGATTTGCAATTCGTTTAACGAGGTGATACCTGGTCATGTGCACCTGAACAAGGTGGCGGAACTCATCAAAGAGGAAGTGCGCAAGGCAGGGGGTACGCCCATTGAGTTCAACCTGATTGGCGTTTGTGACGGCATTGCTATGGCGCATCGGGGGATGAAGTTTTCGCTGGCGAGTCGCGAACTCATTGCCGACAGCGTGGAGACCATGCTGAGCGCTCATGCCTTTGACGCTTGCATTTGCATCCCGAACTGCGACAAGATCGTGCCGGGCATGCTCATGGGTGCGATTCGTTGCAACATACCCACCATTTTCTGTTCCGGCGGGCCGATGGCTGTGGGCAAGGGGAAGCGCGGCGAGGACTTGGATCTCAACAGCGTATTCGAGGCCGTAGCGGCCTGCACGGCGGGCAAGATTTCCGAGGAAGAGCTGCACGACGTCGAATGCCACGCTTGTCCCGGCGCGGGATCCTGCTCGGGAATGTTCACCGCGAACTCCATGAACTGCCTTTGCGAAGCGTTGGGCATCGCCTTGCCGGGCAATGGCACCATTGGCGCTACGAGCGAGGAGCGCAAGGAACTGTGGCGCGCCGCTGCGCGACGGGCTGTGGAAATGGCGAAGCAGGGAGGTCCCCTCCCGCGTGACCTGGTCACTCAAGATAGCATCGACAACGTCTTTGCCTGCGATATGGCCATGGGCGGTTCCACCAATACCGTGCTGCATACCCTCGCCTTCGCGAATGAGGCGGGACTGGACTACGACCTGCGTCGCATCGATGAGATTTCCAAGCGTACGCCGAACATCTGCAAGGTGGCGCCCAGCTCCCGTTACCACATGCACGACGTCCTGCGCGCAGGCGGAGTCATGACGATCCTTGCCGAGCTGAACCATGTGCCCGGGCTCCTGCACACCGGCGCCCCGACTGTGTCCGGCAAGACTCTGGGCGAACAGATTGAGGGGCTTGCCAGCAAAGACACTGAGGTCATACGCACCGTGGACAGCGCCTATTCCAAGGATGGCGGACTGGCGGTGCTCTTCGGGAATTTGGCGGAGCAGGGTGGGATCGTGAAAAAGGCGGGAGTGCTGCCGGAGATGATGGTGCATCGTGGTCCGGCGGTCATTTTCGAGAGTCAGGAAGAGGCCTGCGCCGGCATTTTGGCGGACAAAGTGAAGCCGGGCGACGTTGTTGTCATTCGCAATGAAGGTCCCAAGGGAGGTCCCGGCATGCAGGAGATGCTTGCGCCGACCAGCTACATCATGGGTAAGGGGCTTGGCAACTGCGTGGCCCTCATCACGGACGGACGCTTTTCCGGCGCAACGCACGGCGCCTGCATCGGTCATGTCTCTCCGGAGGCGGCGGAGGGAGGACTCATCGGTCTGCTGAAGGATGGCGACATCATCAGTATCGACATCCCGGCGCGCAGCATCACGGCAGAACTCAGTGAGCAGGAAATCGCCGCTCGCCGCGCGGTATGGAACCCCACCATGCAGGACATACCCAGCCGCTGGCTGAAGCGCTACCGAAAACTAGCCACTAACGCCAGCAAGGGTGCCGTGCTTGACTAACTTTCAGAGGAGAACAAGGCACTATGAGCAAAACGACGAACGAAGCCCCGCAGAACGGCAACCCGATTGTGCGGTATTTTTCCGAATTTGGGGTACTGAAGGAGTGTGGCATTAACTTCTGGCTGACCAATTTCATTCAATTCTTTGATGGACTGGCGTACTTTACGCTTATCATCGTGTTCGCTTTGTTTCTGAAAGACTATTGTGGCTTTCGGGATGCGGATGCGCCGTTCTGGGTGGGGATGTACACGTTATTTCTCTCCCTGTTTGTGTTTGCTGTCGGCACCATTTGCGACATCATAGGTTTGAAGCATACCTACCTGGTGGGTTTCAGCATGCTCATCCTTGGCCGTCTCATCCTAGGGCTCGGCTCAGATTTTGGAATGCGCCTGCTTGATCTCTCTCAGGATCATTCACGCTACATCGTCATCGCCGGTATCGCCATCATGAGCTTCGGGTCGGCCTTCATGAGCCCGTGCATCCAAACCTCTATTCGCCGCTTTACCACACTGCACGCACGCCCCACCGGGTTCAACTTTTACTATCTCTTCATGAACATCGGAGCGCTGTTAGCCGGCGTGGCGATCGTGGATCCCATCCGTGCGCATTGGTCCGGACCGGAAGGGCTGCAAATGGTTGTGAACTTCGGCACATGCTGTGAGGTGATTGCCTTCCTTTTCACGCGTTTCGTGAATGAGAATTTCTACGCTGTGCCGGAAGAAAGGATTACCACGGAAAAGGCGTCGTCGCGGCGACCGCTGCAGCTCATAGGCGAGGTAATACGCGAGCGGCCTTTTCAGAAACTGCTGGTGTTTCTCGTGCTCACTTTGGGAGTGCGGTTGGTATTTACGCTTCAGTTCATGATCATGCCACAGTATTACACGCGCACGATAGGAGATGACTTCCAGCTGGGATTCATGAACTCGCTCAACCCATTCATCATCATCACGGGACTTATCGTGATCATCCCGATCCTCAAGTATTTTTCGACGGTGAAGCTGATGATATGGGGTATGTCGATATCTGCGGCCTCACTGATATTGATGGCCATTCCTCCGGAATGCTATTTTGTTTTTCCCGGCATCGACACGGTGAGTCAGGCATACTTTATCGCCATTTTCCTGCAAATCATCATCTTTGCCTTTGGGGAATTGCTTTTCAGTCCGCGCTTCTCAGAATACGTGGCACGCGTCGCTCCCAAGGATAAGGTGGCCTCCTACATGTCGCTGGCAGGTTTGCCCATGTTCATAGCAAAACCGGTTAACGGCGTGGTAGGCGGCTTGCTCGTATCGTATATGTGCTATGACGGCATCGCGGCGAAAATCGATACGGGGCACGTGAGCTACTGGTGCTCACCGGAGTTTATGTGGACGATCTATCTGATATTGGCTGTCATTTCGCCGTTGGCGATCATTCTCACCAAGGACAGTTTTGTATCGAATCATCCGGAGGAAGATGTGCCGGATGAAGATGAAGAACGGAAAGAACTTGCCACTCAAGAAGCTCAAGCCTAACCATTGATTCACTCATGGACACGAATACTGAAGAAAAACAGGAAAAGCGCAACATTCATTGGGGGCCGATCCTTCAGGACATGGTCATTCTGATGGCGGCTATGGGTGTGCTGGGCTACCTGAGTAAAGAAGTCATGGAGGTATTTGAAACCAAATCCACGACTGATTCCCTTGTATCACTCATCCGCAAGGAGGATGTGAAAAATAGCAAGGATGAGCCTTTTATCCGCGAGTTGAAAAGCGGCATGAGGGATCATGAAGACTTCATCAATACGCATGACAATACCGGACGAACTCCACTCATGTGGACTGTGTACGTGAATTTTAACGAACCAGTTGAAGCGCAGAAGAAGGACGTCAAGCGGCTTTTTTACCTGAACTCCCTGCTGGACACGCCCGGCATCCGGACTGATGAACGCGACAACGATGGCTTTACCGCATTGCATTGGGCTGCTTGGAGCGGTTTGCCCGCCTGCGTGGAGCGACTGGCAGCGGCCGGGATGGACCTTAACGCCGAGGAAAACTCCGGCTACACTCCGCTGATGCTGGCTGCCATGCGCGGCAATGTTGAAACCGTGCAGAAGTTGCTGCAACTCGGCGCCGATCCTGCCCGCAAGAGATCCGATGGGAGCACCGCCTCAAGCCTGGCGGAAAGCCATGGAGCAGCGTATCACAAGCGCAGCTCTTTTGTGTACACGCTCCTGTACTCTGAGCGTCGTGACGCGGCTTACGTCAAGGTGCGGGAGTTGTTGGGCGGGGACCGCTGAGAAAAAGCGAAAGAGACTAGCGGATCTCCACATCCCCTGTCAGCGGGCAGCCCGGCTCAAACCGCCATGGGATGCACACGCGCAGGCGCGTGACGTTCTTGAGGGAGGGAACACCGAGCGTTTCCAGTGCATCAACCATCTTGTACGAGGGATGATCCAGCCGGACGATCGGAGGGTTCCCATGGCATTCCGGCGCCAATTGCAAGCATCCGTTCTCATCAATTTCTACCGCATCGGAACGCAGAAGGAGCAGGTCAGAAGTTGTCTTGACCGGGAAAAAGCGCGTTCGCGGAACATTGACGGCTCGTGCATCGGAAAAGCACTGGATGGCAGCGCCCATAGCGGTTTCCAGCTGGTACACAGGCGGGGATTCCGGGTCGCGCGGGTCGGCTGTTTTTGCATTGCAAATGACGGGCAGAGGCATCACGTTCTCGTGGGCGCGCATGAAATCGCGCAAGACGTCCAAGCGTATCCAGAGATTATTGGTGTTAAAAAAGCGGTGCCTCGATATATCTTGGAAACTTTGCATGTCCTCGGGCGCGCACTGCGCAACTTCGCGCAGGATGAGTTGACGATCGGCGCGTCGCATTGCCAGGTGCCCCCCTTTCTTGTCTGCCTCAGTTCGCTTGGTCGCTTCCATCACAAAGGGAGCGCCACATTCCGCAAACCAGCGCAGAAAGCGCGTGTCAGGCTGCGCTCCGAGATTGTCGGAGTTGGACACAAAGGCATACTTGACGCCGCGCTGCAGCAGGTTCTCCAATCGACCGCTGCCAGACAGAGCCGCGTACAAATCTCCATGCCCGGGCGGGCACCACTCCAACTCTTCGCGTCCCGGCAATGCGACCGGCGCGAGGGAATCGCGGAGCAACTTTGGGACTTTATTTTGCAGCAACTCTGTTTCTTCTGCCTTGTCAAAGCCCTCGCTTGCGTAGCGCTGCAAATAGCGCAGGGTGTCGCCCGATGTAGAAAAGGAGTTCATGAGCAACAACTGCGCCGGACAGCTGGAGCGCTTCCGTAATGAACGAACTTGACGCACGATGACATCCAAAAAATTGATGTCCTGTTTAATGGAGAGAAGACTCTTTGCCTGCTGCAGCCCCATGCTCGTTCCCAACCCGCCGTTGAGCTTGATAATGACCATCTGACCGAGCAGCTCGGGGTCTGCCTCCGGGGCGTCGCTTACCAAATCTTCCCAGTTTGGCAACCCCGGGATGGGGCAAAGTTCCTCCTCGCTGATCGTCATCTTGCGTCCGCTCTTCAGTTCCTCGACTCCGTGCAGTAACGTGCGGATCGCAGCTTCTGAAAGCCCCTCGAGCTCCATCTTTTGGCGGATCAGCGTTTCACTTTTCATCGTGCCGCCATTCTACTCCACCTCCCTGCTCACATCAAGCGCATTCCATCGTGGCGTTGCGCTGTTTTTTTTGTCTGTGTCGTGAAAAAGACTTGCTTTGCCGTGACATATCGTGTATATTTCTCCCGCACGCATGTGCGCCATCTGCTCGGTTGGCGGAATTGGTAGACGCGCTAGACTAAGGATCTAGTGGAGAAATCCGTGGGGGTTCGAGTCCCCCATCGAGTAATGCGGGGGTGGCTGTTTGGGTGCGGTTGGGCTTGATTTTATGGGGTTTTTGGGGTATGATGCGGTTGTGGGCTCATTCCACAAAATTAATACGAAGAGCGCGGTTTTTTCTGCCTTGGCTTTCACCGGGGTTTTTTGTTTTGCTGCATTCCTTGACTTCCTGCTGTTGCGTGGTAGAATGGCGGCGGAGAGTTTTATATGCGCACAAGATGGGCAGGAAGCATGCTGGTAGTGGCGATGACGATGGTCATGCCGCAGCTGCCCGGCGCGCCGAAAAGAGAGGCTGAAACGCCGCCGGAGCAGATGCTGGTGGTGACTCGGGAGATGTGGCAGTTGCTGTGCGGAGTGGTAAACAAACAAACGGCGGATTCTGCGGCGGGAAGATTCAGCGAGCTGGTGCAGAGGTCATGGCAGCTGAATGAGGCGATGTTTGAGGGAGACGCGCAGGACGTGGAGAAATTGGATGCGCAGACGTATCGCATTGCCGAGGTGTATGAGGAGGCGAGTTATGAGTTTGACAGCCTGTGCCGCTCGCAGTGCTACGGGTCACAGCAATTGGTCAATGCTTTTTTGAAGGCGATGGAGCTGGGAGTGTTTGGGGACGAGGAGAGAGAAAAACTGATGCTCACGCATGTGCAGCTCACACCGTCGGCAGCGGCCGGAGAGATTGCGAGACTGCGAAGCTTGGAGAAGATGGATGACGATCTGCTGCATGAATTGACGAAGGTGCGGGACGCGACCTCCGCGAGTTCGGTGGCCGGGCAGATAGTTATCCTGGCGGGACGTATGAATGAGGGACGACCTGCTCACCGCTTCGGACGTCTGAATTTTCCGGAGACCGCTCGGAGCGAGTTCCAGCAGGTCTGCGACGAACTCGAACCCAGACTCTGGCAGATTCGTAATGAGATCGTGCGCATTGTCGCGCTGCAGGGGTACGACAGAGAGCCGTTTGATTCTTTTTCCGATGCGTTGGACAACGTGTACGAGAGCTTGAGCAGCACGCATGGCGAGTGTTTTGACGACGTGTTTGACGCGAGTTTTCGTCTTGATTTGGACGACGCACTGCACGGAAGCATCACCACCAACCCTTGAATTATGTTGGCAAACGACTACGAAGTGACCATAGGACTGGAGGTACACTGCCAGGTGCGCACGGCGACAAAGATGTTTTGCTCGTGCCGGGCGGGCTTCGGCTATGAGCCGAACACGAACGTCTGCCCAACCTGTTTGGGCATGCCCGGGGCGCTGCCGGTACTCAATGAATACGCCATCGAGCGTACGATTTTGGCGGGCTTGTTGCTGGGAAGTCGCATACCTGAGGTGAGCAAGTGGGATCGCAAAAACTACTTCTACCCGGATATGCCCAAGAATTACCAGACCAGCCAGCTGGATTTGCCTCTCTGCATCGGGGGTGCCGTGCCACTCTACGAATGGGCGTTCCCGGCGAACAGCAAGACGCCGATGGCACAGGATGGCGTGGTGCGCCGTGTGAAACTCGACCACATTCATTTGGAGGAAGACGCAGCCAAGCTCACTCACTACGCAGGGTATTCTTTGGTGGACTACAACCGGGGAGGCACGCCGCTGATGGAAATTGTGTCGGCCCCTGATTTGCACACTCCGGATGAAGCCTACGCTTACCTGAAAAGCCTGCAGCAGATTATGGTGTGCGCCGACATTTCCAACGCTGACATGGAAAAGGGGGAAATGCGTTGCGATGTGAATGTTTCGCTGCGTCCGAAAGGACAGCAGAAGCTGGGCGAAAAAATTGAGATGAAAAATATCAACTCGATGTCCGCCGCGCGACGTGCTCTCATCTACGAGATTCGCCGCCAGACAGAGGAATTGAATGCAGGAATCGCACAGGTGCAATCCACCCGTCGTTGGGATGATGCGCTTGGCGAGAGTATTGTCATGCGCACCAAAGAAAATGCGCATGACTACCGCTACCATACGTGTCCGGATCTCATTCCCGTGCGTACTGCCCTGCTGGTGCAGCGAGCGGAGAGACACATGCCGGAACTGCCCGAGGCTCGGAGGAAACGGCTGATGCAGGAGTACGGATTGCCGGTGACTGACGCCACGACACTGGTGGGGGATGGAGAACTCTGCGCTTGCTTTGAGCAAACCGTGCAGGCTGGCGCACCATCGCGAAAAACTGCCAATTGGATGATTAATACGCTCAGTTCGGTGTTGACCGAGAAAGAAACGACAGCGGCGGATGCTCCCCTGTCCCCCGCAGATTTTGCCGACATTATTGCCCTCGTAGAGCAGGGCATTGTGTCCACCAATCAAGCCCGTGAGGTGCTTGGCTACATGTGGCAGCATCCTGGCACACACGCCCCGGTCGCAGCGGATGCCCTAGGATACAAGAAAGCGGACAGCGGAGCACTGGAGATCATTGTGGATGCGACGCTGGCTGAAAACCAGGATATGGTTGAGATGATACGCTCCGGTAATGCCAAGCTGGTGAATGCGCTGACCGGCAAGGTGATGAAGACGGCAAATCCCAAGCCCAACCCCAAGCTGGTGACGGAGCTGATTCTCGCGCGGCTCCAGACAATGGAGAAATGAAGTCGTGAATGGCGCTACGGTTGCCCTTGTTGCTTTATTTTGCTTGACGTTTTGGTTAAAAAGTAGTTTCATAAGCGCCGAACTTCAGAACGCCATGCTCGTATCGCAGCTCAAATCCAAGATACACCGAGCCAAGGTAACTCGCGGAGACGTCGCTTATGAGGGAAGTATTGAAATTCCCCGAGACCTTGTGGAAGCCGCTGGCCTCTGGCCCGGAGAGAAAGTGCTTGTGGCTTCCATTACAACCGGCAATCGTTTTGAAACATACGTGCTTGTTGGACCTCCGGGCACAGGGCAAATTATCGTTAATGGCGGCGCAGCTCATCTCATCAAAGCCGGCGAGCGCATTGTCATCATGAGCTTTGCTCTGGATGACAAGCCCATCGTCCCCAAACGCATTGTCTGTAACGAATTCAACGAAATTATATCCTGACTCCCTCTTGGCTTTACAAGTAACGACGCATCAGCTACAATCGCACCCGATATGATTCTTCAAGCCTCCATCTACATCATATTTGCCCTGCTTCTTATCGTAAGCGCACTGCTTCTTCTTGTCGTTCTCATGCAGCGTCCGAAGCAGGAAGGTCTTGGCGCCGCTTTCGGTGCGCAAATGACTGACCAGGCTTTCGGCGCGCAAACTACGGATGTTTTGAAAAAGGGAACGGTGTTCTTTGGCACTCTTTTTATGGTTCTTTGCTTTGTACTGGCCGTGCTGATGAACGCCCAGTACAAGAGGCTTCACACGACTGAATTGACAGGTGAGCAGCAGCCTGCGAACCTGCGGGGTGATGCTGACGCTGCTCCGTCCGCGCCTGCTCCGCAACAACCTACTCCAACCGAACAAGCAACTGAAGAGCCTGCCGAGGCTCCGGCCGAAGCCCTGTGAACCATGGACAAACAAGTTGATCAACTTCTTCTGAAAGTGCATGAGAGCGATCTGGAACTCGGCAACCGGGAACAGGTCATCAAGCAGCTTGTGCATGCCGCAGCCGTTTGCTTCAACGAAACCCTCAGTGAGGCGGAAATCTTGGACGATGCTTTGGATCGCGAACAGGTAGAATCAACCTATATCGGGCTCGGGTTGGCCGTGCCCCATGCGCGCGTGCATGGTCTGCAACGTGCTGGCATCTACGTGGCCAGAAGCCGCATTGGCGTACCCTGGCCGGTGGAAGAGGCTCACCTGATTGCTTTGCTCGTTGTGCCGTGGGAAAATCCCGAGGTGCATCTGCAGTTGCTCTCGCGCATTGTCCGCTGGCGAAAGAGTCTTACCGAGGCTGAACTTTGCGCTCTGGCTGAATCGCCAGAAAAACTGGAGGCAACTCTTTCCACGGAATTGGAAGTGTGAAGCCCGTTGGCGATTCGGAACTTCAGCGCGCCTTGCGCGGATTTTGCGGGCGGGGGGGGGGGGGTTGTGCGGCGGTAGTTCCTCAACATG
>CANRET010000063.1 GCA_947629715.1 uncultured Akkermansia sp.
AGGTTAGGAAACCGCCGTATGCCATAAAAGGCACGTACGGTGGTGTGAGAGGGGGCGAAAGCCCCCTACTCGATTCAAGTCGCATCCGGCATGCCCAAGATCATACCGGGCATAATTTTATGTCCGGCAAAAAAACTTTCAACATTCATCTTGCGCGTCCCGGGCGGCTGAAGTGTGGAAATGCGAATCGCTCCGCCATGCACCCCGCCGCAGGACACAATGAGTCCTTCCGCGCTGGCTTCTAACACCATACCCGGCGTGGCATCCAACGGTTTGGTCATGTTGGCAAATACATCCACTGGCGGAAAGAACTTGATCATCTTGTCCGATCCACTCTTCACCGAGGGATAGAAGGTGTAGGTCCCCGGCCACGGGTGGTATGCGCGAATTTTTCGCGCCACTTGAAAGGCGGGTTGCGACCAGTCAATGCAGCCATCGGCGCGTGTAAGCTTGGGGGCATACGTCATCAGACTCTCATCTTGCTCCTTGCGATCTGCATCTCCCATCTCCAGAGCACGAACAGCCTGCATGAGCGGCACCGGAGCCAAAACTGACAATTCATCATGCAAATCCTCCGCCGTTTCCGTGCCGCGCAAACGCAGTGCCGCCCGCGCTATGATGTCCCCTGCATCCAATTTTTTTACCACATGGATGATGGTAATGCCTGTTTCATCATCCCCTGCTTCAATGGCTGCCTGAATGCAGGCAGCGCCCCGATGGCGCGGCAACAGAGAAGCATGCGCGTTGATGCAAGCCACTCGAGGCACGTCAATGACCTCCTGAGAGAGAATCTGTCCGTACGCCATTACGACCACCAAATCCGGCGCAAGCTCCCGCAGGATTTGCAACGCTTCCGCAGAACGTACACTCTCCGGTTGAAGCACCGACACCCCCAGTTCCACAGCCTTTTGCTTAATTCGTGGTGCAGTGAGCGTTTGGTGACGTCCCACGGGGCGATCCGGCTGCGTAATAAGCGCCGTAAGCTCCCCGTTTTCATGCAAGGCTTGCATGGAAGGGATAGCTATGTCGCCCGTGGCCATCATCACAATGCGCATGCACCCTTTTAGGTTGAAAGCCTGCTCTTGTCAAGTCAGAAAACCGCAGAAGAACCACGCTATCCCAATTGCAAAATGAAACGCCGTGCGAGTTGGGGCGCAAAAAATGGAACCGTCCCGAGATTCTCTTCCTTTTGCGTGAACTCAGCTTTTCCCGTCACATGCCGCATTTGTTTCTGCTATCCACAAGACGCGGCACCTCATAAATTCAGGACGCCGAAATGCTCGATCGGTTACCTCATAAATTCAGTGCGCCATAGGCATACTAGCTTTTTTGCCTCGATATGGCAAGCTCTATCGGAGCGTAGCGCAGATTGAGCTTGCCATATCGTTCCGCAATTTCGTCCCGCTCAAGTTCACTATTCGCTGCCTTCTCATCCATCTCGCGTATCATCTGCCATATCCGGCGTAGTCCATCCTGGTTCATTTTCACCATTTTAAATGGATCATTGGCTTGTAGCGCCTTTTCTAGCGCTTGTCTTGTTGCTTCCTCTGTGCCTTCCCATTGCATGATTCTTTCCGCCGGCGTCAGTGGACACGCCTCGTGCCTTCTCTTCACCTTGCTCCCTATTTTTTTCTCGTGAGAGTTGTTTGAGCTGTGGTCTATACAAGTTGTTATAAAGTGACCAACATGCGCACAATTCTTGCATCACTCCCATGATCTGCTGGTAACCGTACCTATCATACCCGAAAAAGTCTCGACAATGCGTCAGATTTTTCTCCTCGACGTAGGCCTGGTCGTTCTTTACTCCGGCTCGAGATCGCGTCAGGTGCAATCTGCTTCCTATCGCTTCTCGCATCAGCGACCACTGGATCGTTTCCCAACTCATAAACTCTCCTCCATTATCTGTGTCTATTCCCAGCCATTTGAACGGGCAGCTCTCTTCTGCCGGACCGTAATGATCTATCACCTTGCGTGCTGATCGATTCCACATCGCTCTCACCTCGGTCCATCCGCTCCATACGTCCGTTATCGTTAACAGCCATACAAATGATCCGCTCATATCTCCCCCGCATAACGCCACACAATCTGCCTCCAACCATCCCGGCTCATGCACGTCCCATCTCTCGCTGCGTTGCTCAATAAGCCCCTTCACTGCATCTACGCTATGCCCTATGCGCCAGTTTTTCTCTCGCGGTTTGCTTTGGCGATACTCTCTGATAAATCTATCTATTTGTGCTGCGCTTATGCCGCTTATGCGCCGCTTTTGCTCCTCCCCTGGCTGTTCGCGTCTCTTATCGTTGTTCCACGACTGCAACCACAACCTTAATGCGCTTTTCAATCGTCTCCCGCTCCAATACCCTGTCTTATCCCATACTGTGCGTATGATCCTTTTGTCTCCCTCTGTGTATTTGCGTGGTCTGCCCTTATTTTTTCTCCTTCCTTCTCCACTTCCATCTCTTTTCCCGGAAAGTAACTTCTGGGCGTACTTGCGTGTATACCCGGTTATTTCGCAGTATTGTGTGAGTAATGCTCCATGCGCTTTCTTGTAGCTGAGCCTCGCATACTTGTCGCGGTACTTCTCTGTGAGTTCTCGTATGGTTTCTTTTTTCACGGCTGGTTTTATGATCGTTTTTTTCGGCGTCCTGTATTTTTGAGGTAACCGATCCTAACCCATTGTACCATTCTTTCTTTTCGGCGTCCTGAATTATGAGGTAACGCGCAAGACTGAAATACATTTCGGTTTTTCCTTGACATATTGCAAATGGATGTTACACTCCGCTGCGAGCTGCGATGGAAACGCAGCGCTCCTGTTATGAAAAAAGACCTGCACCCCGATTACCATCCTGTCGTCTTCGTGGATATTTCCACGGGGCGCCGCTTTGTCACCCGCTCCACGGTGAAGTCTGCCAAGACGGAGACTATTGACGGCGTGGAACACTACGTCGTATCCTGCGGCATTACATCCGATTCGCACCCTTTCTTCACCGGTCGCAATCAGTTTGTGGACACGGAGGGTCGCATCGACAAATTCCAGAAGCGTTTTGGCGCTGTGCGCCGCGCCAAGAAGCCCTCGAAGGCTTCCTGAGTTGGATAGCGAGCAATTTTTATCGACCCGGGCAGTCTTTCAGGACCTGTCCGGGTTTCTTTTGTTCCCCGTGAACTGATGCGGCAGCGGAGCGAATCAGACTGCCGATGATGGAGGGTAGTCTTGTGCATGCTTTTTCACCGCAACAGTGGCGATAAAGTGAAAGACAAAAACCGGTATCGGCTTCATCACGGATACGCCGGAACACGCCTGCTGCTGCAATTCTCTCATGGAACTTAAATTTGAGGACTCGTCTCCATGTCGTCAAAACCGTCTGTCGCCTCACACAGGTGAATTTTGCCGCCTGAGCATTCAGCGGAGGCGGCACATACGAAAATCGAGAAAGAATCACGCGCAACGAACGACGCGACCATCAACAGCTTGAGATGTTTCTCGCACGCTCAAGCGACGACGCACCCGCGCAGCTCTGCAATGCGACGAATGACGCCCTCAATGATATTCGCCGGGCACGAAGCGCCGGCGGTAATTCCGACTCGCCACGTGCTGCACAGATCCGCAGCTTTATCCGGAAGAGGCTTCCTTTCCTCACAGCGCGCTTCAGGATTATAAACCATAGCGTATTCCAAATTCCGGAGACAATCGCAGTCTCGCACAAAATAGGTAGGCAAACGTTTTGCTGAAATCTGCGCCAAATGGGACGTATTGGAGCTGTTGTACCCGCCGATGATGAACATAGAATCCGGGGCGGCATCCAACAAATCCAGCAGCGCTTGCTGACGATCCTGCGTCGCGCCGCAAATGGTGTCGTAGGCATGAAAGCGCACGTCATCGCCATCGCGCTGCCGAACCGCTTCTCTCAGCATTTGCTGCAGTTGTGCCGTCTCACCCTTGAGCATAGTCGTCTGATTCGCCATGCCGATCTCCATCAGGTCGGTGTCAGGATCAAATCCGGCAGAGTGACAGCCACTGAAGTGCGTGAGGAACTGCTCCCTGTTCCCTTTGTGTCGAATGTAGTCGCAGAGGATTTGCGCATCCTCTCGGTTGTAGATGATGAGAAAGCGCCCTCGCCCGTCTTCCCCCAGAGAGTGAGAGGCGGTGGCCATGCTTTCTTCATGTCGCACCTTGCCATGAATAATGCTCGTAATGCCGCGCTGAGCGTAGGAACGCACCCGCTGCCACACCTTGACGACATTGCCGCAGGTGCTGTCCACCAGCTGTACTCCACGCTCCTCAAGCATCCGGCGCAACTTCACGGAAATGCCAAACGCCGGAATGATGACCACGTCCTCAGCAGTGAGATGATCATAGCCTTCGCCGTCCGTGTTCCACGGCAGATGCAGCATGCCCAATGCGTCCAGACGCGCATTCACTTCCGGATTGTGGATAATTTCACCGATGAGCCACACGCGCTTCCCCTTCATCACATGACACGTCGCGTACGCAATCTCTATCGCCCTCTGCACTCCGTCGCAGAACCCAAATGCACTGGCTAAGCGTATCTCTAACCCGGGGAGATGCAACACATTTCCCGCCGCGCGTATTTCATCAATGAGCTCACTTCCGTAGCGTCGGACCTCCTCCCGCACGAGTGGCAGCACTTCCTTGCGCCTCACATTGATGCTGCATGCCTTCATCGTTTCAAAGATCTTGTACGCTTCTCCGCCTCCCCTCCTCCGTGAGCTTCTGATAGGATCCGAACAGGAGGGCTACTCGGTCAAAATTATCGATGAACTTCCGCCTGCAGGCAGCGTCTGCGACGGAATTCAAGACGTAGTGTGCTTTGATGAGTTCCGGAGGCATGATCAATGGAAATCGTAAAGTTGAGTCGAAGACTTTCGTAGATTATTGGCGTCTGCGCACGACCGAATGGTGGCTCAAAGAGCTCGAAAATCAAGCCCGACTGCGCTTGTGCAGTCGGGCTCACGCTACCGGCTGTGGGACTCGAACCCACACTCGTTAGAACTCGATTTTGAGTCGAGCGCGTCTACCAATTCCGCCAAGCCGGCAAGGAACGCGCCCATTCAAGCAAAGTCGCGAAACAAAGTCAAGTCTTTTCCACGCAGTATTTGTACAATGATTTAAGATGATAGAATGAAGCGAACTCGCCCGTATTATATGGATGATGAGAATGTATCGATTAGCGACAGTTGTAATTGGGTTCATGGCGGCCGTGGCATCGGGAGAGCAACAGAAAGACGGAGAACATCCTTTCTACGAATGCGGGTTGTATCCGGAATGGAGCAAGCTCACCGCAAAGCAAGGGGCTGAAGATATACAAACAGGAATGCGCCTCGCCAAAGAGCGTCTGGCAAAAATGCGAGAAATCAAGCCGGAGGAAGCAAACTACGAGAATGTGTTTGGCGCCTTTGAAAACTTGTCGGAAGAAATGGATGAGGCTGAAGGCAAGCTGCAACTACTCTCGAGCGTGATGGACAGCGAAGAGTTGCGTGCCGTGCAGGAGAAGCTCATCCCGAAGTTGAGCCGCTTCGCTACTTCAATTACTTCGGACACCAAGCTCTGGCAAGTCATTAAGGCAGCTGCCGCCGCTCCTTGGGTGAAGAATCTTTCCGCGGAGCAGCAGCGTTATGTGCAGCAAGTCGTCGATAGTTTCCGCGACAGCGGAGCAGATCTGCCCGATGACAAGAAAGCGCGCTACGCAGAAATCGTCAGCGAACTTTCGACACTGGCTCACGAGTTTGATAAAAATGTACTGGATGCAACGAACGCCTGGCAGTGGGTGGTGGAGGATCCCAAGCTACTCGCCGGTATGAGCGAGGACTGGATGAATCACGCAGCAACAGAGGCTCAAGAAAAAGGCTTCGGCACAGAAAAAGAGCCCCGTTGGCTCATTACCCTGCAAGAGCCGAGTGTGTACCAAGTCATCTGCCACTGCAACGTGGAAGCCACTCGCAAACGCTGCTGGGAAGCTCTGTTCTCCATAGGTAAAAAAGACCCGTATGATAATGCCGACATCGTCGCGCAAGTGATGGAACTGCGTTCGGAACTGGCGAATCTCCTGGGCTTTTCAAGCTACCCGGATCTTGTGCTCGCGCGGCGTATGGTTGACAATGGGAGCAAAGCCATGAGCTTTGTAGATGACATGATGCGCAAGGTAAAAGCGCCGTACGATGAGGAATCGCGAGAACTCTTGGAATTCATTGCCAAGGACAAGGGGCAGCCTGTGCAGACAAAAATCAACCCCTGGGATACCGCGTACTACCTGCGCAAATTGCAGAAGGAAAAGTACTCCTTTGACGCAGAATTGCTGCGCCCTTACCAGGAAGCAGAGCATGTCATTCAGGGAATGCTGAACATCTACACGCATCTGTATGACATCGCCATCACTGAGCGAGCTACGTACGTTGCCGGGCAAAAGCCTGTTGAGCATCCCGAAAATCCTGTTGAAGTCTGGCATCCGGAGGTGCGGCTCTTTGAGGTGCACGACAACAAGACAGGAGCGCATCTCGGTTCGTTCTATTTGGACATCTTCCCGCGTTCTACGAAACGCGCCGGCGCATGGGTGCAGCCGCTTCATTACGGCACGCCGACTCACGACGGCTCCCCCCATTCTCCGCATCTCGCTCTTCTGGCAGGAAATTTGAACGCGCCGGGGAAGGATACGCCGGCTCTCTTCTCACACCGGGATGTGGAAACGATTTTCCACGAATTCGGGCACATGATGCACGTCATGCTCGGGGATACGGAGTTGCGCTCGCATTGCGGTACAAGCGTGGCGTGGGACTTTGTAGAGCTGCCCAGTCAAATGAACGAAAACTGGACTTGGGAACCCGCAGGCATAGCTACTTACGCAGTGCATTACAAGACCGGGGAACCCATCCCGGAGGACTACATCCGTAAAATGCAGGATGTTCGTTTCTTCTTTCCGGCGCATGAAGACATGGGGCAGCTCTTCATTGCTAAACTCGATTTGGAAATGCACATGAATTATGTGGAGAAATTCCGCGGGAAGGATCTTGATGCTGCTTCGGCTGAGCTGCTTGCCCCTTGGAGCACTCCGATGACCGTGCAGCCTCCCTCTATCATGCGCAACCTCACGCACTGCATTTCCGGCGGCTACGCAGGCGCGTACTATTCCTACAAATGGGCGGAAGTGCTCGCAGCGGACGTTTACACTCGTTTCCTGAAGGAGGGCATTATGAACCCCTCCGTCGGCGCCGCGTATCGCGAAGAAATTCTTTCCAAGGGTGACAGCAAGCCGGCCTTGGAGCTCTACCGCAACTTCATGGGGAGAGATCCCAACCCGGATGCCTTGCTGCAAAAGCAAGGACTCAAATGACGCAGTGCGGCCGCTTTACATAAAGTTGTAAGCATCGACATCAAGCGTGACGGTGACGGAATCACCCGACGCGAGACGGTCGATCTCGGTGGACACTACGTCCGAGATAATACGAGCGCGCGGGGCTTTGATCACACACTGATATCGGAATTGCCCGTAGGCCTTGGGCAAGGGAGCGGGGAGAGGTTCGCTGATCTCCGCTTCCGGAGGAAGCGCGGCCAACAAACGCTTGTGAAGCGTGGTCAGCGCAAAGGCAGCCATGTCCTCATGCTCAGATCGTACGGTAAGCACGGCGAGATGCGAAAAAGGAGGGAAGGCGAACTTTTCACGCAGTCCGAGTTCGTTGGCTGCAAAGCCGTCTGTATCGTGCCGACGCGCAAACTGGATGGCTGCCGCCTGAGGAGAATAGGTCTGGATGATGACCTCACCGTCCACCTCCCCACGCCCTGCGCGCCCGGCCACTTGAGTCAACAGTTGAAAAGTGCGTTCTGCAGCGCGAGGATCCGGCACGCAAAGTCCCAAATCGGCATTGACCACTCCCACCAGTGTCACGCCCGGAAAGTCCAGGCCTTTGGAGATCATCTGCGTCCCCAGCAAAATGTCTATCCGATGCGCGCGAAAATCCTCCAAAATATCGCGGAGTGCGTTCTTGCGCACGGTTACATCGGCGTCCACTCGGCAAATGCGCGCGTCCGGGAAACTGCGCTTGAGTATGGCCTCCACCTTTTGCGTTCCATATCCCTCCAACAAAATTCCACGAGAACGACACTCCGGACACGATTCCGGAGCCACTGCACGGTAACCGCAGATATGGCACACCAGACGATTCTCTGAAAGATGGTAAGTAAGAGGCAGGGCGCAATGCTCACAGGTGACCACATGACCGCAATCAGGGCATTGCAGAGCACGCGCAAATCCTCGGCGATTGAGCAAGAGAATGGATTGCTCTCCCTTGCGAAGACGGTCTTCCAATGCGCAACGCAGACGCTCCGAAAGTATGCCCAAGTATTTTTTGTCTTTTGGCTCGATGCGCATATCCAACACACGGGTCAGCGGCAGGCGGTGATTATCCGCACGTTTATCCATGCGTACGAGTTTATATTTTCCCCGGCGAGCATTGAAGATCGATTCCAGCGAAGGGGTAGCTGAACCAAGCACAATAGTGGCGCCTTCAAGTCGAGCACGCAGCACGGCGAGGTCTCTGCCGTGGTAACGCGGACTATTTTCTTGCTTGTAGGAGGCGTCATGCTCTTCATCCACGATGATCAGGCCGAGATTAGAGACCGGAGCAAAGAGAGCCGAGCGTGGGCCTATGGCGACACGAGCCGCGCCTCGGCGGATGGAATGCCACTCGTCAAAACGCTCTCCGTCGCTCATCGCGCTGTGCAATATCGCCACGGTCCCCGGCTTGTCGGCAAAACGACTTTTGAAGCGTGCCATCGTTTGAGGCGTCAGCGAGATCTCCGGCACGAGGATAAGCACGCTTTTTCCCTGTTCCAGGACTTGTGCGGCCGCTTGCAAATACACTTCAGTTTTTCCGGAACCGGTTACCCCTTGCAGGAGAATCGGACGAGAATCTCCCGCATGGCACGCCTGCATGACGACCTTCAGAGCATGCTCCTGCTCCTCGTTTAACTGCAGCGGTTCAGAGGGAGCAAATTGTTCTGTCCCGGCAGGATCACGGTACACGGCACGTTCCTCGATGAGCACAAATCCCTGCTCGGCAAGCGCACGACAGGAAGCAAGCGCACTCGAACCACCCAGAACCGATAAGTACTCGCCTTCACCACACTCCATTAAATAACGCAGAATAGCGGCGCGACGCGGCGCGCGCGTGTTGGTTCGATTCATCTCCTCATCCGTTGGCCGACGCTGCAATGTCACATATTTTTGCTTCTTCTCCTCATGTCGTTCTCTGCGCACAGGCTCCGGCACAATGCAGCGCAGCATCTGCTCCACGGGCACAGCGTAATAAGCAGCGGCCCACTCGGCCAAGTCCATGAGCGCTGAGGATACTACCGGTTCCTCTTCGATGAGTCGCACCAACGGTTTGAGTGGATATTCCGGTTTCGATGACGTCAGCGCCAACACCGTACCGGTGGTTTTCCGACTACGTAGCGGCACCTCCACCCGGCAGCCACGCCGAACCTGCATACCCGGCGGCGCCGCGTAATCCAACGCCATATCGTTCAATCCATCCACCAACACCCGCACCACCGACACAGCCGCTTCAGCACCAAAAAGTCCGCCCGATTCCACTGATGGCGAGGGCGACTGAGGGATATCGCTCATTCACCCACCTCATCGCTGGAAACCATGCGAACCACCACACGCTTGCCCTGCTTCTCCCCGGCGGCTTTAGCCAGAGAACGAATGGCAGAGGCTGTCATCCCGCTGTGACCGATGAGCAAAGGAATGTCCTCTTGGGATACCACCAAGCGAAAGCGCACCATGTTGTGATCTGTTGACTGCGCCACACGCAGCTCAGCCTGCTCGGGGTGCTTCAAAAGGGGCCTGGTAACGGTAAACAAGTAACGTCCGACTGTTTCGATGAGCTTTTGCATGGTGAACAATGGAGGTGAAATAACTGAATCGATGCCGATATCTTACCCCTCAGTCTCCACTTATGTCAAGCTCCCTTTCAACCCAATCCAAACGGTCGTATTCCAAATACGCAGTCAAGTCTAATTTTTAGATTTTTTACCTCTCCGCAATCGGACAAAAATAAGTGCACCGAACGGGGAAAAAGAGGGCAAGAGATTTATCGTTTGGACAAAAATAG
>CANRET010000064.1 GCA_947629715.1 uncultured Akkermansia sp.
GCCTTTGGCTATTTGATTCCGCCCTGTCAGCGGCTCTTGGGGACTTTCACCCCAGCTACATGTCATGCCTGACGTACGAGGCAAAAAACCGCGCGCAGCAGGCACGCGGTTTTTCGAAATGCATCGGGTGTCGAGTAAACATCCGTGCGGGTGTTTCAATTTTCTGCTTTGGCAGTAACGGTGGGTTGCGTTTCCATGGAGGCGTTTTTGAATTGTTCAAAAACGGCACGGGGATCATCCGGAGTCTTCTTGAGCGCATCAAAAATGCGGTCACGCATTTCAATGGCTGCTTGGAAGGCGGCTTCTTCGCTGCCGTATTGGCGGTCGGAGAAATATTTGGTGAATTGGTTCCACTTGCGGCAGATACTGAGTCTCCAGCCTTGAAAGGATGTTGTCTCGTACGTGTAGCGTGTGATGTTTCTTTGGGTCATATCCGTGGTATTGTATGTTGTGTTCATGGCGGAGCTGAAGAGATATAACTCTGCCGGATATAATCTCGCATAAGTGGTGTTTTTGAACAATCTAACTCGCTAAATGTTTGTATGTAAGCATAAAATTTCCACCTGTTGGAAAAGCTTATGATTCTCCGTCAGCAAACAAAGAAGTATAGATTTGAGCTTGCAAGCGGAAATGATATGGTGCATAACTTTCGGAGACATGAAGGAATTGGCCCAACATAAACCGGAATGGCTCAAAGTCCGCCTGCCAAAAGGACGCGTCTTTAACCGTGTGCAGCAACTTGTGCAGGGGCAGGGATTAGTGACAGTGTGTGAACAAGCTCTCTGTCCGAATCGTGGGGAATGCTGGAGTCACGGTACAGCCACCTTCATGGTGTGTGGCGAGGTGTGTACCCGTGCGTGCGGATTTTGCGCCACGCGCACGGCGAAGCCTGGACCCTTGGATGCAAAAGAGCCGCAGAAAGTGGCAGAGGCTGTCGCGAGTATGAAGCTGGCACATACGGTGGTGACCATGGTGACGCGTGATGATTTGAAAGATGGCGCAGCCGGGCACATAGCGGCCACCATACGTGCTATACGTGCGGCGAGTCCATCGACAATCATTGAAGTGTTGGTGTCAGATTTTAACGGGAATGAAGAGGCACTTGAACAGGTGATGGATGCGCGTCCTCACATTTTCAACCACAATGTGGAGACGGTGGAGCGACTCACGCCGCTGGTGAGATTTCGTGCGCAGTATCGGCGTTCCCTGCATGTGTTGGAGCGAGCAGGGCGGTTGGCGCCGGGCATGGTGGTAACCAAGAGCGGCATCATGCTCGGATTGGGTGAGAGGCGGGATGAAGTGGAGCGTACCATGAATGATTTACTGGAACACGGGGTGCGTGTTCTGACCATGGGGCAGTACCTGCGACCGAGTGCGCGTCATTTGCCGGTGATTCGCTATGTGCGTCCGGAGGAGTTTGAAGAACTTCGAGCGAGAGCTCTATCGCTTGGATTTGAGCATGTGGCAAGCGGTCCGCTCATTCGTTCATCGCATCACGATGCCAACTTCCGCCCCGAGAAAAAAATACTGGACGCTCTACGTGCAGATTTGGAGCGTCGTGGGGAACTCAGCCGTGGAGAGGCATCAGCTCACTGAGCTTCAGGTATGCGATTTCGCCACGTCGTGTCGGTTTGCTGTATGAGGCGTCACCATACGCAGTGGCGTACACCAGGTAGCCTGCGGCGTTCGGTTCCTGCTGTATGGGCAACATTTCTTCTTCACTGAGTGAGCTGTCCTGTGGATCTGCAGAAGATGCGCATCGCACGATAATCCAGCTGAGTTTGCCTTCAGAATCCCGGTACCAGAAATGAGGGAAAATGTCGGGCGAATCATGGTAGGCGATGACAGAGCCGCCCATGCGGGTGATGCGCGTGCGAAGTTTGGCAAGGGTTCCGAGCAGGATTTCCCATGGCGAAAGCGGCGGAGGGACATCTGCAGCGTGCATTTGTTCCGGCCTCACCGGTTGCAAGGTGCGCAAATCCCACAGATTCCATGTGTCAGAAGGCTCGGGTGAGTAGTTGCGCTGCGCCGGGAAGATGCAGGGGATGAGTCCATGCTGCTCGGCACAGGCAAGATAGCGGTCTTTGTTGACAAGACTCTCTGCGATGAGTTGTAATTCTCCGCCATTATGAGGATGGGAGCTGACTTCTACCGCGCACACAGCGAATACATGCTCTCCGTGTGCGAAGGCCATGTCGCAAAAAGAAGGTTCATCGCGTACCAACTTCACCCAGCGTGCTTTTGACGAAGGTGTAGCAGAATCCGGTGAATTGGGAGCGCAGTACCCCGTGTGCTGCATCATGCACTTGCGCAAGTAGGTGGCGGCGAAAAACTGCAGAGGCGTGTGTTCCGCAGGGTGGGGGGTAAGATGTCCGCGGAAGGGGTGAAAAATCCGCGAGGGCACAGAGCAATCTTCATCCGGCGTAAAGGAGGCGTTAGCCGCCTCAGGGAGCGTTTCAATGGCAGCGATTTTTCCATCTTGCAGGGAAAGGATGGAAGCTCCTACAGCTCGACCAAAGCAGGAAAGCATGTAACAGGGCCGAGGTTCGCCTCGGTAGATAATGACACCGGTATCCCAGCTCATGCCCTGCCAGCTGCGTTGTTGGCGCCACATTTGACGACGTTCGCTCATGTAGCGGATAAATTCCTGCTTGGAGGAAAGTTTCGTCCCGTTCATGAGGCTGGTGTAGGAGAGATCATCGTGCGTGTTCGCGAGCAACTCCGCCCATTCGTGTGTACACACAGCATTGCAGAGAATGCGGCAGGCCGCAGCTTCCGTCAGAGAGGCGTCAGACGACTCCGCAGGCAGGAGTGGCGAAGCGGATTGGGCGGCAGCGGGAACCGAATCTTCTATCAGGGCGTCCGGCGAGGCGTGCAGATGTCCGCAGCACAAGACGATATCGCCAACCTCCGGCGAGCAGGTTGCCGCCACTTCGGCGCTGACGAAGGCATGCAGAAAGACTTGCTCGTTATCCGGCATGAGTCGCAAGCGCCAGTGTTGTACGGGGGCTCCGTCCACTTGCATGGGGGTTATGCTGAGCAGACGGGCAGTGAACGAGGCATATGAGCTAAGAGCGTCTTGAGCGGTGAACCTCGGCGCATCGGACGCAAGGTCCTTGAGGTCTCCGCGGTCGGAATCTTTGTGCGTCCGATCTGGCAGATACGCGTGTTCCACCACCAGACTCAGGGTCCAGCGATATTGACGTTCTGCAGGTAAGGCATTCGGGAAAAGGACAGTTTCCAGACACTCGGCAAGCAGTGTGGTCTCGGCAGCCGTGGAAAGCTCTATCAGGCCCAATTCCGACGCGCTCTTCAGGAGAGGGGAATCGTTCAGCGTGAGTTCACAGTCCGGGGAATCGCCGTAGAAGAAGACGGGTCGCACAAAATCGGGGAAGCTTTTGTCGCCGTCCTTTCGGACGAGGGCCATGTGTGCAGGCGGAGCAGCGCCCAATAAGGCGAAGAGTCCAGAATTGTCCTGAGATTTGTTTTCGAAGAGCCCGCCCACGGAAAACTTCGGCAATTTGCCGTGGGCAATCATGTGTGGCGCCAGAAGACACCGCATTTTGAAGAGGGAGAGACCGCCCAGCAAAGGAAAGAGGGGCAGATGGGCGTTGCGCATCTCGATGGGAAGAAATTGCGCTGTTTCTCCCGAATTCGTCAGCCAACTTCCCCCACGTCTCACAAGGACCGGTCCGAGCAAAAAAAGTTTCCCTTCGTTCGGACTGGAGAAGAAGGAAGCGTAAAAAACGTCCGGATCTGTCGAGTAGTTATCGCATGCACCACACTGAGAGACGCTGAGAGCGCACAAAGCCATGGGCGATTGAACCGCAGGAGCGAAACAGATAAGTACGCGCTGCCCGCCGGCAAGAGCAGAGAGAGTGAAGTCAGCCTTCGCACTGCCATTGAGGGCAATCGGGGTTACATTGACAAAGCCCATCGTCTGCAGGCTGCGGAGCGTTGGGCGCGTGCACATGCTGAAGAGTTGCTCCGTGGGGAACTCTGCGAGTGAAACGTCGCTGGGGAGAGAGGCAAGCTCGTGGATGGGAAACGGAGAAGCCATGTGCTGTGAAGAGAGGGAAAGAGGAAACTGCTTCAGCAGAGGGTGCGCTCCACCATAGCGTATGCGTTGTGGTTGTGGATGGATTCAAAGTTCTCAGCCTCCACACGATACCAGCTGAAGGCGCTATGCCGTTCCGTTTCCACTGCGACATTGCGCACCAAATCTTCGGCAAACACCGGGTGCTCGTAAGCGCGGTCTGTCACATATTTCTCGTCCGGACGCTTAAGCAGGCTGTACACCGGGCTGCTGCCGCAATTCTCAATCATGTCAATGATGTCCTCAATCCATACCGGGGCGTCAACAAAGCGCACAGAGTAGGTGACGATGCTGCGCTGATTGTGAGCGCCGTGATCGCTCATTGCTTTGGAACATGGGCAGAGAGTGGTCAAGGGCACGCGTATGGTGAGGGTGAATTGTCCGGGGGCGTCACGTTCAGCATCGATTTCGAATCGTACATCGTAATTCATCATACCTGGCAGATGCGTTACCGGGGCTTTTTTGACACGGAAAAAAGGAAAATCAATCTCCACGTGCGCGCGTTGCGCGGAGAGTTTTTTCAGCAGACGATCCGGCAAGTGTACCGCCGTGTGGACATCCAGAAAATGCCGGTGCTCATGCAACGCTTCGATGAAGCGGCTCATGTGCGTGCCTTTGTATTGCTGAGGTAAATCTACCATCAGGGCAATGGTGGCCACAGTGGCTTGAGTGCGTCTCTCCTTATCCGACACTACGATCGGAAAACGAATGGAGCGCACGCCGACGCGATCAATGGAAATGTGACGTGCATCATGCTCATTTTGTGTATCGCGCAGCTCTTTCATGGGAGAAGGGAGCACAAGATTTCAGGAAAAACAAGGAGCTTGCAGATGTAACCGGCTGCAAGCTCCACCAATGACAACAAATCGAACGATGCCAACGGATGCGACTCTACAATCAGGGAAGCAGGTTGACTGCGCGGGCCCGCCGTATTTCTCGGGTGATTTTGCGGTGCGTTTTTGCGGAAACTCCCGTCACTCTGCGGGGCAAAATCTTACCTGTTTCAGAAGTGAACTTGGAAAGAAATTCCGGGTTGCACATATCCACGGCGCCGACCGGTATGTCCACACGGCGGTGCGGCATGGACTTGTTGCAGGTGCGGAAGCGGATACGGCGTTCAACGCTCTTAAATTCGGTCATCATGGCGTGATAATAATAATGGTTTGAAATGATAAAAGCTCGGTTCAGCGCATCTCACGGTGAAGGGTGCGGCGTTTCAGGAAAGGATTGAATTTCACTTTCTCGAGACGGCCCGGTGTGCGAGGACTCTTCTTGTTACGCGTGGTGACATAGCGCGAGGCGGGTTTCCCCTCTGCCTTGGCTTCCGTGCATTCAAGGATGATGATGTCTCTTGGCATGATTACGAGTTGTTGAGTCGGGGCACCATTCTACACTATTCCTCATCGTCGTCAAGCAAAATTGTTGATTCGATGACTTTTTGCAAACCGGAAAACCCTACATCGCCCGAATTCTTAGAGCGTAGGGCGGAGTATGCTCCGTACTGCTTCTCGTATTCTTCCTGGCACTGCACCGTGAAGCGGCAGAAAGGACGAGCTTGCAACCGCTTCCGAGGAATTGGTTCAAGTGAGAGTTCGCAAACTCCGTAGGTGCCCTTCGCAATGCGATCCAGCGCGGCTTCAATTTCAAAAAGTTGTTCGCGATCTTTGTCAAGGCGCAGGATGGTGATATCGCGTTGTTCAGCTTCGCTGCCCGCATCCCCGATATGTTGACCGGAGGACGAGGATACATTGGATTCACCGCTGCGCAAATGGTCGCGTGTTACGTTCTGCATATTGGGAAGCAGCTCATCGCGCATCCTGATGAGCGCCTTTTTTTGTTCGCTCAAAAACTGCTTCCAATCCGGTTCCGAGCGCAGCAAGGCCAGCGTTGCTTTGACTTTCTTGCGACGTTCGCTTTCCTTTGCAGGGATTGTGTTGCTGACTGTTGTCGGCATTGGTTTCCCCGTCGTCTTTCCTGGTGTGGAAGGGGCGGGAGTGGTATTCACAGCATTCTTCGTCGTCGCCGTGGCAGCGGACTCCTTGATCGCAACCGAGACCTTTTTTTTCTCCGGACTCTTCCCGGAGGCGCTCTGCGTTCTTCTGGAAGCAGCAGGTTCTTTTCGGTCAACAACCGACCTCGTTTTGGAAAGAGCTTCCTTTACAGTCGTGGCAGACTTCTTCGAGGCGACAGAAATTTTTTTAGAAGTCTTCCCTTTGGAGGATGTTGGGGCAACTTTCCCAAGATTAGGGCGAGAGGGGCGGACACTCTTACTCTTTGCTGCTCCCTTTGCCGAGACAACCTCACGGCGACCAGACTTTTGAGGCGAGGCAACTTTCGCGCTCCGGGCAGGTTTAACGAGCTTGCCCTCGCTCGTTTTTCCTCCCTTGAAAGGAGCCGACTTGACCTTACCGACCTTGCCGACTCCTTTCGTGGGAGTTGAGGACTTAGGATTTACTTTTTTTTTATCGGGGTGGCCTTCTTCGTGGCAACCTTTTTCGGAGCTGCTGCTTTTTTGGGGGCCGCTGTCTTCTTCGGAGCGACCTTCTTAGGGGCAGCTTTCTTCGGAGCCGCAGTCTTCTTGGGGGCTACCTTTTTGGGAGCAGCTTTTTTCGGGGCTGCTGCCTTCTTTGCAGGCTTCTTCGGAGCTGCCTTTTTAGGGGCAACCTTCTTGGGAGCTGCGGTCTTCTTCGGAGCGGCCTTCTTGGGAGCTGCTGCCTTCTTTGCAGGCTTCTTAGGGGCTACCTTTTTGGGGACTGCCTTTTTCGGAGCTGCGGTCTTCTTAGCAGGAGCCGGCTTTGCAGCTGGCTTGGTTGTTTTCTTTGTCGCCATGGTCGTGTTGTTTTTTTTCGTGTTGCATTGCGCGCAATGCAAAAACCGAGGTTGTGATTCGGTTTCCTTGCTAGTACCATAAAGGGAATAATTGTTCAAGAAGAAAATTAACTTTTGCGTGATTTTTTTTGTCTCGCATTCATGGTGCCTTTCATCGCCCTCTTTGCTCTATCGCTTTTTCAGCTGTATTCACCTTGACGTATTGTTCAATCGGGCGTATGCTCACTGCTGATGAATACGACACTTTTCAAGCAGCTGTGCGAGGCTTCCGGAGCCCCGGGTTTCGAGAATGAGATTCGCGATTTGATCGTGCGAGAGATGCACCCGCTTTCGGATGCGATTGAGGTGGACAACATCGGCAACATCACGTGTTTGATCCGCGGTAAATCTTCTTCAAAAAAAGTGGTGTGCGCCGCGCACATGGATGAGATCGGTTTCATTGTTCGCCACATCGATGAGCAAGGCTTCATTCGCATTCTTCCTCTCGGCGGATTTGATCCGAAGACCCTCACCGCGCAGCGTGTGATGGTTCATGGGTGCAAGGATCTGCCCGGTTGCATGGGGGTGAAGCCGATTCATGTGATGACGCCGGATGAGCGCGGCAAGATGCCTGCCATCACGGACTACGTGGTGGACATCGGTCTTCCGAAAGAGCAGGTCGAGAAGTTCGTTTCCGTTGGCGACGCGATCACGCGCATCAGCGACTTCATGGAAATGGGCGATTGCGTGAACGTGAAGAGCATCGACAACCGTGGCGGCTGCTACATGCTCATCGAAGCTGTGCGGGCCATCAAAAAGAGCCGCGTGAAACCCGATTATGACACCTACGCTGTTTTCACCGTGCAGGAGGAAGTGGGGCTGCGCGGTGCACAGGCCGCAACGCTCAAATTGCAACCTGATTTTGCTTTTGCGCTCGATACCACCATTGCGTACGACACGCCGGGTTCTTCGCCGCACGACAAGTGTACGGTGCTAGGCAAAGGCGCCGGCGTGAAGGTGTACGACGGCACGCTCATTACCGATGCGCGCATGGTGCAGTACATGGAGGCGCTCTGCAAGGAGAAGAAAATCCCCTGCCAGCTCGAGCTGCTCGCTGCGGGCGGCACCGATGCCGGTGCGTTGCAGAAGTTTACCGGTGGCGGTTCGATTACCGGAGCTATTTCCATCCCCGTGCGCAATGTACACCAGAGCATCGAGATGGCGCACAAAATCGATTTGCAAGCTTGCGTGGATTTGCTCGCCGCATGTCTCACCTCGCTCACGCGTTGGGATTGGACCTGGCAGCAGAAAACCCGCAAACTTGCCTCCAAGCGCGCCAAGTGATGTGCAATCCCCCCCCCTCAAAAAAACGGGCGATCCATGACGGGTCGCCCGCTTGCGTATCTTAGGTTGACTGGTGGCTCATTAACGCCACCCGCGTCCTTTGCACCACATGCAGGTCTGTCCTGCGATAGTTCCCCTTCCTTGGCAAGCTGTGCAGCGTTGAATGGGCTGATTGGATTGCCTGCACGATATTTCTCCCTTGATGATGCTTACGGTTGATGGAGAGGTCTGAGCTGCAGCTGCGTCATAGGTGGTGATGGCGAACAGAGCTGTTGCGATGAGTGCTAATGTTTTCATGATTTGTTTGGTTTGATCGTTGATTTGTCAGGCTTAATAGCGAAAATAATCGCTTTAATGAGCCTGAACAGCTATCATAATATACCTAATTAGCTATTATGTCAACATAAATTCGATAAAATACGTTCGTTTTGAGATAGACGCCTTAAAAATGGGAGGTCACACTCCTTGACAAAATTTGGTCTATCGGGTAGAGTGGCGTGCGGACAAACCCAACGCGACTATGGAAGTTTACAGCATCAAAAATCCGTACCCGGCAGAAATTGTGGACGTGCGTCACATCACGAAACCGGGAAGTGCGAAAGAGACAATCAATGTGGATATTTCGTTGGGGGATTCGGGCCTGACCTATGTGACGGGCGATGCGTTGGGGGTGCTGCCGAACAATGACCCGGAGTTGGTGGATTCATTGATAGCTGCGCTGGGCTTGGATGCCTCAGAAGTCGTGGATGCAGAGGGTGAACAGATGACGCTGCGTGAGGCGCTCATCACCACGTACGATATCACCGGTCTCAAGAAGAGCACGCTCGCCAAGTGGAATGCTTCTGCCGGTAGTGCAAAACTGGAGGCTATCCTCGTTGACAAGGAGCAGCTGAAGGACTTTGTGTGGGGACGCGATTTGCTGGATCTGGCACAGGATGAGGAGTTGAACCCCCATTTCACCAGCGGCGCGAAGCTCGTAGCTGTGCTGCCCAAGCTCACGGCGCGGCTTTACTCCATCGCCAGCAGTCCGGCGCAGGCGCCCGGGCAGGTGAGTTTGTGCGTGGGGGCTGTGCGCTACACATCGCATGACCGCGCCCGCAACGGCGTGTGTTCCACTTTCCTGGCAGATCGCGTCAAGCCCGGCGACAAGGTGCGCGTGTTTGTGCACAGCAACAAGAATTTCCGTTTGCCGGAGGACGGCGCGACGCCCATCATCATGGTTGGCCCCGGCACGGGCATTGCGCCCTTCCGCGCCTTCTGGCAGCAGCGCGTCATTGATCGTGCCACCGGTCCCATGTGGCTCTTCTTCGGCAACCCATACAAGGCCACTGACGGTTGCTATGAGGACGAGCTGGCGCCGCTCGTGGAGAGTGGCTCTCTCAGGATGAGCGTGGCGTGGAGTCGCGATCAGGATCACAAGATCTACGTGCAGCACCTCATGGATGCAGCCGGCACCGAGATATGGCAATGGTTGGAAAGGGGCGCAGCCGTTTACATGTGCGGCGATGCCAACCGCATGGCCAGGGATGTGGAACAAACGCTGCTCGCGATTATTGCCCGCGAAGGCGGACGCAGCCCGGAGGCCGCCGTTGAGTACCTGACCGCCCTCAAGACGCAGAGACGCTATCAGAAAGACGTGTATTAGTGCGCACATCCGTCCCAAGAAAATTTTGAGAGAGGGTAAGAGAAGATAAAAAAAGGAAGGTTGATTTGTTTCCTCAGAAA
>CANRET010000065.1 GCA_947629715.1 uncultured Akkermansia sp.
CGCCCCATAAGCGGAGCTACGCTGATCTTCCTTAGCGTAAAATAAAAATTCTCCCACCTAATTATTATAGTTGACTTTGTCGATGTGGCGCCGGGGAGAGGCAAAGGCGTGCACCAGCGATCCATCATCGCTGAGCAGCAGCAGTCCCGAAGTTTCCTTATCCAGGCGTCCAATAGATTGAACCGACGGATTGCGCGCTGACCACGAGGCAGGCAGGAGTTCATAAATGGTGGGGGCGCCGTTTTCCGGCGTGTGGGAGCAGGTGTAGCCAAGTGGTTTGTAGAGAGCCGCAAAGATGCCATTGACGAATGGAATCCTCTGATTGTCCACAAGCACCTGAGCCGGATCAACCTTAGCGGAAGGGGAGGTGATAACAGTCTGTCCGAGACGCAGTCTGCCGGAGCGTATCCATGCCGAAGCCTCCCGGCGCGAGCAATATCCGAATCGGCTCAGAAGGGCGTCGGCTCGTAGCATAAAATCACTTTATCATCATTTTTTTGAAAAACAAGATTGAAATCTCTCTCAGATTATGGTAGATAGAAAGAAGCATTTTCTCCGGAAACGCCGTCGATCTGCTGCGTGCGGGTCGGTGGCAACAACATCTTTCCCTATGATCACCATTATCACTGACAAGGAACTCCCTGCTGCCGAAGTGGGACTTTGGATTAAAGCACAGCAGGCTGTGGAGGCCAAAAATTACAAGTATGCCGTAAGCATCTTGCGCACACTCATCAAACGAGCTCCGGGCTTCCTGAAAGGACGGCAGGTGTTACGAGCGTGTGAAGTGAAAGTGACGCCGGATGCGGGGAGAAAGTCATCCATTTTGACGGGAGTGAGGCTGACGACCACACGTCGGGATCCGGAGACGACCATTACCACGATCGAGGATGAGCTGGAGAAAGATCCGTATTCCATACCGGCCAACGAGAGCCTCTTTGCGGCGGCGACGGATCTGAACCTGCCGGATTTGGCGGCCTTTGCTCTGGAGACTATTTGCCAAGGGCAGCCCAACCCGAAAAAACACCTGCATTTGCTGGCCAGCCACTATATCAAAAACGAGCAATTCTCCGAAGCAGCAGAAACCTATCGTCGCATTCTGAAAATTGATCATACGGATCCCGTGGCACAGCGAGGCGAGAAGGATTGTGCGGCGCGGGCTTCCATGCGTCAGGGCAATTGGGAGAGCAGTGGGGATTTCCGTACCAAGATGAAGAATCAGAACGCTACCGCTGACTTGGAAAGTGCGGATAAGGTGGGACTCACCCGGGCTGAAATGGAAGCACGTCTCGCCCAGCTCTCTCAGGAGTATGCGGCAGACAACACCAATCTGCAAGTGGTGAAGGGCATTGCTTCCGTGTATGAGCAGATGGAGGATTTCTCCAATGCTTACGCTTTCTATTCTTACGCTTTCCAGTTGAGCGGTTCGGCAGATTTATCCATTAACGACAAGGCGATGGAGATGCACGAGAAGGTGATGCAGGCTGAGCTTGAGCATTATCAAGCTGTGCTGGAGAAAGATCCGAACAATGAGGAGGCTAAGGCGCACTTGGCTCAGCGTAAGAAGGAGATTGCGCAGGCGGTCGTGGCAGACGCCAAAGCGCGCGTAGATGCCAATCCCACGGACGCTCAGTTGCAGTTCAAGTACGGGCAGGCGCTCTATGAGGCTGAGCAGTACTCCGAGGCCATTCCCGCTCTGCAACGCGCTCGCACGAATCCCAATTTGCGCGTGAAGGCGATGCTCATGCTCGGCAAGTGCTACGCTGCGAAGAACATGACGGATATGGCTATCCGCCAGCTGGAGGAGGCAAACTCCGAGTACGTCAACATGGATGACACCAAGAAGGAGCTCTTGTACACGATTGCATCGCTGTATGAAACGGCGGGCAATAAGGAGAAGGCATTGGAGAATTACAAGGTCATCTACGAGGTGGATTACGGTTACAGGGATGTAGCTCAGAAGGTGGAATCCGCCTACAGTTGATCCGTGCGCGAACAGATCTGAGCAGGTCATGGGTTTGCCGTAGCGTTCCCATGGTGGTGGGGGCGTTGCGGAAAGGATGATTTTGAAGAGAGAGAATGACGACAATAAGCGAGCAGGGTTTTGACGAGGAGCGTGCGCTGTATGGCAGTCGCGGTTTGCTGCTGCAAGGATGCCGCTTTGAGGGACCGGCAGATGGTGAAAGCGCGCTCAAAGAGAGCAGTGATATTGTCGCGCGAGATTGCCGCTTTGATTTGCGCTATCCGTGCTGGCATGTGGATGGTTTGCGCATGGAGCATTGTGAACTCACTCCCAATTGCCGTGCCGCCATGTGGTACACGCGTCACGCTGTGGTGAAGGATTCCCGGCTGCACGGCATCAAGGCATTCCGCGAATGCAGCGACGTGCAACTGACGTGCTGCAACATCATTTCATCGGAGTTTGGATGGTTCCTTGATCACGTACGCATGGAAAAGTGTGAAGCTGAGAGCGAATATTTCATGCTCCGTTCGAGCGAATTGGAGTTTCGACGCGTCGCTTTGCACGGCAAGTACTCCTTCCAATACGTGGAGAATGCCTTACTGGAGCATTGCGAATTGCACACTAAAGATGCCCTGTGGCACTGCCGCAACGTCGTTGTGCGCGATAGCGTGCTGGATGGCGAGTACCTGGCCTGGTTTGCGGAGGGGCTTACGCTGGAACGTTGCACCCTCATCGGCACACAGCCGCTTTGTTACTGTCGCAATCTCGTGCTGCGAGATTGCAAGATGCTGGATACCGATCTCGCTTTTGAAAAATCTGATGTGCAAGCCACCGTTACCACTCCGGTTCTCAGCATTAAAAATCCTGCTTCCGGTGCTATCTGCGTGCCGAGTGTGGGCGAAATCATCATGGATGATCCCGTCGCTAAAGGCCGCGTCATTTTCACGAAGTAATTCAGTCTCCTTCGAAGCTTCAGCCTTCTTGAGGAATTTCGCCACGGCATGGTTCCGACCTCCTCGAGCAAAGCTTACATTCTTCCCGAATCGTAAATAGAAACCGGGAGCTTTTACATCTGGCGCTGTGCGTTTTGCATACGGCGGCTCAGGGCGGCATGCTCAGGATTGCTGAGCGTAGGATCGGAATCGAGGATAGAGTTGGCAATGCGTGTGGCGCGGTGGATGAGGCGCACGTCGGAGAGCCATTCGGGGAAGCGTACGTCTGCCAGACCGCTTTGCGCGGTGCCGAGCACATCTCCGGGACCTCGCAGACGGAAGTCATGCTCTGCGATTTCAAAGCCGTTCGTGGTGTTGCAGAGGATGTTCAGTTTTTCACGTGCGGGGTCATCCGGTTTTACATCGGAGAGGAGGATGCAGTAGCTTTTGTGGGAGCCTCGACCGATGCGACCTCGTAGTTGGTGGAGTTGAGAAAGGCCGAAAGAATCGGCATTGTTGATGAGCATGACAGTGGCGTTTGCCACATCCACTCCTACCTCAACTACGGTGGTGCAAATCAGAATCTGAATGTCACCGGACGCAAAGTCCGCCATGGCTTTTTCCTTTTCTTCGGCGTTCAATTTACCGTGGAGAAGGCCGATGGAAAACTCAGGAAGAATCTCTCGCCATCGGGCGAGTTCCCGGGTGGCGGAGGAACGCTCAGAGGATTCGCTTTGTTCGATAAGGGGAGAGACAATATAGACTTGGCGTCCCGCGGCAATTTCCGTTTGAAGGAAAGCGATGATTCGTTTCATGTGCCTGGGGTTGCGCAGAGCCGTTACAATCTGTCCGCGTCCGGGAGGAAGTTCACCAATGACAGAGACCTCCAGATCCGCGTAAAGAGTGAGTGTGAGCGTGCGCGGAATGGGAGTGGCGGTCATGACGAGCACGTCTGGGTTGGTGCCGGAGTGAATGAAGCTTTGCCGTTGAGTTACGCCGAATTTATGCTGCTCATCAATGACAGCGAGGCCGAGGTTCTGTGGACGATTTTTTTCGTAAAGAAGAGCGTGGGTTCCGATGATGATGCGTGGCGAAGGATCCGCTGAAATCCGAGAATCGTTTGCCGCGAAATGAGAGTCGTCTATTTTATCGGAAGTGCGGAGGGAGATGCGCACATCGGTGTGGCGGAGGAGTCGGCGGAAGTTGCGATAATGTTGCTCGGCCAGTATCTGCGTAGGCGCGAGAAGGGCGGCAGTCATACCGCTTTCCACGCACATGAGCATGGCGCAGAGAGCCACAAGCGTCTTTCCGCTGCCTACGTCACCCTGCAACAGACGGTGCATGGGGGTGGCGCGCGCCATATCGGCTCGGATTTCGGAAATGCAGCGTTGTTGGGCAGAGGTGAGGGGGAAGGGGAGAGCAGAAAGCAACTCGCGACAATAATAATCTGTAGTGGCGGTGATCCGTCCCGGAGCGGCGGATGATTGACGGCGGCGCCAAGCCACAGCAAATTGCCGTGTAAAGCATTCCGAAAGGGCGAGTCGCATGCGGGCCTTGTGCGCTGTAGCCTCATCCGCAGGAAAGTGGAGATCGCACAGAGCTGTGGACATCGGGTAGCTGGGCGCCGGGTCGTAGTCCTCCCACGCAGCATGGCGGTCCAGAGCAGAAAGCAGACGGTACACGAGACTTCGAAACGTGCGAGCGGAAATGTTTGGCAGAGATTTGTAGATAGGGACGATGCGACCGGTGTGGATGAACTGTGGGGCAGGCAGGGAACCAGGGGGGGAAGAATCGCCGAGGGAGGCGGCAGCCAATCGAAGTCCGGTCAATTCGTGATCATCCAGGACCTCAAAGTCGGGGTTGCAGATTACCCACTTTTCCGAAACGCTTCGAAGTTTTCCGTACACGGAAATGTGCATGCCGACGGCGAGCAGCTTGGCAACGTAGGGCATATTGAACCAGCGCAGCAGTACGCGTGGGCCTTGCGGGTCTTCCGCATCTCCCGCGCTCATTTCGTAATAGCGCTTGTAAGAGATGCGCCAGGCAGCGGAGTAAATTCGCAGCTGCAGGCAAACATTTTCACCGTTGGTCAAAGTGGAAAGAGGTGGAGAAACGCAGCGATTTTCGTAACGACGCGGGATAACGCGCAGCACATCGCCCACGGTGCGAAAGGAAGCCGCGTGAAGGGCCTTGAGTTCACGCGGGAAGATAAAAGGCAGAGATTCCAGAGCAGAGTTTGGAACAAGCAAAAGTTGATCAGCGGTTCGGTGAGCCTCCATTGATGCAGCGGTAGTAATAATCCACACGCGAGAGGAACCACCCCCATTTGGGACCGGGACGCCCATTGGTGAGCAGGGGAGTGGGACAGTTTTTGCCGGTCCAATGGTAGTGGGGTACTACATGGCGCAGGTTGATGTTGTAGCGCTTCATGAGCACTGCCACCAGCTTGGCCGCACGATCCCATGTGCGAAAGTGGTTTTGTCCGCGGTTTTCGGCCTCGCACATTTCGATGCCCAGCGAGTTGTGATTGCCTGCTGCCGTACCGGCATGCCATCCGCTTTCGTTGAGCGGAAGGTTCTGAACGACCATGTATTGATCTACTGTGAAGTGCCAGCTACGGTTGGAAAAGGCTCCCCGACACAGGGCGCGGGAGTGCTGCATGGCCGTGGCCGAGGCAGAGTGATTGGCCGTGCTGTGGATGGTCAGGAAAGTGGGGCGTATTCTTTTGGAGGCACGTCGTTGACGCGAGTTTGCGGGCACCATGCGTATCTTGATATTCGCTTCCCGTGCCAAGCGCGACACTGTGCGCGGAATAATCGGGCCATTGGATGGTTGAAATTTGAAGAGTTTAGGCGAACGAAGCGCGGCATTGCCTCCCTGCTGCTGGCAGCCTGCAGACAACAGCAAAAACAGGCAGCATAAAAAGGTAATCCTGCAAACCCTCCCCATGCGGGCCGATTATGCCATAGCTCGCTCTTATTGGCAAGTTTTACTTTGCTTTTTCAATTATAAGTTATTAACAACTATGAAGCATCAGGAGGGAAAAGTATTGGGGTAGGCACGTTCAGAAAATTTCCATGCGGGCAATGCGCGGGCGCTGTCCACATGTCTTACTGCCCGCTGACGCGAGCGGCTTTTACGGAGTCGTCGGGCGTGTTGACTCGTCGGCGCCACACTGGCTCTTTTTATTCAACAACAGGGTACGTGAAGTTTCATGACTTCATGGAGCAGATCATTGCAAACAGGCAGCGATGCAGGTGAGCATCATGTAGAAGACGGCGATGTTTCTCGAGTAGAAAAAGCGCATGTAAAAGGAAGCGTCATTTCCTCTGCAAAGTTCAGCCCAATTGTCCAGAGGGTAGTGCCAGGGACGTATGACGGGGATGTGCCGCTTATCACCATTGTAAATATGAAGCAGAATCAACAGGTCGATGATCAGTGGCGTAACCAGCAAGGGAAGCAGATAGTACAGCGAACCGGCAGAGAACACGAGATAGAGAGAGGTGGTAAAGCCACCACAGTAAAAAAACAGACAAAAGGAGAGAGCGCGGGATTTGCTGCCCAATTTGCGGCATAGCGTAATTTTACTTGCGCATTTGTCGGCATCATAATCCATGAGCATGTGGTTGTACAATACGGAAGCAACAAGGCAAGAGCATCCCAAGGAGAGGATGAGAACATTCAAGGAAAAATCTCCTGTCATCACGTAGAACACGCCTTCAAAGAGCAGGGGGCCATAGGTCAGCATAACAGCAGCTTCTCCCATTCCCCGCAACGAGCACCACTGGTAGCCCAAAGCAACGAGAAGTCCACCTGCCATGAAGAGAAGAACCCACGGTCCGGATATCACGAGAAGGTATATGCCAATACAGGTCGCCAAGAGTAAAAAGAAGAGGATACTCAGGCAAAGTTTGGGCACAGTGGTACTTCCGTTGAGAAGATAGATACATTTGTCATCGAGAGCTTCTTTCTGCAATTCATGATTGCTGCGCAGGATAAAGTAGTCGAAAAGATCATCGAGTAAATTGGTGGCCAAGTGCATGGCTGCAGTGCCAAGCAGCGCAAGAATGCCCGGAAAAATACGCCCGCCATGCTGCACAGAATAGCAGAAAATAACAAGCCAACCAAGAAATGTCATGGGCAACGAAAATGCACGTGCGCAGCGGAGCCAAAAAGATGAGATGGAAGCTATTTTGCGGATAGGAGGAATGGGCATTGATGTGGGAGTACAGGCAGGTGATGAGGAGCTTCAGGAAAGACGCGCCAAGAAGGCGCATTCATCAATGTAGAGTTTTTGAGGGAGAGGAAAGGGGCGTTCCAACGCGGGACCGGTGATGCTTGTTTTGTCGTCCGCTACGGTGAAACCGGGCAACAGCATGCCCATGGTACGAGGGCGTGAGCCAAGCTGGATCGTGCCGTCGTTCATTTGCACGACACTGCGGCGCATGCTCATGGAGACAACGATGCCTTCCGAGGTGGCAAGGCCAGGACGCCAACGGGTGTTGGGGGTAGAGATATCCGGACCCTGACTGAAGTCGAAGAAGGGAACCTGGCGGGGCGGGATGGCTTGCAGAAGGATGTGTCTCATATACGTGCTGCCGACAATTTGGGAAATGCAGGGGTCGATACGGTCACGCTCGGAAACCATGAGATGCACAGGTGTACGCGTGAGGATGGGCCAGATAACGGCGAGCACAGGTTCGTGCGGTTCATGCAAGCCCACGGTTGTGAGCAGGGCATGGCGACCTTCCTTGAGGGCGTTTACGCGGTGGATTTGACCGGCGTTGATCCACGCGCGGTGGAACACATCGGCATCTTTTGCCAGTTCGATAAGGATGTTGAGCCAATCAACGAGATGTTGAGGGCAGTTGTCCGGGGCATGGTGATTGATTACAGCTCCGGCAATTTGGATGCCGGTGAGAGAGTTTCCCGAGCAGTGTACGAGGGGGTGCTTGCCGATGTCTTCCAGCAGGTGGATGAGCAATTCCCGGCTATCGTTTGACTCGGAGCCGATGCATTCCACGGAAAGTTCGCGGAAGATATCCAGCACTTGTTCGCTATTTGCTTTGCGAAAGTGAATGGGCTGACCCACGGCCACGGTGAATGGGTAGGGGATGCGGTGCGGAAGTTTGGTGAAAAAGCGGCTGCGATAATAAGAGAAGATGCTTCCCCAGAGACCGTCCATATAAACCGGGATGACCGGCGCTTTAGCTCGTCGCGCGATGGATTCCAGACCTCGGCGGATGGGAGTCAAACAGCCGGTGCGAGTGAGCTGTCCCTCCGGGAAAATGCAAATGAGGTCGCCGTTGGCAATGCCGTGAGCCGCACTGCGTATGGCATCTCGAGGTTTTTTTGTGGAGATGGGCAGCGAGTTGAAAATCTCCAGAATCCAGCCGAGCAAGCGCGTCACCATGAACTCCTCGGCTACGACAAAGCGTACGGGACGAGGGCAAATCATGGTAAGGAAAAGGGCGTCCGCGTAGGTCACATGATTGCAGACGATGAGCGCACCGCCGCGTTCAGGAAAACGCTCCGGATGGAGGACGCGCGGACGGTAGAAGAGGTTCATGAGCCAAATGCCGATCATACGGATGAACTCCTGCGGGATGAGGCGCAGGGAGGTGACCATGATGAAGGCGCTAAATAGAAAGAGTATGAAATACTGTCCCTGCGGACGCGCTCCATACGCGTGCATGACCCACATGAGGGCCACAGCCAGCAGCCCCATCAGGTTGTCGAAAAGATTTCCGGCTGCGATGATGTTGCCTCGGTTGGCCGGGTCGCAATGATCCTGTAGAAAGGCATTGAGCGGCACCAGGTAGGCTGCGCCGAAAGCGCCGGTAAAGGAGAGGAAGATATGACTTTCGAGGCTCTCTACATCCATTAAAGAGAGCATGAGGGTACAGATTGTGACGCCGATAGCGCCAAGGGGAATGAGGCCGAGTTCATTTTTACCCTTGCAGAGTTGGGAGGCTACGCTGCCACCCACCACGACGCCGCTGCCCAGCCAAGCCATGAGAATGCCGCATTGCAGACTGAAGTCAATGTCCGGGTGGTTAATCTGCATATCTTTGGCAATTTGGATGAGGATCAGGAAGAGCGAGCCGGCGAGACACCAGAAATAGCTGATGCCTATTTCGCTCAGGCGCAACTGGCGATCGCGCCACAGGTATTTCATTTGCACAAAATGCTCATAGAAAAGACTCCAGCTGAAGCGGCGGGTTTGTTTGGCGGGGTAGCACGGGAGGACAAGCGAGGCGACAGCGACGACCACTGCTAAAGAGATGAATATCCAGGTGGGCAGTTTTACGGCGCTCCACCCGGCTTCATCCTCTGCCAAAGGACCCTGAATTTGTGTGAAGTAGTCCAGCAGGCAGCTGAAGAGGAAAAATACGCCGATTTGCGCCAGAAGGAGTACGAAGACCATGCTCACCTCAATGATTCCGGAGCCGTAGCTCAGGTACCGCGAGCCAAGCAGATCCTTCACGATGCCTTTTTTAGCCGGGCTGAGGATGGTGGCCTGGATGGCAAAGATGGCGAACCAGAGAATGGCCGCATACATGTCATGTTGGTAGAAGCAGAAGAGCATGCAGCTCATGACGAAGAGCTGCACTACGCTCATGACCTGGATGATGCGAGTTTTACAGAAGCAGTCTGCCAACCAGCCGACGAGAGGAGAGAAGAGAATGTAGGGAAGCACGTAAATAGCGCCCAAGGCGTACTCAAGCGTGCTGCCGGCAGCGCCCCACAACCACACTCCAAGCGGGATCAGTAAAAACTGCACAGCTTTTTCATTGAACGCATTTTGTGCCTGCACGGCTACCAGCGTCCAAAAGCTCCTCCACTCTTTTGGGGTGGGCTCTTTGAGGTACTGGGCCGAATCGTCCTCCATAAGCGGTTTGTCCATTATCGCATATCACCCCCAATTAGCAAGCCCAAAAAACAAGGCAACCGCATAGCGCC
>CANRET010000066.1 GCA_947629715.1 uncultured Akkermansia sp.
AAGGTTAGGAAACCGCCGTATGCCATAAAAGGCACGTACGGTGGTGTGAGAGGGGGCGAAAGCCCCCTACTCGATTCTCCGGACGATTTCGGTCGTGAGTACGGCTTGAGGAGGCAATTGGATTACGGTTGACAAATCGCTTGTTTCTGGTAGTGTTTCCTCATGCCGCATGAAGAAACGAGAGAACTGATTGATACGCATTGTCACTTGGCGTCAAAGCGCTATGTAAACCTGGAAAGCGTGTGTGAGCAAAGCAGATCGTTGGGACTTTCGCATTGCATCTCGCAGGGAACTCACCCAAAGGACTGGGAGACCACGCTGGCGCAAGCGCGCGAAAAGCCGGACTTTGTGTCGGCCTGCCTCGCGGTGCATCCGTCGGATTGCACCGAAGTAGATGAGGAACAATGGAGACGAATGAAAAAACTCTGCCGTGAGAATCGGCTTGCGGCCATCGGCGAGACCGGACTGGATTACTACTGGGATGCGCCGCAGGGCTGGGATGAGACTGCCTATCGCTCTCGGCAGCGCGATTTTCTGGAACGTCATTTCGAGCTGGCGCACGAGCTGGGGTTGAACATTTCTCTGCATACACGTGACAAAGCAGGAGCCGGCAGCGCCTGCTTTGAAGACGCCTTTGCCATCGCACGACAATTCCCCACCGTGCGGCCGGTCTTTCACTGCTTTATCGGTTCGAAGCAGCAAGCCGAGCGAATCTTTGAGCAGCTGGATGGCATGGTGTCCTTCACCGGTCTCATCACCTTCAAAAGAACCGAGGAGGTGCAAGCTGTAGCGGCGTGGTGTCCGGAAGATCGCATCATGGTCGAGACGGATGCTCCATTTCTCTCCCCGGAGCCACATCGAGGCGAGCTGAACATTCCGGGACGCGTGCGTTACGTGGCGGAAAAGTTGGCGGGACTGCGCAGAGTTTCCATCGAGGAAATCAGCCGCATCACCTCCCGCAACGCGCACCTTTTCTTCCGTATCTCAGCATAATTCCCCGGCAACGGAACGCCGAAGATGACCTGAATCCCAAAACGGATCCTCTCTCCGGCGGACATGTTGACCGTGTGCAAAAAAACGCCGACGAGTCAAGCACCCCCGTCGGCGTTGTAAAAACCTGTCAAAAGGAGCAAATCACTCCTCATCGGAATCTGAATCTTCGTCCTCGGTATCACCGGAGTCTCCTAAATCAGAGCTGTCATCAGAGGTCGAATCTTCGGAGTCAGACGAACCTAAGTCGTCAGAATCAGAATCGGAATCAGAATCCGAGCTGTCCTCCTCTGAGCTGTCAGAGTCGGCGCTGGAGGAATCGCTTCCCTCCGTCGCCGAGCTTGCGCCGAACTTAGCCTTGTCAGCCTCAGCTTTTTTCTTTGCTTCCTCCAAGGCCTTTGCCTTCTCCTTGCGCTCCTGCTCAAGTTGCTTTTGCTCCCCCTCGCTGAGCGGTTTGGAAATCAAATAGCGTTTGTCCACCAAACCTGAAGCTTTGCGAGTGTCGATGCGCACCCGATCATACCCTGCATCAGACAGAGATTCCATGATGGCATCGCCGAGAGACTTGCGATCCGGAGAATTGCACACGAAGACTTTGTAGGCGCCGATAGTCGGCAAATCCCACGCCGGCACACGCTTATCCTGCGGCACAAGCACACCGACCATGTTGCCCTGCTCATCCGAAAGAATGGCCCACACCACTTCACCGCCTCCCTTGGCATTGATCGTCGTCACGTAGTACTGGGGATACACGTAGGACATGTCCTTGATTTCAGAATCACGCAGCCAAGAGGTGAGCGCTCTGCGCGTGCGATCCGGTAAAGGGCCTGCCTCGTAGCAATCCCTGAATTTCGGGGAATGCACGTCATTGTGGCTGAAGACCGTGGCCACCGGACTCTGAGAGAGACGCGCAGCCGCTTTTTGCGGAGTGAGGGACGAGCCGCAGGAGACCAACACGGTCAACGCAGCGACAATCCCGCAGGCTTGCACAGTAAAACGGAATGGGGAGAGAAATTTCATATCAATGCTACGCTGACCATTTTGCCAACAGGAAGCCCCCATGACAAGCAAAAACTTCCATTATTTGCATTTTTTTTGCTCGAAATCTCCCAAAAACATCTGGGTCTTCTGATTTCACCATCGCCGAATTCTTCAAATCGCAAATCGTAAACAGACAACCGCATGCCCAAGGCGATTGCCCCGGGTATGCCACAGGCCGTCATTGACGTAGCGGGCGCCCCTCTGTATAATGCGGAGCATGCAAGACGAACAACGAGAGCAACAAGAGCAAGACGAGCAAACGCAGACTTCCTGCCCGATGGATCAAGCACCGCCACCAACGAACGACCATGCGGAAGCCGTGGACGAATCGAACCCGGCTGAGGCAAGCGCGGCTACGGATGAACTGACAAAATGGCGTGAACTAGCCTTGCGAACTGCCGCCGAATACGACAACTACCGCAAGCGCTGCGTGAAAGAGCGAGAAGAGTTCACACGCTACGCTACCCGCAGCCTGCTGGAGGAGCTGCTGCCTGTTATGGATCATTTCGAGATGGGCATGCAGATGGCGGAAAAAGAAAAGGGCTCCATGCTGTACGTGGGCATGGAAATGGTGCAGAAGCAGCTCCGAGACTTTCTGAACGCCCAAGGAGTGGAACCGATCCCCGCCGAACCCGGCATGCCCTTTGACCACAACTTACACGAAGCCATTCAAAGCGAACCATCGGACCAGGAAGAGGGAAGTGTGTTGCGCATCATTCGCCCGGGATATATGCTGAAGGGGAAGCTGTTACGCCCCGTCAACGTGGTAACGGCTTCCGCTCCCGCCGCCTCAAATTGAGTTTTGCATTCACTTCACGAATATGGCTAAAGACTACTACGAGGTGCTCGGCGTGCCGCGGGATGCAGACGACGCTGCAATCAAGAAAGCCTACCGCAAGCTCGCCATGAAGTACCATCCGGATCGCAATCCGGACGATAAAGAGGCAGAGGCCAAGTTCAAAGAATTGGGCGAAGCCTACGAGGTGCTCAGCGACACTGACAAGCGAGCAGCTTACGACCGCATGGGGCATGAAGCGTTCAAGCAAGGCGGTATGGGAGGCATGGGCGGCGCCGGAGGTTTCGGAGGATTCACTGATCCCATGGACATATTTGCTCAGATGTTCGGCGGCATGGGTGGTTTTGGTGGTCCCCGCCGTCGGCAATCTGACCCGCGCCGACCGGGATCGGACCTGAGATACGATTTGGACATCACGTTGGACGAAGCTGTGCGAGGATGCGATAAAGCGCTGGAGATTGAACGGCTTGTGCCCTGCGATGTCTGTAAAGCTACCGGCTCAAAGGACGGAACCAAGGGCTACAAACCCTGTCCCTCTTGCCATGGATCGGGCGTCATCACCCGGCAAAGCGGCTTCTTCGTACAGCAGAGTACATGCCCCAACTGTCGTGGACTCGGGCAAATCATCAGCAATCCCTGCTCCGCGTGCCACGGCGAAGGTCGCGTGCACAAAGATGTGAAAATCACCCTGCACATTCCCCCCGGTGTGGATACCGGTTCCAAACTGCGCTCCTCCGGTAATGGAGACGCCGGCTTGCGAGGCGGAGAAACGGGAGATTTGTATGTGTTTATTGAGGTAAAGCCGCACGCAATTTTTTCACGCGACGGGAAAGATTTGAGCTATACCATGCCGGTGTCCTTTGCCTTGGCGGCTCAGGGAGGAGTACTCAGCGTACCCACGCCGGACGGCGCGGCAAAGCTTAAACTGCCGGCGGGCACATCGGGAGGCACCATTTTCCGCGTGCGTGGCAAAGGCATGCCCTCACTCAAAGGCGGCAGCCGTGGCGACTTGATGGTGGAGGTGCAGGTGGAAACGCCCACCGCTCTCAACTCATCGCAGAAAAAGGCGCTGGAGAGCTTCATCGGCACATTGGGGGATGGCAATCAGCCGGAAGCGGTTGACTTCCTGCGCCGCGCCGCCGGATACATGAAGTAGTCATGCACCGCTGCTTCCTCCCAGCGCCGAACTTCCCCACCGGGACCTTGTTGCAGGTGCAAGGAGAGGAGGCCCACCATGCCCTGCGCGTGCTGCGATTGCGAGTCGGTGAGGAATGCGAACTTTTCAACGGCTGTGGACAAGCCGCCGTAGCGAGCATCGAGCGCTCGAACGGCGGTGAACTGACGGTGAAAGTCATTCGTCCCCTGCCCCCCATGCCGGAAATTGCCCGCATCACCCTGGCCGTAGCCGTACCCAAGGGGGGAAACATGGAGCTTATCGTGCAGAAGGCAGTCGAAATGGGAGTGCAACGCATCATCCCGCTCATCACCAAGCGCACCATCGTGCGTCTCTCTCCCGCAGATGCCGTTGCCAAGGCGAAAAAATGGAACCGCACCGCCCTGGAGGCCTGCAAGCAGTGCGGCGTCAACTCCCTGCCCATCGTAGAAAATCCCCTGTCCTATGCCGATTTGCTGCAAAGTGACGATCTGCCTCCCCTGCGTCTGCAATGCGCCATTTTGCCCGAGTCACAGCCACTGCGAAAGGTACTGGAACAAGCGCGTACCGAAGGGCAGAGAGACGCCCTGCTTCTCATCGGACCGGAGGGCGACTTCAGTCCCACGGAGTACGAAAAGGGACACGCGGCAGGCTGCGCTCCGGTGAGCCTTGGCCCCATTATTCTGCGCGTGGAAAGTGCGGTTTTTATGGCCACGGCAGCCGTGCGCTATGCGCTGGATCCCACCTGACCTGCAAGTGTGTTCCTCTCCCACGTTCCGACATGGCTTATCTTCAACTCAGCGATGTGCGCGTGCATTACCCGGTGAAGTCCGCCTGGGGAGTGACAGATCGCGTGACACGCGCAGTGGATGGTGTGTCACTCACGATGGAAAAGGGCGAGGTGTTGGGGTTGGTGGGTGAATCCGGCTGCGGCAAATCCTCGCTTTCGCGTGCCATCATGCAGCTGCAGCCCATCACCTCCGGCAGTATTGCTCTGGACGGCGAACTGCTTTCCGCCCTTTCCCCGCGCGAACTGCGACGACGACGTGCGGATTTTCAGATGGTTTTTCAGGATCCCTACGCCTCTCTCAATCCGCGGTTCACAATCTACAGCGCCCTGCTGGAGGCGCTCACCCGACGACGCCGACTGAAGCGCAGTGAGCGCGAAAATGCTGTGTCGCAGCTCATGCAGCGCGTAGGACTCAGCCCTGAACACATGTACAAGTACCCGCACGAATTCTCCGGCGGGCAGAGGCAGCGCGTGGCAATTGCCCGGGCGATTGCGCCGGAACCAAAGCTGCTGCTGGCGGATGAACCGGTGAGCGCATTGGACGTCTCCATTCGCGGACAAATCCTCAATCTGCTTCTCCTGCTCACGCGGGAGCTGGGACTCTCCATGCTCTTCATTTCGCATGACCTGCTGGTGGTGCATCACGTGGCGGATCGTATCGCAGTCATGCAGCGCGGACGCATTGTGGAATACGGAGATGCTGAACAGGTTTTTTCCCATCCGCAACACCCCTACACGCAGCAATTACTCCGCGCCGTCCCCAAACTTTGATCCCGTTCGCCGTGTCTGCCTCGCCCATCATTCAACTCGCCTTTCGGTCGGATGGCACGCTGAACATTCTGCCGCACGGTGCGCAACCGCGCCTGGAACACGCCTTTGCCACCGCACCCGCGCGCGGTCTTTTGGACTTGCTGCGCTACGGTTCGCCTCCCAATGCATCCCCAATTCTCGTCTGGCTGCGGGAACGCGCACGCGAGCGCATGGTGCATTACCTGCGTCTCCTGCGACGGGGAGAAGATACTCTGCCGCCTCTGCCGGGAAACGAGCTGGCCGGACTGCTGGAAAGCATGCCGCCGCTTGCTTCGGGGGAAGTGAGTGCGACTTTACTGGGGAAATGGCTTGAGGGTCTGCCGGGTGCTCTGGCCGATCTGTCGCAACGCGAAAGCTGCACGCCCATGGAATGGCTCTGCCGACTCGGCGAAGGCTGGCAGCAACTCGGTCTGCTTTGCTTCCATCTGGCGGAAAACGCCGGCGAGCAGTCGGACAGCGCGCCCTTCGCTTTCCTCGCTACTTTTGTGCACAAAGTCGGGCAGGACGGAAAAGCGCGGCACATGCCGCTGGGATATGCGGCGAGCATGCTGGCAAACGACCGCGAGGCTCTGCTTGCTTTGCTGCGCCCACTGCAAACCGCTGCCGCGCAAAATGACTTTCTGCGCGAGCTCATCAACTCGCGCGAGGTATATCGCCCTTGCGCTTGGACGGCGCGTCGCACACTGCAATACCTGAACGCAATCCCGGCGCTGGAGCAAGCGGGCATTGAAACACGCATGGTCAACCTGTGGAAAACTCTGCCTCCACGAGTAGAACTGCAGGTGACGCTCGACACGTCGGATGGCGGCGGAAAATCGGGCTCTTCCCCCTCTGTCAACATTCACTCGCTGCTGCATTTTTCGCCACAAATCATGCTCGGTGACCACCGAATCACCGAAGAGGAATGGAAAACTCTGTGCGAAAGCGATGACGGTCTGGTTCGTTTCCGGGGCGAGTGGGTACGCTTGGATAAAGAACGCCTGCAGCGTCTCATGGACAGTTGGATGCAAGCGGTAAGCATGACCCATGCCGGCATCCCCCTGATCTCCGGTCTGCGGTTTCTGATGGGACGCCGCAGCGCAGCAACAGAAAAACTGCCGCCGGTGGAGGATGGCGTGCGCGTGGCAGCCGGGGCGAAACTGGCGCTGGCGCTGAGCAATCTGCATTTCTCCGATGAGCGACCTCTCTTGCCGCCGGAGTTGGAGCAGACCATGCGAGCATATCAGAAGGACGGCGTACGTTTCCTGGCTAATGTAACGGAAGCCGGCTTCGGCGCATGCCTGGCGGATGACATGGGGCTGGGCAAAACTCTGCAAGTCATCGCCTGGCTTGCGCATTTAGAGCTCGCCGGAAAGCTGGGAGAGGGCCTGGGCTGCGCACTCATCATCGCCCCTGCCTCCCTGCTCGCCAACTGGCAGCAAGAGCTGACCCGTTTCGCCCCCCGGTTGCGCGTGGCAACGCTGCACCCCTACGCGTTGTGCCGCACAGACGCAAATTATCTGCACACAAACCCCGGCTGGCTCATCCGCCGAGCTCATGTGGCACTCACCACCTACGGAATCGCTACCCGTGAGAAGGAATTGGCGCGCTGCAACTGGCAAGCCGTCGTATTGGATGAAGCCCAAGCCGTCAAATCCCCGCAATCACAGCGTACGCAAGCTATCCTGCGTCTGCAGGCTCCACGACGCGTGGCCCTCACCGGCACCCCGGTAGAAAACTCGCTCGCCGAACTGCGCAGTCTTTTCGAATTCCTCAACCCGGGATTGCTCGGTACGGAAAAGGATTTCAACGCCCTGGTTCGCGACATGGGGGACGACTACACGCCACTGCGTCGAATGGTGCGTCCCTTCATGCTGCGCCGCGTGAAGAGCGATCCCGCTCTGTTGCCGGAGCTGCCTCCAAAAACCGAGCAAGCGGCGTACTGTTTACTCACGCCGGAACAAGCGCGTCTGTACGCGGTCGAAGTGGAAAACCTGCGCGCCGTGCTGGCGGAAGAAAATGCGCAGACGCGTCTCAGGCTCATCCTGCCCATACTCGGACGGCTCAAGCAAATCTGCAACCACCCCGCCCAGTACCTCGGCGAGTCGTATTACGACCCGTCACTTTCCGGCAAATTTCAGCGTCTCGGACACTTGGCAGAACAAATACGCGATGCGGGAGAATGCTGCCTCGTCTTCACGCAATACCGCAGTATCATGCCGCATCTGCACGATTTTCTGGAGGGCGTTTTCGGTACGCCGGGACTCATGCTGCACGGGGAAACTCCCATTGATGAACGCCAGCGGCTCGTGCAGCAATTCCAAGCGCCGGGCGGTCCATCCTTCTTCCTGCTTTCTTTGCGCGCTGCCGGAACCGGTCTCACCCTCACCCGCGCCCACCATGTCATCCATTTCGACCGCTGGTGGAACCCCGCCGTGGAAAACCAGGCAAGCGACCGCGCCCACCGCATCGGTCAAAACCACCCCGTTTTCATCCATCCGTTCATCTCTACCGGCACCATCGAACAGAATATCCATACCATGCTGCGCCGCAAATCAGCGATGGCCGACACCCTGCTCTCCGGCGGCATGGAAAAGTTGCTTCTGCATCTCTCCACTGATGAACTTCTCGATTTGGTACGCCCTCAAAAATAGCAACCTTGCGCTCACCACGACCACACACCGGGCCGCCACGCAATTCAAATTGGCTCCCCGCCGACGTCTGCCCGTCGCTTCCCGTACGGCTTGCGCACCGCCTCGCCTTTCTCCGGGAAAAGCGCAAGAATATCCTGGCTTTTCCCTGCTGCAGTGTTGATTTGATGAATCTTTCACGCGTTAATTCTTCATGATGTGAGTCGCCAGGACAATAATCTGATGTCTCTCCCTCCCTACTTCTCAGTCGATCAATGACATCGGGAGCTTCTTATTGATCTTATGGGCGCAACTAAGTCGATGCCCCCGCTCGAACATCCTTATTAACAGAGCCAAAATTTTTACGAAGAGTACAAATGAATATCGCACAGCGCTTCAAAAAGGCAGGCGCAAGTGCGTGCGCTTCCCAAATTGTGGATCACACGTCGTGAATTGGCAACAGGCAAACGATGACGTCTGCACCGGGCTTGTCAATAGCACGAAAATGTGCTATAAGGACGCTGCCGCTCGGGTTCGGGTGGTCGCTGCGAGTGTGCAAGCTCGCAGAGGAAAGTCCGGACATCACAAGGCAGCGTGCCTCGCGAAAGCGGGGGCGCCATGGGTGAAGCCATGGCGACGGACAGCGCCACAGAAAACATACCGCCTGCATGGGTAAGGGTGAAATGGTGGGGTAAGAGCCCACCGCGTCGTTGGTAACAACGATGGCAGGGCAAGCCCCACGCGATGCAAGACAAACAGGGGGAGGGTCGCCTGCCCGCCAGAAGTCCCCCGGGTAATTAGTCGCACTCTGCTTCAACAGAGCACGCCTGCACAGGCGCGAGAAAAATGACCACACAGCCCGCAAGGGTGGACAGAATCCGGCTTACAGAACCCGAGCGGCATTGTCCCGCACCTCCCGAACACTTTGAGCATCCCCTTATCGGTGAGGGAAATCCGCGCCATCTTCAAAAAAATTCAACGAATATGGTTCGCGGCGTGTCACACCTGCAACGGGTCTCCCGGCGCGTGGTGAAGGAGAGAGCGCTGCGCACCGCATCATGGGAGTCCCGGGTTTCATAGGTAGTAAGTTGGAACGCCCGCAGGAGAAATCCTGCGGGCGTTTTTCTTGTACGTCAGGCATGACATGTAGCTGGGGTGAAAGTCCCCAAGAACCGCTGACAGGGCGGAATCAAATAGCCAA
>CANRET010000067.1 GCA_947629715.1 uncultured Akkermansia sp.
CGCCGATAAGATTCAGGCTGCTGCAAAAAAGCAATAGCGTCTCATCCGGAGCATCATCAACGGTTCTTCCCGGTCCACCCACCGAGAAGAGCCGTTTTGAATTTGGCGGTTGAGGCTGGGAGTTTTGATATCAAAGCTCGGCGAATCTTTGACTCGTGGAATGAATGGGATTTATTCAAAGTCGATGGGATGGAAATTGCACGGTCTGGTATGATATCAAATCGAACGCGGCTATAGAATGCTGAGAGAGGCTCTTTTTTCAGTCATGACAAAAAATAAGAGGTCCGTTCCATTTTGTACCAGAGCAAAAACAGAGAGAGGGAAGGGGGCGCCGATTAAGATGGCAGCGACTGTGATTATGCTGAGACTTTACGGCGCCGAACACGCAGCCCTGCATACACCGGCACCCCGAATGCGACAAGAAGCAGCAGGGGCGTGAATACGTAGAGAAACAGTCTCAGGTAGAGTTTACAAGTGGAATCACCGCGCTCGGCTCCTGTGCGCCACCACTGGTAACAACGCGTCGGATCCCATGTGACGCAACTGCCGGGGATGAGGTGCAACAAGCCGCGTCGAGCCATGGCCTGCGGCATGCCTCGGTCGGCGGCGGTCACATACCACGAATCGGCCAGATCTTGTTCACCGGCCTCCTTATAGTAGGAAGCGAGCTGCATGGCTGCTTGGGGAGAAGCGTTTTTTTCAAGCAGGAGAATACCGCGTGCCGTGTCTTGAGTTACACCGTTTTCACCGTGTAGCATGCGTGTTCCGAGACGCAGCACGGCTTCACTCTGACTCATGCTTGCTGCCTGTCTCAAGAGGGGGAGAGCTTCCTCGTATTTTCCCGCTTGTTCCAAGCGGTCGGATTTCAAGTAGATGGCATCGGGCAAGTTGTCGGTCACGGCGTGGTCCAGATAGGTTTCTCCGACGGGAATATCCTGTGGTACATCGCGACCGTACAAATAAGCGCAGGCCACCACGTAGGCCATGAGCGCGTCCTTGTGCTCATCGGCCAGCCGACGGGCGCAGGAGATGGCAGCGGCGGGATTGCGCGGAATTCCTATGCCCTTGTAGTAGGTCTTGAAGAGCTGTGCTTGCGCCCAAGCGGAACCGAGTTGCGCAGATTGCTGGAGGTGGGAGATGCCCTGTTCGGCATTTTGTTTCGTGCCGATGCCATTTTGCTCCATGAAGCCGATCCAGTAGAGAGCCTGAGCGTCCTTTCCTTTTTCTGCACGTTTGGCGTATATGGCGTAGGCTCGTGCGTACGACTGCCTCGCCTGCACGGCGTTGCCGGCTTTACTGAAGATTTCTCCCAGCATGTAGAGCCCGGTAGGATCGCCGGCCTCGCCTGCGCGCGAGAACCATTCCGTGGCCTTGGGGATGCTCTGTGGGGTGTAATCTCCGCCGCGCAGGAAGCGCGCGCCCAGTTGCAGCATGGCATTCGTATCGCCCTCAGCGGCTTGCTGGGCGAGAAGCTCATTGTAGCGTTCAGCCCACGCGCGCGCTTGCTCAGGGAACCCGGACACCCCGTAACGCATGTACACCTGCTGCGCGGCATGCAAATCTCCCTTGTCCGCCTGTGCTTTCAGAGGAGCGAGACGCTGCTCAAGCGCGTGGTTGTCGCTGCTGAAAGACGCCTCATCACTTGCCGCCAACACTTGTATAAGCAGAAGCAGACCGAGCAAACAGAGCAGGGGCAACCGATGCGTCATCATGAGGAATGTTTACGACGATTGAAGTTATGGGGGCGTTGAGCGGGGCGAGAAGACCCGATCCTGCGTTTATCTCCACCATAAGTTTGCTTTTTTGCTTCAAACTTCCGCGTGGAGTCGATCCTGTCTTTGTGAGCAGGACTCCACGGGCGTGCGCTGCTATCGTCATCATGGCTGCGGTTGTTTCTTTTGCGGAAGGAACGTCCCGGTGGCTCCTCATTCCTCCATCGTTTGTTGAAGTGACGTGAGCGATTGTCTTTAGGCTCATTCCCGCGTTTTACGAATGGGCGATGCTTGTTTCGATCCGGCTTCTCCTTGAGGGAGCGAGTGTAGGAGGGGCGCGATTTTTTTTGCGGAGTTGAACGCAGTTTCCGGAACTCATCCTCTGCTTCTTCCTCTGCCTCGAGGTCAGAGCCGACGGCCTCGTCCTCGGTTTCGAAATCATCCGGATTAAATTTGTAATTGGCTTCGTCAACCAGAGCAGCTCGGGCGGCTTGCATATCCAGTTTTTCATCCAACTGCTCGGCAGTTAATTTGCTGGAAGCGGGAAAAGCCTGCGTGGCGCCTATGAGTCCTCTTCGGCGTTTGGGATTGGTAAGAGCAAGCTGCATCTGCTCCGGAGTCATCACAGTGAAATGTCCGGGTAATAAATCTCCGCCCCAGAGTGAGCCGATGCGTACGCGAACCAATTTGCGCACTCGAAGTCCCATGCACGCGAACATTTGGCGGATTTGGCGCTTCAACCCTTGTTCCAGTACGACACACGCACGGCGCGGAGAGAGGCGTGCCACGTACTTCACCTTTGCTTGCCCCTCCGGCAGACGCAGTCCCTTGAGCAGTTGCAGCAGTACGTCGTTCTCGTACGGTTGATTGAGAGTTACCCAGTACTCTTTTTCGGTATGCGATTTCGGTTGAGTGATGCGATCGCTGAAGTCACCCTTGCTGGTAAGCAGAAGCAAACCTTCGCTGTCTGCGTCCAGGCGTCCCACATAGTTTACATGTCTGTACTTCGACGGCAACAGATCATACACTGTACCTGCAGCTCCTTGCAACTCGCGGCTGCACACAACTCCGCGCGGCTTGTTGAGCAGGAGCGTTACCTCCGCTTTTGGCTTAGCTTGCTTACCGTTTACTTTCACAAAGTCGCCGACTTTCACACGCGTGCCGGCTTCCGCACGTTGACCATTGATTTCTACCAGACCGTCAGTCACCAGCTTGTCCGCTTTACGTCGGGACTCGTAGCCGCAGCTCACCAGATATTTATTGATGCGGATGCCCGAGGTCTCATCCTCTTGATTCGTTTGGCTCATAATTCTTGTTTGGGGTAAAAAGAACCCCGCAACTGCTGAGGCAAGTGCGGGGTCGGGTAAGGTTCCATGCTCTCACCGTCGGCATGCCCGATCCTTTGCAGTCAGGATTCGAACTTAGTCTTGGGCAGCCCGATGGGACTCTGTCCCTGCTTCCATTGACCGCGTTCCTTGAGAACTTTCACGCGTTCGAAGCGCTTAAGAACAGAGCGCTGTCCTCCAACGGATCCGGAGGCTTTCAGTGAGGAATGTTTAGACATAACGCTACGAGGTATAAGGTGTAATTCGCCTTCCACTGCGGAAGCAGCAGACGCCGCCTTATACACCAGACTCACAGAAAAAGCAAGCCGAATTTGAGGCTTTTGCGAAATCTTTGCGTCAGCTTGTATTTCTTCAGGACATCGACTGCAGTTTTCACGGCATTCATCTTGTCCTGAATGGACTTGATGTTAGCCGCTTTCCCTGTTTCGGCAGTCTTTTTGACAACTTCCGCCTTTTCCCTGACTTGGGCATCTTTAGTTTCAGCCCTCTTGAAGGTTTCTTTGGCGGGTTCAAACCAGGAAAAGCTTGCACTGGGGGGGTAAGATAATCGTTGGGTTGTTGATTTGTATGAACGACAAATTCAGCATCTAAGAGGATGTGTAAGCTACGAGTCGGATTTGACGCGGTGTTTGTTTTGGGAGGTTCTGCGTTTTTCGTTGCTGCGGGTTCCTCCCCGAGAGGCGGAGTTTTTCCTGCTGCGTTTGCGTGTCGCTGGCGGAGCGTCAGATTTGTCCGGTGGCACACTCGGGGACGGTTCGGAGGAGGCCGCAGCGAGTCGATTCGTCAGTTTTTTGCCGCGTCGCAGCAGACAGCGAGTCAGCCATAACAGGATAACACTGCTGACCAGCAAGGTCAGGCCACCGCCCCACAGGAACTTGATTTCATTGATATGTCGCAGGTGCGGCTTTTGAGGATGCAGCAGCAGCTCCACCCGTTGACCATTTGAAAAATCGCGATTGTCGAGGTCGGGCAGGGTGGTGTCGGTGATGACTCGACCGAAAAGTTCGTAGCGCAGGTGCGGGTGGTAGGCTGTTTCGCCGCCCCAAGGCATATTGCCATGGCAGAGTTGCTCCGTTATATCCGCAAAAGGTCGCTCAGTTACATCCACCACCACGGCTGACACCTTTTGCGCTTCTAACGCAAAAATTGCCGTACTACCGAGCTGATACAGAGCTTTCCATGAGGTATAGAGTCCTGCCAGCAGAAGCGCGATGATGGCGAGTTTGCGTACCATAGGGATTATCGGCCTGGTTAGTTGACGGCGACCCGGCGTTCGTAGGCTTCTACGCGTCCACGCTGCACACACTGCCGTGTCCATTGCAGGACAGGCAGAACATCTGGCAGTTCTTCAGCGTGCCGCAGAGGGTGCGCGCGACGTTTTGGAACAGCACACGTGTTTTGAGGGAGATGCGCCAAAAAATTCTGCGCCTCCTCGGCATCCATACGCAACAGTTTGTCTGCGTGCGGCAGCATTTCCGGAGAAGAAGAGATGATGCGCACGCCTACGCCGTACAACGAACCGAGTCTTGCGGCATGCTGCGCGACTTCAGAGTTGTTGCCCACGAGCAGCAGTTCTGCTTCTTCAGCCCATTCCCCGCAGGAAAGAGCACGGAAAAAATCTTTGCGCACGTTGTCTTCGTCGTCGCCCAAACTCACACAAACTGCCCGGTAGGCGGCACTTCTTTCCCGGTCGCACGGATTCATGCGGTAACATCCATCCGATTCCCATTGTCCGGAAGGCCATTGCACCGTTACCAAATCAGGGTGACTCCAGCTTTCCTCAGCGATGGGGTAGGCGAATACACTCAGTCCGGTTGTGTCGTAGAGTCGCACGGCAAGAGCAATAGCGCGGTGCAATGGGGCGTCTGCCTGGGTGTCGTGCATGAGTTCGGGCAGACTAGGCAGAGGCTCTCCGTTGCTCCGCAAATAATAGCCTTGTCCCCCCGGCACACGCGCCAAGCATGTGTCTTCCTCCAGAGCAAGCAAAGAGAATTGCGTGCGCAAAGTACCGTCCGAATAGCTTTCATTCAATGCTCCGCGTACTCTGTTGATGAGCTCAGTGCCCTTGATGGCATCCTCTGCCCGGGGTGGGAGCAAGGCTGGCAAAATCTCCTTGAGTTTGTCGTGCAAGTTCATCGTATTTGGATAAGCTATCCGCGCGTAACGTAGCCGGCGAGTGTTAAGTTGGGATCGACAGGAGTTGTGAATTCACTACTTTCCTCCGCGCGGGCGTGCAACAGACCGGCGTAGGCAATCATGGCGGCGTTGTCAGTAGTGAGTTCAGGCCGGGGCAGGATGAGTTCCACATTTTCATCGGCGCACATGGCAGCCAATTCACGGCGTAGGGCAGAGTTGCAGGAAACGCCGCCAGATACAGCTAACGTATGTTGTCCGGTGTAGCGCAAGGCCAATTGAGCTTTGCGCACCAGCGTCTCGGTGATGGCGGCGCGTACGCCGGCACACAGGTCGCAAAGCGCTTGCTCAGTCAGCTCATGCGGATTGCCGTTCGGAGTGATCTTGGGCAGCAGATAAAGCACGGCAGTTTTGAGCCCGGAGAACGAAAAATCAAAGTTGTTGCTGTGCACCATCGGTCGAGGAAGCTCAAAGCGTGAGTCATCCCCGCGCTCCGCCAGTTTATCAATTTCCGGACCACCGGGATAAGGCAGATCCAACATCTTTGCCACTTTGTCATAAGCCTCACCGGCAGCGTCGTCCTGGGAGCGCCCCAGCAGTTCGTAGTTCCCCAGTCCGTGGACATGCAACAGCAAACTGTGCCCTCCGGAGACCACAAGACTCAGGTGCGGTTTTGGGACAGGGACATCGCTTATTCGAGCATCTTCTCGTTGAAGGAAGGGAGAGAGCAGATGCCCTTCCAAATGGTTCACGGAGATAAACGGTTTGCGCGCAGCCAGAGCCATTGCTTTGGCGGCCGTGTGTCCCACCAGCAGGGCGGCTGCCAGTCCCGGTCCGCCGGTAGCAGCAAAAGCATCCACCTGATTTACGGTGCAACCGGATTTCTGAAGAGCTTCGCGCATCAGTTGGGGCAGGCGTCCGCTGTGATTACGGGAGGCAAGTTCCGGGATCACTCCGCCGTACTGCCGATGCAGGGGAATTTGCGTGGAGATCACGGAACACAGCACTCGGACAGAGCTGGTGGAGCTTTCCTCCACCATGGCCACAGCTGTTTCATCACAGCTCGACTCAATGCCCATGACGCGCATGATCAACTTGCTTTTTTAGCGCGATGAAGTACGGGTTTGCCTTTCCCGAGGACAGCGTCTTCTGTGAGGATGACCTCGGTGACTCGTTTATCGCTCGGTGCATGGTACATGATGTCGAGCATGAGGTTTTCGAAAATGCTGCGCAAGGCGCGTGCGCCTGTGCCTCGTTCAATAGCTTGCTTTGCCATGGCGCGCAGCGCAGCATCTTCAATGACCAGCTTTACACCGCTCATCGACAGCAATTTGCTATACTGCTTTACCAAAGCGTTTTTCGGCTTGGTGAGAAGCTCCACGAGCTGATCCTCAGTGAGAGTGGTGAGCGGGGCAAAGATGGGCAGGCGTCCTACAAGCTCAGGAATCATCCCAAAGAGGAAAAAGTCCTCAGGGAGCGCTTTGGAGAGAGCCTCTTCTTCGGTATATTCCTTGGTGTCGCGACCTTCCTCGATAGAAGCGAAACCGAGCGTCGAGGAGCCCAGGCGTTTTCTGATGATGTCCTCCAGACCGACAAAAGCGCCGCCACAGATAAAGAGGATATTTTCGGTGTTGACGCGTATGTAGTTTTCATCCGGATGCTTTCGTCCGCCCTTGGGTGGGATATTGCATTCTGTGCCCTCTACAATTTTGAGCAGAGCCTGCTGAACGCCCTCGCCGCTCACGTCGCGCGTGATGCTTACATTTTGTGTTTTGCGACCGATCTTGTCAATTTCATCCACATAGATGATGCCTCTCTCCGCTTTGGCAACATTCATATTTGCTGCCTGCAGGAGACGCAGTACAACGTTTTCGACGTCTTCTCCCACGTAGCCTGCCTCTGTCAGAGTGGTGGCATCCACAATACAAAAAGGCACATCCAGTATCCGAGCCAGCGTTCGTGCCAAAAGGGTTTTGCCGGATCCCGTCGAACCGGCCATCAGGATATTGCTCTTCTCAATTTCCGTACCGTCATCAGATTCCTTTTGGCGGAGTCGCAGGTAGTGGTTGTACACTGCTACGCAAAGCGTCTTCTTGGCACGCTCCTGGCCGATGACATAAGCATCCAGCATCTTGTGCAACTGCTCCGGGGTGGGCAGTTCATCTTGCTGGCGGGTGAGTATCTCCATCGGTGAGTTGTCCTCCTCGGACTGCGGAACCAGCTCCGGATGAGTTTCACTGATGAGGCGCAACACTCGCCGAGCTGCTATGTTGCCTTTGGGAGAGCAGGAAAACATGAGCCGGTTGAGGCTCTCAATACAGGGAAAGCACACGTGAAAGTTTTCCGGCAAGGGGAGCATGGGACGACCGTCATCCTCCTCATTGCCGCAAAAGATGCATCTTCTAAGAGTTCGCGGGGCCATGTCTCATTTGCTCTCGGGTTTATGGGTAAGAATGCGATCTATCAAACCGTAGGCAAGGGATTCTTCGGCAGTCATGTAGTTGTCACGATCCTGATCTTTGCGTACGGTTTTTATGTCTTTTCCGGTGTGGCGGGCAAGGATGCCGGTGAGCCGTTTATCCAAGCTAAGCATAAAGTTAATGGTGCGTTCTACGTCGGAGGCCGTTCCTTGTGCGCCACCACGCACTTGGTGGATCATCACGTGTGAGTTGGGCAGGCAGAAGCGCTTGCCTTTTGTACCTGCGGCAAGCAACACTGACGCCATGGATGCTGCAATGCCGATGCAGTACGTGTTGATATCACAGGATACAAATTGCATGGTATCGTAAATGGCCAACCCGGCCGTCACCGATCCCCCGGGCGAATTGATGTAAAGGTGAATATCCTTTTTCGGCTCAGTCATCTGCAAAAACAGCAACTGAGCAATCACTGAATTCGCCACCGTGTCGTCTATCTCCGTCCCCAGAAAAATCACTCGGTCAATCAGGAGGCGAGAGTAGATGTCATACGCTCGTTCCCCTTGGCTCGTCTTCTCGATAACCGTCGGTATGTAGTAATTATTGCTCGGCATCTCCATAGTCCTTTCACCCTATCATATCTCTGCAGCTCTGAAAAGAAGTAAGCGAGACATGCAGAGGCGTATGCCGCAAAAAAAGAGCCGGCAAGATAACCGGCTCCCGGACGGTACAAAGCCCTCAGCTCATCCTTTATCTGCCGAAGTAACGCTTCAGCAGACCGTCAAATCCTTTGCCATGACGTGCCTCATCTTTGCACATTTCGTGCACAGTGTCGTGGATCGCGTCGTAGCCCAGTTCTTTGGCCCTCTTCGCAATGGCCAATTTGCCGGCGCATGCTCCGAACTCAGCCTCTGCGCGAAGCTCCAGGTTTTTCCTGGTGTCGGGATGGACCACCTCGCCGAGCAGTTCTGCAAACTTGGCAGCATGCTCAGCCTCCTCCAATGCATAGCGTTTGAAAGCGTCCGCTACCTCCGGATAACCTTCGCGTTCAGCTTGGCGACTCATGGCTAAGTACATGCCCACTTCGCAGCATTCGCCGTTAAAGTGGTCGCGCAGGCCTTGCACCACCTCAGCATCCAGCCCCTTGGCTACGCCGATACGGTGTTCGTCCGCGTAAACTTTTTCCTTGCCTTCTTCGATGAGTTCAAACTTATCGTCACCTTTAACGCGGCAGACGGGACAAACCTCAGGAATGCCATCACTCTCAATGATGGCCCCGCATACTTTACATCTGTATTTCATAGTTTTATGTCGTGTGATGTGGATGATTGAACAGCTCCCGACATACGGTTGCTGCATGTTGCGCATTCTATCTGTTCGGCTTGATCTTGTCAATATGGAATATCGGACGAAGCAGCAAACTTATTCGCTTCAACTCCAGGGCAAACGCATTTGAAAACTGGATTCATTTTAAGGAAAGAGACAAGAGGTTCACTTATGCTCTAAATCGTTGCC
>CANRET010000068.1 GCA_947629715.1 uncultured Akkermansia sp.
GACCGTGCTGGACATCGGCAAGGGCAAGAACAGTGTGACGAGCCTCAGCGGCACCGGGACGCTCAAGAGCAACGGCGATGACCCCAACCCCTCGGAGCTCACCGTGAGCGGCGGCAGCTTCTCCGGCACGCTGGGCAAGAGCGAAGGCGCCGATTCTGCCGGCAAGCTGACGGTTGCAGACAACGGCAACTTCACCCTGAAGAACGCCAAGAGTGCGGAGGGGACGACAGTTGATAACGCCTGGGATGTGAAGCTGGGCGACGGGTCGCAGCTGACTGTGGACGTGAGCAGTTCGTCGGGCGATGGCCCGCTTGTGCTGGGCGACGTGGAACTGGGCGACGGCAACATGACCGTGGACTTCGGGAACGGGTCGGTAACAGGGGACAAGCTGGAGGCTAACCTGAAATCCGCCGGGTCGAACGGAACGCTGGAGTTCCACAGCAACGGAAGCGTGGGAAGCGGGGATCTGAGTACGGGACTCACCGTGAGCGAGGGCCTGAGAGGATCCATCGACAGGCACGTCAAGTTCACCGGCGCGGGCAACCTCCTGAAGGATAACAGCGTCTATGTCGATGGGGACGGCAAACTGAGGGTCCGAAGCGTCGAGGCTCAGCAGAACAAGCTGGAGCGTGCGCTGCCCTACGCCAACAAGAATGCCCTGGCAGGCGCGGCCATGGTCTGGGATTCGCTGAAGAGCAAGTCGCAGTTGGAGACCTTCTTCTCCACGCTGAGCGATCCGAACTCGGATTACAAGCGCCTCATCAACGCCGTGGTCGGCCAGTACGACGACAACAAGGTCGCTGAACTGGAGCGCACGTTGACCGCCGTGGCAGGCGCGTCCATCTCCACGATCGGACCGGCTCTGGTCGAGGACTTGCACCGCCAGTTGAAGTCCATCCGCAACCGCACGACGACGATGGCCGGCGAAGCGACCTACGACGGCTACGACAACCTGCCGCTCTGGCACGCCTGGATCAACGGCGAGGGCAATTACCACAAGCTGGATTCCGACGGCTATATGCCGGGCTACACGCTCAACAACTGGGGCGGAACGATGGGCGTGGACATCGATGTGACGCCGCAGACTACGCTGGGTCTGGCGATCTCCGCGATGTACGGCGACCTGAAGCCCGACGCGGCTGACAGCGCAAGCGGGCATCTGGACACCACTTACCTCACCGCCTTCCTGCGCGCGGCGAGCGGGGCCTGGATCCACACCTTCGTGGTCAGCGGCGGCCTGGCCGACGTGAGTCTGGACCGTACGGTCAATTACGGCACGGGCAGCTACCGCACGAAGGGCGATACCGACGGCTACGCGGTGGGCGCGATGTATGAGGTGGGCTACACGAAGCTCATGAACAAGGAGGGAACGATGGCGCTGCAGCCGGTGTTCAATGTGGAGGTGCGGCACGCCTCCGTCAAGGGCTACACTGAGACGGGAAGCGACGCCGGTCTCAAGGTGGATGACATCCGGCAGGATGTCGTGACCTTCGGCGCGGGAGCGCGCATGCAGAGCATCGTGGGCGAGAACGCCTTTAACCGCGCCTCGATCTTTGAGGCCCGCCTGCTCGCCAAGGTCGATGTGGGCGATCGGTCCGGAACGGCCATGAACGGCATCATCGGCTGCGCCACCCACGCGGAAGTGGAGAGCGCGGAGGTGGGAGCCGTGGGTCTGGAAGCAGGCGTCGGTCTCTCGGTTCCGCTCGGCTCGCAGTACGGCAGTCTCTTCCTGGACGGCTCCGTCGAATGGCGCCGTGGATGGACCAGCCTGAACGCCTCGGCCGGCTACAGAATCAACTTCTGATTCATTTTGACACGCAAGCGGGCGTATCGCCGGGAGTCACCCCGACGGTGCGCCCGCCTTTTTTTTTATCTCCGCTCCCCTTTTAAAGGAGATGTCCAGGGAACATTGAGCATAGAGCCAAAATTTTCTGCCCTCTTCCTCGCGAAAGGAAGGGAAGAATTTTATTCCATGCATAACTTATAATTTTGCAATTTTCAATGTTTCACGGAATTTTGCCCGGTTCGGCCCTTTTTAAAGAAGAGGAATATCGCATGGTCCCCTATATCATTGAATGCAGATAATTAGTTTGAGTTAACTTTTAAATTTTGCCCTCAAATTCAGAAATCTGAAAAGATATTATCACATTGAAACGACTTGGAAAAGGAGGTAAAAAAGTGGACATCTCTTTCAAAAAGAGATACACTGACGTTGGTTAGGACGCGAGGCGACCGGCTGAGCGTTGCGCGATCATGTCGTTTTTAAAGCGAAAGATTCGGTTGGAACTGGCAGGCGCCACCGCGACTGCGTTGGTGCTGGCGGCGGCGCCTTGCGCGGGGGCGCACTACTTTCCGCACCATACTGAGAATGTCATCCGGACTCTCCGAGACTGCATCGACTTAAACAAACTGAATATCTATGGATAAGGAAAAAATTATCAACATGATTCTCTCCGTTGACAAGGATAAAATCATCAATATAACTCTCGCGGTTGTCATTCTTGCCGCTATTTTCGGCGGGAGGCATTATTATTTGCAGAAGTCGCAAAGGGATGACATGATTGAAAATGTGCAAAAAAAGATCGAGAGGATTCAGAAGGATGTCTCCGGTCTCAAATCGAAGATGAATCAGCTCGGCATTCGTCGGCTGAACATCGAAAAGGCCAGATGGGAAAAGACGCAAGAGCGCTTGCAGGAAGAATTGGATAAAATCTAAGCCTTAACTCGGACGCATGGACACATTACTCAAACTATTGGCGGTGCTGGCCGTTGCATGGGCCGGTTGGATTTACTTTCAAAATTCGGGCAGCGAGGCCGAATTGAGGAAAGTTCGCAATGAACTCAAGGTGGCGGAAGAGGAGCAGAGAAACGCTCAGGCGAACTATGATGAGGAAGTCAGGAAGCGGGATGCGCTCACTGAAGAGGTAACAGCCATCAAGGAGAAAAATCAAGAATTGAAGAAAGCCATTGCGGCTAAGAAAGAGGAAAAAAGGATGCGTGCCATCGAAGAGCGCCGGGAGCGGCAGGAAGCTGAGAAAAAAGCCAGAGAAGAGGAAAGAGAAGAAAGTGCAAGGGAATTGAGGGAAGCCCGAGAGGCCGAATTGGAGGAGGAAAGAAGGGAAGAAGAGGAGGAAAGAAAGCGGCTTGAAGCCGAGAATGCTGAGATGGAGAGAGAATCCGCTGAACAGGAACGGAAAAGGGAGAAAAGAGTCCTGAAAGACAGAGTGGATTCATACGTCCGCAGGCTGAGATCGAGTCTCGTTTGTCCCCACGTTGCAGCGCCAAAAAAAAGAAAGGATCACAGCCGACCGATAGAGAAATTCACGACACAATGGACGGGGCGACTTCAGAAGTGCATCGATGCGGCGCTCCAAGGGGATGCAAAGAAACTGGAGACAGCGGTGTCATCGTTCCGTTCTCTCGCAAAGTCGTTGTACACCATGTCGGGAAACACGAGCGGCTGCCTTGAAATTGCAGAGGAATGCATAAGAACGTCGCAAGATCTCATGAAAGAAAGGAAACGACTCGAAAAGCTCCGGGAGGCCCAATGAGCAAGCGGCCTGGCCGACGTGAGTCCGGACCGTACGGTCAATTACGGCACGGGCAGCTGCCGCACGAAGGGCGATACCGACGGCTACGCGGTGGGCGCGATGTACGAGGTGGGCTACACGAAGCTCACGAACAAGGAGGGAACGATGGCGCTGCAGCCGGTGTTCAATGTGGAGGTGCGGCACGCCTCCGTCAAGGGCTACACTGAGACGGGAAGCGACGCCGGTCTCAAGGTGGATGACATCCGGCAGGATGTCGTGACCCTCGGCGCGGGCGCGCGCGCGCAGGCTCTCGTGAGTGAGAACGCCTTTAACCGCGCCTCAATCTTGGAGGCCCGCCTGCTCGACAAGGTCGATGTGGGCGATCGATCCGGCACGGCCATGAACGGTATCATCGGCTGCGCTACCCACAAGGAGGTGGAGAGCGCGGAGGTGGGAGCCGTGGATGGACCAGCCTGAACGCCTCGGTCGGCTACAGAATCAACTTCTGATTCATTTTCACGCAAGCGGGCGCATCGCCGGGACCCATCCCCCGATGGTGCGCCTGTTTGACTTAATCCTGTGGAACTTAGTCGCAAAGCGGACGTCGGCACGTTTTCAACCCTGCTCACCTCTTTTTAAAAGAGATGTCCAGTATCCTTTTCAAAAAAATTTTTTTCTCTTAACACAGCCTCCTCCGCCTATCCTCGGTCGCCATCATTCATCATCAATCTGTTAGCTCCCCAAAACGCCCGAAATCTCTTTTTAAAAGAGATGAGCAAACGGTGCTTGCGAAGGCTTGAAAATGAAGTATGACACAATAAAATTGGCTCACTCCATCTGTGAAAAAAAGAGGAACGGGAAATGCAAAACATGATGATCATGAGTACCTTGCGCCAGGCTTAGCTGCTCATCTCTTTTAAAAAGAGATACACTGACGTTGGTTAGGACGCGAGGCGACCGGCTGAGCGTTGCGCAATCATGTCGTTTTTAGGGAGAAAGATTCGGTTGAAACTGGCAGGTGACACCGCGACTGCGTTGGCGCTGGCGGCGGCGCTTTGTCTTCGAGACTGCATCGACTTAAACAAACTGAATATCTATGGATAAGGACAAAATTATCAACATGATTCTCTCCGTTGACAAGGATAAAATCATCAATATAGCTCTCGCGGTTGTCATTCTTGCCGCTATTTTCGGCGGGAGGCATTATTATTTGCAGAAGTCGCAAAGGGATGACATGATTGAAAATGTGCAAAAAAAGATCGAGAGGATTCAGAAGGATGTCTCCGGTCTCAAATCGAAGATGAATCAGCTCGGCATTCGTCGGCTGAACATCGAAAAGGCCAGATGGGAAAAGACGCAAGAGCGCTTGCAGGAAGAATTGGATAAAATCTAAGCCTTAACTCGGACGCATGGACACATTACTCAAACTATTGGCGGTGCTGGCCGTTGCATGGGCCGGTTGGATTTACTTTCAAAATTCGGGCAGCGAGGCCGAATTGAGGAAAGTTCGCAATGAACTCAAGGTGGCGGAAGAGGAGCAGAGAAACGCTCAGGCGAACTATGATGAGGAAGTCAGGAAGCGGGATGCGCTCACTGAAGAGGTAACAGCCATCAAGGAGAAAAATCAAGAATTGAAGAAAGCCATTGCGGCTAAGAAAGAGGAAAAAAGGATGCGTGCCATCGAAGAGCGCCGGGAGCGGCAGGAAGCTGAGAAAAAAGCCAGAGAAGAGGAAAGAGAAGAAAGTGCAAGGGAATTGAGGGAAGCCCGAGAGGCCGAATTGGAGGAGGAAAGAAGGGAAGAAGAGGAGGAAAGAAAGCGGCTTGAAGCCGAGAATGCTGAGATGGAGAGAGAATCCGCTGAACAGGAACGGAAAAGGGAGAAAAGAGTCCTGAAAGACAGAGTGGATTCATACGTCCGCAGGCTGAGATCGAGTCTCGTTTGTCCCCACGTTGCAGCGCCAAAAAAAAGAAAGGATCACAGCCGACCGATAGAGAAATTCACGACACAATGGACGGGGCGACTTCAGAAGTGCATCGATGCGGCGCTCCAAGGGGATGCAAAGAAACTGGAGACAGCGGTGTCATCGTTCCGTTCTCTCGCAAAGTCGTTGTACACCATGTCGGGAAACACGAGCGGCTGCCTTGAAATTGCAGAGGAATGCATAAGAACGTCGCAAGATCTCATGAAAGCAAGGAAACGGCTCGAAAAGTTCCGGGAGGCTCAATGAGCGAGCGACCTGCCCGGATCAAACATGGATGCCGGGCATTTTGCGCATGCGGTTTTTCGGGGAGCTTGACTTCAAGTAACGCGAAGTCGTATAATGAGACCGTATCTCTCAAAGCGACGGTGGAGGAGGGCGGACGATTCGCGCGCGAGAATGGCTGTGACTTCATTGTGGCGCTGGGCGGGGGAAGCTGCATGGATGCGGCGAAGGGTATGGCCGTGATGGCTACAAATGAAGGAGATTTGTGGGACTACATTGTGCCGGGGACGGGTAAGGGGAAGCCCATTGCGAACACGCCTCTGCCCATTGTGGCCATTACGACCACGGCCGGTACGGGGTCGGAGACGGATTCAGGCGGCGTCATTACCAATCCTGAGACGCATGAGAAAACGGCGATTTTTGGGCATGATCTCTTCCCGAAGCTCGCCATCGTGGACCCGGAGCTCATGCTCTCCGTTCCGCCCAAGTTTACGGCCTACCAGGGGTTTGATGCGCTTTTCCACAGCACGGAGGGCTATATTGCTTCCACCGCTAATCTCATCAGCGACATGGTGGCAATCACTGCCATTGAAAATGTGGGCAGGCATTTGGCGGCGACGGTGAAGGACGGTCAATCCCTGGTGGCCGACCGGGAGCGCGTGGCTTTCGGCAATTGGCTTTCCGGAGTGCAGATGGTCGTCGGCACATGTACGAGCGAGCATTCGCTGGAGCATGCGCTTTCCGCCTATCACCAGGAATTGCCGCACGGTGCGGGACTCATCATGATCTCGCTTGCCTATTACACGCACTTTATCGAACGCGGGGCTGTTCCGGAACGATTCGTGCGGATGGCTCAGGCTTTGGGCATGCACGATGCGAGCAAGCCGGAAGATTTCCTGACCGTGCTCAAAGCCCTGCAGGAGGCCTGCGGCGTGGCCGATCTGAAGATGAGCGACTACGGCATCAGTCCGGACGAGTTTGAGACGATGGCCCACAACGCGAAGAGCGCCATGGGATGGCTCTTTGAGCATGATCCTCTGCCTCTGAGCATTGAGGACTGCGTGGCGATCTATCAAGCATCCTACCGTTGAAGACGATGATGAACACCACGCTGAAACTCGCTGTGGCGGCGGCAATCGGTGCGCTGCCGTGTACGGCGTTTGCCCAACATCAAGTCATGAGAGAAAAGATCACCCAAACCGCCGGGCGCGATCAGCTCGGCTCCTTTGCTCCGCAGTTTGCTCATTTCAACGATGATGTGCTCTTCGGGGAAAATTGGAACAATGAGGACATAGACGTCAAGACGCGTTGCATCATCACCGTGGTAGCGCTGATGAGTCAGGGCGTCACGGACAGCTCCTTGGTCCACCATCTGCAGAATGCGAAGAATCACGGCGTGACGAAGGCGGAAATCGCCGCTGTCGTCACGCATGTGGCTTTTTACGCCGGATGGCCCAAAGCCTGGGCTGTTTTTCGTTTGGCCAAGGATGTGTGGAACGAGCCGACTGATCCTGCGGCGGACGCCAAGGCGCGGCATGCTGCCCGCATCCTGTTTCCCCTTGGCGAACCCAACACGGCCTACGCTCGCTATTTTATCGGGCGGAGCTTTCTGGCGCCCATTTCCACGGAGCAGGTCAAGATGGCGAATGTGACTTTTGAGCCGCGCTGTCGCAACAATTGGCACATCCACCACGCTGCCAAGGGCGGGGGGCAGATGCTCATCGGCATTGGCGGGCGCGGCTACTACCAGGAATGGGGGAAAGATCCCGTTGAAATCCGCGAAGGCACGGTCATTCACATCCCTGCCAACGTGAAGCACTGGCATGGCGCCGCCCCGGATTCCTGGTTCTCCCACATCGCGGTGGAAATTGACGGTGAGGAGACATCCAACGAGTGGCTCGAACCCGTCTCCGACGAGGAATACAACAAGCTTAAATAACGCACTCGTTCAAAAAGGAACTCCTCCCCGCCTTCTGGCCGAGAGGAGCCTTTTTTTTGATGAGATGGTTCAGGCGTTGGCGGACGACTTGTCGTCCAGAGCTTTCCTGGCGAGCTCAAAAACTGCCTTGAAAGCGTCCGGGTTGGCGATAGCCAGCTCGGAGAGCGACTTGCGATCCAGTTCCACCCCGGCCTGCTTTAACCCCTCCATAAAGCGGGAGTAGGTCAAACCGAGCGGACGCACGGCGGCGGAGATGCGCGCAGTCCAGAGACGGCGGAACTGCCCCTTGCGTCTCTTGCGATCGCGGTACTCGTACTGCCATGCTTTGTACACTGCATCCTTGGCGTAGCGGAAGAGCTTGCTGCGGAAGCCGCGAAAGCCCTTGGCGCGCTGCAAGATGCGCTTGCGGCGGGCGCGGGAAGCCGGCCCATTAGTAGCACGTGCCATAGATTGTCGATTCTGTATAGTGTAACGAGCTGTTCTTCCTCACCTCCTTGCAGTCTCGCTCGTTGCTCCTTCACAGGGAAGGAAGGCTGCACGAAGGCCATCCGATCAGCGGACGGAAGCTCCGACTGTAGCGCGAAGTTTCTTCGGCTTCAGGCGAAAGGCATGTTCTGCTTGATGGCCCACACCTGCGTGTTGTCCACCAAGGCGGGCTTGCTGAGCGCGCGCTTTCTCTTGCTCGATTTCTTCTGCAAAATATGGCGTTTGCCCTGCTTGCGACGCAGAACCTTGCCCGTGCCGGTCACCTTGAAACGCTTGGCTACAGCCTTACGTGTCTTGTTGATACCACCTTTGCGGGTCATGGCGGGGCAATTATATGCCCCCGGATTCATTTGGCAAGCAAAATTTTTTGCACAAAACACGATTTTATCACATCCGTCCCAAGAAAATTTTTCCGGTCTCATTCAACCCATTTCCCATGCGCAATCGTCCACAGGCGGCGCCAGGTGCCACCGCTTCCCCGCGTAACGCACGCGAATTTCCAAATTGACTCACCGACACCCCCCTGCCGGTTGCTTCGGAGTCGCCTCACGACTCCTCACCCCTTCGGGGCAAAAGCTAATGCTTTTGGCCAAACTGGCTTACAGCCGTCGGCAGTTTTCACCCCTGCGGGGCAGCGCATGCGCGCTGTCCGTACGCACTTACCGCCCGCTGCGCGTGCGCCCTCAACGGGGCCGTCGTGCGTGTTGTACATCGTACACTATTAATCCGAGGTGGTATAATCTGGGGAGTTGAGAGTGAAATTCTCAA
>CANRET010000069.1 GCA_947629715.1 uncultured Akkermansia sp.
GGTTAGGAAACCGCCGTATGCCATAAAAGGCACGTACGGTGGTGTGAGAGGGGGCGAAAGCCCCCTACTCGATTTTAGTTTGGAATCGATCGGAGAATGGGCCGTTACGAGGTCTGAGAGGACTTTGCCTTACGGTCACGAGCGGCGGCTCGAATGGACATCTTCACGCGGCCTTTGTCGTCGATGCCGATGCATTTGGCCGTAACGACATCGCCGACTTTGACAACATCCTCGGTTTTCTGGGTGCGGCCCTCAGCCAATTCGGAGATATGAATGAGACCGTCCTTGCCGGGGAGTACTTCCATGAAAGCGCCGAACTCCTTTGTGGAGACGATTTTGCCCTCATAGGTTTCGCCCACTTCGATTTCCTTGAACATGCGGCCGATGAGAAAAAGAGCGCGCTCCACACCTTCCTGGCGGTTGCCGTAAATGCGCACGGTGCCGTCCTCCTCAATATTGATGTCGGTGCCGGTTTCGGCCTGCAGGGCCTTGATGTTTTTGCCTCCCGGACCGATGAGCTCACCGATGCGGTCTGCAGGGATGGTCGTGGACTCAATGCGCGGAGCCTTTGGACTAAGCGGTTGTGGCGCAGGAATGGCGTCGCACATGGTGTCGAGCACCTGCAGGCGCCCCTTTTTGGCAAGATGAATAGCATCCTCCAGTATTTCCAGCGGGATACCCGGTAATTTCAAGTCGAGCTGATAGCCTGTCACACCCTCTGCCGAACCGCAGAGTTTGAAGTCCATATCACCGTAAAAGTCCTCTGATCCGATGATGTCCAACAGTGTCTTGTAACGCTTGGGAACGCGGTCACCTTGGTTCTCAAACTCCGTGACAAGACCCACCGAGATGCCAGACACCGGTCGCTTGAGCGGCACACCGGCAGCAAGCAAAGACATTGTGCCTGCGCACACGGAAGCCATGGAGGTAGAGCCGTTGGATTCCATGATTTCCGAAGAGACGCGGATAGCGTAAGGAAACTCGTCTTCAGATGGTACCACGGGAGCGATGGAGCGCTCTGCCAAGGCGCCGTGTCCGATTTCTCGGCGATTTTGTCCGCCGAAACGCCCCGTCTCACCCACCGTAAAGGGAGGGAAATTGTAGTGCAGGATGAAACGCTTCTCGTCCACCGCCCCGGTGTAGTTGTCCATGTATTGTTTCTCTTCCAGCGGAGCGAGAGTGGCCAGGCACATCGACATTGTTTCTCCTCGCGAGAAGAGAGCGGAGCCGTGTACGACATTGGGCAGTACATTGACCTCGGCCTTGAGGGGGCGAAGCTCTTTAATGCCGCGACCGTCTGCACGTTTGTCATGCTCCATGATGGAGATACGGAAGGCTTTTTTCTGGATGTATTCAAAAACCTGCTCGACATCGAAGTCGGTAGCCTCCGGATGGGCCTGTTTGATGGCGGCTTCCACCTCATCGCGCAGGGCGCCTACTTGCTTCTGACGCTGAATTTTGTTGGGAGCGTAGATAGCTTCTTCAATGCGATCGCCGGCAATCTTGTAGCCGATTTCGAGCAACTCGGGTTTAGCCAGGGTGAGCTCGTACTCGCGTGTGGGCTTGCCGCATTGAGCACGCAGTTCTTCTTGCGCGGCGCAGATTTTAGCTACGTTCTCCTGAGCCACGTGCAAAGCCTTGATGAAGTCCTCCTCAGGGAGCTCTTTAGCGGATCCTTCAATCATGATCACCTGGTCCTTGGAACCTGCATACACGAGATCCAGGTCAGACTCCAGTCTCTGCTTGTTGGTGGGGTTAATGACGAACTCGCCATGGATACGTCCCACACGCACGGCCCCAATCGGCTCGGCAAAGGGAAGATCAGAGATGACGCATGCGGCAGATGCTCCGTTGATGCTCAGGATGTCCGGTTCGTTCTCCCCATCTGCTGCCAACAGCAGAGAGATCACCTGCGTGTCATAAAAATACCCCTTCGGGAACATGGGGCGGAGGGGACGGTCGGTCATGCGGCAGGTCAGGATTTCTTTTTCCGTAGGGCGTCCCTCTCGCTTGAAGTAGCCGCCGGGGAAAAGCCCCGCCGCAGCCGCTTTTTCTTTGTATTCAACCGAGAGAGGGAAGAAGGTCTGCCCCTCCTTGATTTTTGTCGCGCTCACAACCGTAACCAGAACCACGGTATCCCCGCATCGTACGGTGACGGCGCCGTCGGCCAATCTTGCAATTTTACCTGTTTCAATGGTGATGGGATTGGCCCCCACGGCACACTCAACTTTGTATATACTCATTTTCTTTTCTTTTTCGTCTTATGTCGGCTCCATTCTGCGCCGCAGGAAACCGAAGCCGACAACTGTTTCCGTTGGCTCGGGGTGCTCTGCATCCCCAGTGCTTTGCTACTCAAAGGTACGCAAACGCAAGGATATTCTACACTTCTTTTTGTCACAAAGCAAGCCTTTAGCATGTATTCATTGCAAATTATTCGCAAGTGTACGTGCACAGTTCCTGCTGGAGTATGGGTGCAAAATATGGTAGAATCACCGCCAGAAGGGAGGAATCCTGTTTGGGTTTCGCTCCGATTTCCCGATACAGATATGATGAAACTGCCCATACGTCCCCGCCGCAACAGGAAGAGTGAGGCCATTCGAGGTCTGATAAGAGAGACTACATTGAGTGTGGCGAATTTGATATATCCCATGTTTGTGCATGCCGGAGAACGAGATGAGCCGATCGAGTCGCTGCCGGGGTGCGTGCGTTGGAGTATTCCCGGATTAGTCAAAGAATGTGGACGTTTGCATGGGCAACTGGGTATTCCCTGTGTGGATCTTTTCGGCGTTGTGCCGGATGTCCTCAAAACCGGGGATGGCGCTGAAGCGTACAACCCGCAGGGCGTTGTGCAGCGAGCTGTGCGCGCTCTCAAAGAAGAGTTTCCCGACCTGCTGGTGATGACGGATGTGGCCTTAGATCCCTACAGCATTTACGGACAGGATGGCATTGTGCGAGAGCTGCCGGGCGGTGGGGTCGAGGTGTTAAACGATGAAACAGTGGAGTCGTTGGTGCGCCAGGCGATCAGCCATGCGGAGGCCGGGGCGGACGTCATTTCCCCGAGCGATATGATGGATGGTCGTGTGGGGGCTTTGCGTCAGGCATTGGATGAGCTCGGGTACACACAGGTGTCCATCATGAGTTACACGTCCAAGTACGCGTCGGCATTTTATGGACCCTTTCGCGGAGCGCTTGGCAGCGCGCCGAAAGCCGGAGATAAAAAGGGTTACCAGATGGACCCGGCCAATGCGCGCGAGGCGTTGCGCGAGGCTGAGCTGGATGAGCAGGAAGGCGCAGACATCCTGATGGTGAAGCCGGCTACTTTCTACCTGGATGTGATAGCGGCAATGCGGAAGCACACGCACCTGCCCATAGCTGCCTACCACGTGAGCGGAGAATATCTGATGCTCAAGGCAGCGGCGGCATCGGGCTGGCTGGATGAAAAAGAGGCTACTCTGGAAGCGTTGACGAGTATACGACGTGCTGGGGCAGACATGATACTCACGTACGCTGCACCGCAGGCAGCAGAGTGGTTGGCGTGACCGGGGAAGCGTAAACGTCCATTGAACGGAGAAACGACATGGAGAGGATGTTCAAAAAGCTGTTGCGACGCAGTGATGTGTTGCTCATCCTGCTGGTCGCGATTGTCAGCGCTTTGCTTTATTCATACTACGCTCCAGAGGAGACGGGGCAGGAGGCTCAGTCCGCCGAGGGGCCGCCGATCTGTGCGACCGAGGCTCCTGAGACGGGCGTGCGGAGTGAGTGCCGTGCTGTTTCGAAGGCGGGGCCTCCCATCCGTTTCCTCATGTTCAATGCGCGTAATTATTTCGTAGAGGAAGATCTGCCGCGCTCTCAGTACCACCGGGACATCAAGACTGTGCGAGAGAGAGAGGCTGTGGCACGCGTCATCGCTTCCGCCAAGCCTCAGATTGTTGGTTTGACGGAGATCGGCGGACAGGCTGCTTTGCGGGACTTAGCCCGGCGTCTGGCGAGACGAGGCATGAACTATCCGCATTCCATGGTTTTGGAGCGATGGGGGGAGGACCGCGCTCTGGCCATCCTCTCGCGTTACCCGATCGCGAAGAATTTTTCGGTTGCTGATTGTCTGTTGGAGGGACGGACGGGGCGGCGCATGCTGCGCGGCATTTTAGATGTGCTTGTGGAGTTGCCGGACGGCAGAAGTTTTCGCATTATTGGGGCACATCTTAAATCCAAGAAGGCGGATGACCCGACAGCGGCTGATGCGTTGCGCAATCGCGAGGCTCGCACGCTGGCCGGACATGTGCAAAGAGCTACGCGTTCCATGCCTTGGATGCCAATTTTGGTGTACGGAGATTGGAATGCCGGTCCGGATGAACCCTCTCTTGCCATTCTCACCCAGGGGAAGACGCGGGAGAGCGCTCTGCGGCGGCTCACTCCGCTTGATGACCGGGGGGAAAGCTGGACTATTTATTACAAGAACGGCGGTATGTACAGCGCATTTGATCAGATCTACGTGAACCCTGTACTTTTGCATCGCATGGGGAAGAAAGCGCAGATGGGCATTGTGAGCGATCGCGATGCACATGAGGCGAGTGATCATCGTGCCATCTGGTGCGAAATACGCTGAGGTCGCACGTGAATCTCAGCGGAGATTTGTGAGACGGCGTTTACGAGGACTTTCCACTCTCAGGGGGCAGAATGTTCGTTGGTAAGAAATGGGTGCTGCGAATGGCACGAGCCCAGTCACGGAAAGAGGCGGACTTCTTCGGATCAAGCGGGAAGTCAGATTTTCCCGAGCCGGACCATTGGGCGATATGCTCAGCCAAGTCGGCAGCTTCTTCGAAGCGTTCCATGCATACGAGACGGTACACCGCTCCGGCGCCTGCGTAATAATAAAAGAAAGTACAGGCTTCATTAAGAGGGAAGCCATCGACTTCATGCTCACGCAGTACGTGAAGGTAATCCTGCAGAGCCAATTCATCCGATTTGGCTCGTGCAGCCATGAATGCATGCTGCAGGTATGCACGGGTAGTCCATACGTGCGAAATATCCGGGATGCTCAGAATTTGTCCGCTTGCAGCGAGAGAGAGTTCATCGTGATCTGGTCCCTCACTAAAGGAGTAGGCATCGGCCAATGCAGTGAGACGGCGGGCCTGCAGCTCTGCGTTAAGTTTTTCGTGCGCCATAGGCTCAAGCAGAGCCAGGGCTTCATCACAGCGATTGATGCGCGTGAGAACGGTCGCTTGCTCAATGATCGCCAGAGGAGCCAGCGGCGATTCTGAACGTGCGCACTCCGCGAACAGTTGCACAGCGTGTTGCAGAGAAGAGAGAGTTGCACACGCGCTGCATTCTTTGCCGGCGTACAGTAGAGTGGCGGCTTTGTCTGCGCCGGGCGGTTGCTTTGTTGCCAACTCCAGCAGGATGTCGCTGGCGGCTGTATGCTCTCCACTCTTGGAGAGACGATCGGCCAAGTGGAGGGAGATAACGCTTTTGCGCGTGAGCGTCGAGGCGTTTGCGCAGAGCTTGCGCAGAAGGACATTGGCGTGTTTCCCTTTTTCGGGACGCGCGGCATCAGACGCATGTTCGAGAATAGCAGCGTAGAACAATTCATTGGCATCCGACCAGGAGGCACGCTCCTTGTCGGAAAAAGCTTCGAGTTGGTGCAGTGTTGCTTCTGGGTCATTCAGAAGGGACAGGCGGAGTTCACACAAGACGGCGCGCACTTTTTGGCCCTCGTCCGGGTTCAGATTCAGCGCCTCGTGCAGTTCCTTGCGTGCAAGATTCGCCTTTTCATCAGGCAGCATTTCGGCGTGGGTCAGCAGAAGGGCGCACCGTGCCCGATCATCGAGCGTTTGCGTTATCAGCTGTTCAGCCTCCCCGAACTTTCCCGCGCGCATGCAGCAGATCAGGGCATTAACCAGCGCGGGGATGCGCAGTTCATCTCCTGCCGTCTCCGCACAGCTGCGGAAAAGTTCGGCGGCCAACTCCGGTGTTTTTTGCGCAAGAAGAGCTTTCAAAAAGCAAGTGTACGAATCGGATTGTCCAGTCTGCAGGGATTCTGACAAGTCGGTGTACAGACCTGCCTGCTCGTACTCGCCGCGCAGAATCAGGCGGCGGATATACTCCTGCAATATCGTAAGGGTCAGCGGTTCACCGGGAAGATCGGTTGCGGCGCGGTTAGCCAACGTGGCGGATTCATTGCCGTTGGCCTTATCCTGCTCCATGAGCATGAGAAGAGCGTATGCCGCTCGGCGGGCATGCGGCGTGTCTTCTGCCCAATCCTCCAGCTTACTGTGGGTGTAAGCGCTGCGATCAGCACAATGGTGAATGCGTAAGCGACGGAATGCCTCAGGGAGTGCCGGCGAGTCAGGATTGGCGGCTATGAATTGGAGAAGCGTTTCCTCGCCCATGCCGGCAGCGTCAGGTTCTTCCTCTTCATTAACATCCGCTGCTTGTTCATCCTTCGGCCGGGGAGTTGCCTTTTCCTTGGCGTAGTAAAGTTCTGCAAGTTCCAGACGCACGAGCTGGCGCATGAAGCTGTTGAGCGAGGGATCATTCTCCAGAGCACGCGCATATTCAATTCCTCCGGCGTAGTCTTCCATTTTCCTGCGCAGCAGGATGCCGAGCGTTTTGACGACCGGCTGCAGTTTTTCATTGAGCTGCGCAAGTTCTTGCAAGTACGTGTACGCAGACGTGTCGCTTCCTTCGTTTTCCGGGGCTGAGAGCTGTTGTTCGGCCAGCGCAGTCGCTGCCAGCAAGCGCGTTTGCTCATCTTTCGCCTTGGAGAGTTTTTCGACCAGGGTTGCTTCGTTGAGATCGGGGTTGTGTTTTGCGCAGTAAAGAAGCCCACGTGCCGCGTAGGGAAAAAGAGCATGATTTTCTGGCACTTTTTGCAAGCAGTCGTAGGCCTCTGCAAGACGTCCAAGCGTGATGAGGGCGCGCCCTCGCCAGTACGCCGCTTCTTCTCGACTTAAAGCTTGGTCATTGCCGTTCAGTACATGCAGAGCCTGAACAGCTTTTCCTTCACGTACTAAGCAGTCCACGCTGCAAACAGAGGCTTCGTCAGCCGCCGAACTTGCCACGGTGATTGCCAAGAGAAAAAGCTGTGCATACCTCCTCATGGAGCAGAGACAGGTACGTTGTGCGGGCGCAGCAGGTGTTGGATGTAGCGCATGCCTGATGCGGTGAGTTCTGCGTTTGAACTGCTATTTTTTACGCGGTTGGCGGTTACGTTCTGCTGCACGGTGTTCACGGCAGTGCATGATATAACCTGAGGGGAGGTCACGATTTTTGAAGAAGGATACATAGCCAGGGGTACGCCCTCGGCACTCAACGCAATGTCCAGAGACGCGGGTTGATTGCTCCAATCTCCTTGTTTCAGGAAAGGATAACGACGCAATATGTCCGGCATTTTCGTCGGATACGGCGCACGTACTCGGTAATGTTCGCGCAGAGTCTGCCAATGACGCCGGATGGAAAGGGGCTGGCCGTTTTGACAGGCTAGGAGTACGGGCGTCGGGTCGATGCCTGCAAGGTTCAACCCATTATATATGCCGTGCTTGTTTGAAGGGGGACAAAACTGATCGTACTGCGAGTGCAGCAACAGGCATATTTCAAGGTGAACATGAGAGCGCTCACGGTTAATGCCCACTCCGCTGTGGCCCATTTGACCGAGAATATTGCCGGTGCCCACAGCCTGGCCGATCTTGCAGTCCACGCGTGCCATATGGGCGTAGAGGCTGTATATTGTTCCCTCGGGCACACGGTGGCTCACCACCACGTAACGACCGTAATTGCTCAGTGCGGGCTTCTCATTGGCATAGACGACCACGCCGGGGGCCACAGGACGGATGAGATCGAGTGGTTCTCCGGCTTTGTCGCGTTTCACGGGCTTGATATCTATCCCCTCGTGCATGCGCGAATACATGATTTTTCCGCTCGTTGTGCGGAATGGCGAGCGCACCATACCGTAGCCGCCTGCCTGCCAGGGTTTGCTTTTCTCCCCTTCAAAGTTGCGGTCGCAATACATGTAAAAATTTTCCCCGTGACCGTTGACAATGCTGTGATTGTCTGTGGGAAACCGGTACACTAAATCGCAGACGCGAGACGGCGTTGCCTGCGCTCCTGCAGCAACCGCCCAGAGCGACAAGATGGCAAAATGGAGGCAGTGGATGGTTTTAATCATTGCGCTCTGCTTGGAAAAATCTCACCGATGGTACGTCCCGTGTAATCTCTCTTTTGGTTTCGCTGTTTTGGATCGAGTTTGGGAAGTGGGCGCGGATTCTTCCTCATGAAGCGTTTTTTCTCCATCTCTTCGTTTTCCGGTTTGATGTCACGCGCGATTTGCATGAGGTCGTAGCCGTTCAACCCGCCCCATATCACGAGTTTCCCATCCGTGATGGGACGATCAATGCGGACGGGTTGAAAGGCAAGTCCGTTCACCACCGGGAGTATGAGCATGCCCTCCTTTTCCACGGAGATACTGTACAGCCGGTTAATCAATTCGTCTTTCAGCGTCAGCACGATCCCGTAACTGCCGTCCTGCATGTCCATGAATGAGTGATAAGATTTGAAATTCTCATGCGTGACAATCGGCATCCTCGTATAGGGGCGTCCGTTGTACATGAGGATGAACTTGGATGTGCTGCCTTCGGTAGATCTCGCCTCTGACAGGAAGAAAATCGGGTAGGGTTTCTGCTGGCATGAACTCAACAGTACGACAATCGGTGCCAGCAGCGTCAAATAACGATAGATCGTGTTCATAAGCTCGGCGCAATTTTAACAAAGTCTCGCCGTGATTTCCAGCATAAAAAATGCCCGATCACGGCAACATGCGATCCACATCCGTCCCAAGAAAATGTAATTCATGGGAGGGAAGCATGATGATGGCAGGAGTTGGCGATTTTTGGGCAATT
>CANRET010000070.1 GCA_947629715.1 uncultured Akkermansia sp.
ATGCTTTCTGAGGACACCAAAAACTATGACGGTAAAAGATCGCGGGACACTTCGGTGCACTAATTATGTCCGATCACTTTTCTCTTTTCGGTGCACTATTTTTGTCCGATCACGGTGACCCGCTGCTGTGAGCTTCATCACCACGCTTTCCCAATAATCTGCAAATAGTCACTGCAATTTCTGATGCGATTGCTTTGGTTTGTCCTTGCGAGATCGACGGAGAGATGCTAGAATGGGTACCGACAACGGGGAGAGGAGCCGAGATTCCCGGGACGAAGCGATTCGGCAATATCAAACAAAGCATGACACAATGACATCGAATCTTATCAGATTGTTGCTGGCCGTAGTAGCGGCCATCACAATTGGCTTTTTTTCTGGTCCGCTGTGGGAAAAAGTGTTAGATGTGATGCACTTGCGCGACAGTATGGCAGGGGAGGTGCAGCGCAGTGTAGATGAGCAGCGACGCCTGCGTTTGGAGCAACAGGAGGAGCACCGCAAGTTCGTGCATGATAACACGTCGGGGCGGCATCGGCGCGGGGTCGTCATAACGGATTCCTCTGCCAGTGATGATTGGCAGAAGGGCTTTGAGGAAGATTCTGGCGCAGTTGTACAGGATGCAAGTCCGCAGGATACTTCACAAAGTGACGATGTAGCCTATAACAACGGTGCGGAGCGTGATTTTTCATCGTACATGTTGGCGGATTGCGACCCGGATTTGGTGGGCATCACTGAGGAAAAAGACGCGCCCGAGGTGGCCGGGCAAACGGATGTGGTGCCAAAGGCAGTGGATTCCAAAGCGCGTAATGCCTACGCGGCTGCTATTCGCAAGTTCACGACGGCGCTTGAAAAAGCCGGCAAAGGTGAATCCTTCGACGACCCTGAGTTGAAAGGAAATGCGTGGAAAAAGCCCGATGATATATACAGAAAATTGGAAGAACGCGTGCTCACGCAACTCGGCAACAACCCCACGGCCGAACGTGTGATGGAATACTTGGCAGCGCCGGAAAATCGTCGCGATTTGGCGCTCCTTGCCCTGATAAGACAAGCAGGGATCAAGGCCTTGGAGGACGTTTCCCAACAGCGCGGGGGCATCATGGTTCTCAGCGCTTTGTCCTCGAATCTCGACTGGCTCACCAACACCATGTATTCTGGACCGACAAGTGCGATGGGACGGGGCCTCGGGAATCTTGCGCTCATTTTTAGTCGCTACACCGAGGATATCACGGATGAGACGGCTCGACGAGTGGCTACTACGACAGCCTTGGAGTTTGCGCGTGAGGGCTGGAGCCAGAAGGATATGCTGGAGCGTTTTTCGTACTACTATGGGAGTTATCGCGATGGGCGTCTCAACAAGCTCTTTGATAACTTGGCGTACTGGGAGACGCGCCTTGTGACAGGAACGGACTACCGTTCATGGGGCAGTCCTGTTTCCCTGGCTTGGCAGCGAGACAATGTGCGTTTGCCGGTGGAAGGGTATTTAGGAGCCTCCGGACAGTTGGTGTACCGCTTGCGTAATGTCGCGGGCGATTCTGTTTTCTCATCGGAGTATTTAGCTCCGGTCCTGAAGGGATTCAACAATGTTACAGCTCTGGCTCATCGCGAGATTGGCGGCGTTTGTGGCGCGTGTTCGCACTACGGCGCGTATGGTGCGTTGGCTGCCGGTATACCAGCCATGACGATGGGTGAACCGGGGCACTGCGCTTATACCGTGCGCGTGGGCAACGAGTGGCGCAAGGGGTACAGCATATACTGGCAACATAGCATGGCCAAGACGTTTTGGGGGTTGCATGATTGGGAGTTCTTGATTCTGACTCAGGATTTGTACACCGATGTCATCCCGACCCGCGCATCTGATCAGTTGGCGGCTATGGCGGAATTCTTGGCTTCCAAGCGCATGACAAAGGCCGCTTTCAATTGTTTTGATGCTGCCATTCAAGCGCAGCCGCTCAATTGGCCGGTGTGGTTGGCATACGCAGGGTATCTCAAGCAGAAGGCTCCCGGGGACAAGGAGCGTTGGACGAGACTTTGCACTGATGTCATTGAGACGTTGGCCGAAAAATATCATAATGTGGCAGCGACGTTCCAAGCGCGTTACATCTATCCGAATTTGCTGCCGCTCATGCCGGACAAGAGAGAGCGCAACAAATTGTTTGCCTCTTTTTTCAAGAAATGTGAAGATTTCGGGATCAACCGATGGGATGTGACACCTTTGCTGAATGCGCAATTTGCCGGTTGCAAAACTGAGGCGGAGAAACTCGATTACATGAAGACGGCGCTGTCCATCCTCATGAGCAAGCCGGACTACTCGGGACCAGTGCTTACTTGGGGACTGGAAACTTCTGGTAAGATGAGTCAAACGAGCGGGCAAAACGCCGACCGATTCCAAGAAGAGTTCAGTAAGTTGATCACGTCTGCCATGAAAAAAATGCGCGGGGACAAGAAAAACAGCGACAGCACATGGGAAGGCTTGGGCGAGGCTATCCACACGGCTGCTACAAGTGGTGACAACTTCACATTCCAGGCCATTGGCAAGCTCGCCATGCAGAAATGCAAGAAGCATTTTCCAAAAAACCGGTTTAAATTTCGTGGCTTCTCCGGGCGCATTGTTTCTGCCAACGGCTCCATTCAAACTGCAGTAACGCTCGATGACAATGGACTTAAACAATCCTGCTTGCACTGGGCTGTGCTGCAGAAGAACGGCGGCGTCATCCCGATTAAGTTTGAGGGTAATAATGGTATTACTGTCAAGTTGGAGGGGAGCAGTGATTTGACTGGAGTGGTCGCTCTCTTTGATTGCGCTATCAAGAATGATCGTCCGTTCCGCATCGAGGCGTCTGAGGATGGTCAAAACTGGGAGGACACGGGGGGAAAAGCTGAAATAGACGGCTCCATTATGCGCATCGACTTGCAGAAAGCGCAGGCCAGCGCCCGCTACATCCGCCTTCTGCGCGAAGGTGATAAGTGGGATACCGGCAATATTGTCGGCTTTTACGTATACGGCAAACTCAAGAAGAACTCATGAAACACACGCATCTGCTACTTTGTGCCAGTCTCACTCTCTTCGCCCTTCTGAGCGACTTGGTGCATGCTTCCCAATCTCGCACTTACGAGGATGCTCTCAAGAGGGCCGGTAAAGATAAGCCTTTTGTGATGTTTTGCTATGGCGCTAACTACGACGACGTCAGCGTAAAGGCCTACGAAACCTATATTAAAAAGCATGAAAAGAACATGCAACGGGTACTCAGTACGACCAATTATTTGGTGGTGCCCGTGTACCAACAACCCAATGAGAAGGAAAAACGCGAATACGAGAAAGTGATGGGGAAAAGAGGGCTACCCGGCGGAGTGTGGAGCATTCCTTGCTTTGCTGTTGTGGATGGCAGCGGTAACGTGCGCGGTGCGGTGCAAAGTCGCGAAGAAATGGATGACCCCGTAAAGGCGGCGGCGGCGTTGTCCAAGCTCTTGGAAGATTTTGACAAGCAACAGAAACTGGTCAATCAAGCTGAGCGAGCCTCAGGCAAGCGTAAGGAAGAGTTGCAGCGCGAGGCGCTCTCCTATACTGATCTGCGTGTTCCCAATCACACGCTCTTTGATCCTTCCCAAAACGGACTCGTCCAGAAGCTTCAAATCATGAGCATTGCGGAGGCCTGTTCTTACGTCCGCAGCTTGCTTGCAAAGGGAGCTTATTCTCCGGTGGAGCGTCAGATGGCGATGGCTGCTCTCGCCGGCCACGTGAGACGTGAAAAAGGTCCTGTATCGTTGTTGCGTGCACTTTACACGGAGATGCGCAACATCGATCCCTCTTCCACCTATGGCGTGTACGCCGAAGGAGCTTTGGAGATTTGGGTGAAGCCGTTAGAAAAAGAGGCGAGAAGTACCGACGGAACAGCACCGCAATCGAGCTAAGACACTTCCGGGACTTGAAGTACGCGTTTCAACAGGCATCCGGTGAGGCGTCTCGGTTGTTTACCATATCTCGGGTGACAGTGTAGTTGACACCACAACGTGGGCAGGAGACCGTGAGTTCTCCCTGCTCGGAGAGGAGGTCAGCGAAGTCTTTTTTCATGGCCCGAATTACGGGAATGATACGCTGGGCGCTGCAGCCGCAACGGAAAGTGAAGTTGCGTGTTTCAAGCAGCTTCGTTTCTTCAGTTTGATCAAGGCGGGCGACTTGCTGAGCCGTGAGTTCGCTCAGCCAGTCGAAGTCTGCCTCCGGCTCGGCCGTGATCAGATAAAAGGAATCCCCCTCTCCAATGAAAGCTCGGGCTTGTCGTTGTTCACTGGCTCGAAAATATTCCTCCGTCCATTCTCGGGGCGAAGAGCCGCTGAGCGGGATAACGGAAGTGTGTGTGTCACGATCGTAGCAAATGTTTTGTGCGTAAAGCAGTGTAGTATCCGTTTCGCGCACATCCTCTGTAAAGATGCGACCGACGACATCCTCGGAGAGAGAAGAGCCAGAGACAAAGTAATTGACCCGATCCGGGGATTTTACATTGAGGGTCCACGCATGGTGCTCTTTCCATGGTCGCGAAACGATGTAGAGAGTGAAAAAGGCGAGAAGTTGCTTGAAGATCTCTGCTTTTTCTTCGTCAGGGTGCATGGCGTGCTGCATTAGATGCAGGTAGTATCCCACGAAGAGGGGTGAAAAATCGGCTCGTAACAGGAGGCAATTTCTGTGGCGTACGAAGACGGATTGCACAGTTGCATATTCGGCTACGAAGCGACTGTCATCAGGTTGATTTTTCTCACCCATTCTGGTGCGCATTCTACACCATCAAATACCGTTCTGGCAAGCTCTATTCAGGGCAATCTCATTAGAAAATCACATTCGCCTCTCATAGTCCGAAGTTGGTAAAATCACGGGCGAGAAAATAAGCACCTCTCATCGGAGTAAGAGTTCATTTGAGCATACAGGGAAATCCTGACAAGAAATGAGCTCGCAATCTTCCTTGCGTCTGATCAGGGTGCGTTTCATGACGGGTTCAAAATTCGACTTCCCTCGTAATGTCAACGTCCTTGCTTTCTCCATCAGCTCGCTGCGTCCATGAGGGCAGGGGCTTATTCCTTCGCGCCGTGCTCCTTGAGAAGTTTGATGATGGCATCATCCTTCTTCTCCTTGGCGATTTGCAGGGCAGTCTTGCCTGCTTTGTTTTTTATGTTGGGATCTGCCCCGGCTTCGAGGAAGGCTTGAACCATATTATCCCACCGTCTCATCACGACCATCATGAGAGAGGTATTGCCTTCCTTGTTGGTAATATTGGGGTTGGCTCCAACCTTGAGCAGGGCTTTAAGAGTTCCACCGATGTCCCATTTCCCGAGAAGATGCATAAGTGCTGTATTGCCCTGATTATCTCGAGCGTTGACATTGACTCCGTGGCGTACGAAGGTCTGGATGTCCTCGAGAGAAAGCCGACGGAAAAGCGGCGTGCGTCCGTCCTTATTGACAGCGAGCGGGTCCACGCCGGCTTGGATGAGCTTCTCGATGTCCGAGCCTTCGGCAAGGAAGAGCAGAGTATTACTGTCTTTATCTTTAGCTTTGGGATCCTGGAAACTGCTGACAAAAGCGCTTTTCGCGGCTTGGTTGCAGTAGGCGCCGTTCTCAAAGTCCGAGAAAGAAACGGCGCCCGGATCAGAGCCTGCTTTTTTGAGGAGTTCTATGATCTGGGCATATTGCTCCTTGGTGAAAGCGAGGTGTGTGAAGTGTCCCGTGCCATGCTCAAAGAGATCCTTGTAAATTGTTGCGGGGATTTTCGCCCCATAATCAAGCAGGACTTTTGTCGTCTCCGGGCCTACGACCCATAGTTCGCCGGTGTCGATTCCCTTTTCCTTGAGCAGTTTCACGACCTCCACCGCTCCTTTTGCCATCGCGAGACTCATGGCGGAGACCTTGGAGCCCTCTTTCTCTCCGCATTTCACGGTCGGATCCACTCCGGCATCCAGCAGACGCTTGGCAATCTTGGGCCCCCAAATGCCGTTGATCATGAGGGTGGTCCACCCACCTTTACTTTTCGCCAGCGGGTCGGCGCCGGCGTCGAGCAGCATAAGGGCCAGCTTCTCCCGCCCGGCAGGAGACATTCCCGATCTCACGCCCCCCTCAGCGAGGATGTTCTTGGGCACGTCTGCCCCCGCCTTGAGCAGGCGTTCTACCACAGATAAGAAATCAGCTTCTCCCTTTTCACCGTTTTCAGGAGTGTAAGAACCATGCAAAGCGCAGTGAATAACGTCTATCCCGGATGAATCCTTGGCATGCACATCGGCCCCCTTTTCGATAAGAAGGCGTGCCACGGAGGTTTTCCCCCAGATAAGAGCATATTGCAGAGCAGTTCGTCCGTCGTCTGCTTTTCCCGGGGCCAGCATCCGAGAGTCCACTTTTGCCCCTTTATCCAGCAGATGTTTTACTGCTTTTTCTCCGTGCCTCATTGCAGCGATGAGCGGAGGAACTCCACTATATGTGCCACGTTGCGTTTTTTGACCACTTCCTACGGCATTGACATCTACCCCGGCTGCAATGAGAGCATCGACCATTTCAGGATCGTATTCGTTATCCTCCAAATCGCGGCTAAGCAAATTCTTATGTTCGTTAAGTATGGGAAGGGGCGCTCCTGCGGCAGCCAGAGCTCGGATTCCTGCTGCACTGCGCCGCTTTCCATAAAGCAAGATTTGAATGAAACTCTCTGTTGAATTTTTGTACACGTAATCCCATGAGAGTTTTGGGTTAAGTCCCGAATCAATGAACACCTGAAGCGTCTCCGGCGCGCCCAGATAGGCAATGATTTTGCTCGCCGAATCACGGTCCGTTGCCAAATCGGGCTGTCCTTTTACTATTTTACGCAAGGTTTGCGCATCATCTAGTAGCATGGCAATTTTCGCCTGCGATAACACATCACCTGTGCCCATTTTGATTCCCAACGCCAGTAGAAGTCGGAGCACATCAGGCTTTTGCCGATCCATTTCCTCTCCCGCCTTGTTGAGTTCATACCCATGTCGTGAAAACAAGATTGTGCATAATGGATCCGATGGGGGGTATCCGAAATGATAAAGATTCTGTTCTTTGCAGCCAAGTCGGAGAAGTTGTGTAGCCAGTTTGAGTTTTTCTGCCTCGTTCCTGTCTATATTCTCTGGTCCGTAAGTATTCTCCTTTGTGAATCCGGCGTCTTGCAGCTCCTTCTTTTCTTTGTCCGAGAGTGGACGTTTATCCACGCAGCATGCTTCCAGAAAAGCCCTCAGGCTCTCGTCTTTCGTTAACTCTGCCGCTGTTTTTCCTTTCTGACCCGTCTTTGCAGCATTCGCCCCCTTCGCTATGAGCCAGCAGACGGCGAGGCGGTTGTTCTGCGCGGCGGCGTACATGAGGGCGGTTTGTCCGAGCTTGTCCACGGCATTCACGTTGCCTCCCTTTTCGATAGCCTTGAGTTTTTTGAGCAGGGACGCCGCGCGTTTCTCTTTCTTGCTAAGCTTACCGCCCTTTGCCTGCTTCCCCGTACCCGCCGGGAAGAGGATCTCCACTCCCTGTTGCGGGACAGCCGCCGCGTCCTTTTCCCGACCGCTCGCCATGCCAAGGCAAAATAAAATGCAGGTGAGCGAAAAAGCTATAAAGCGCTTATAATAGAATAATAACAAATTCGGGGGGGGCGGTGATGTAATGCATGTCTATTTGTTAAAGAACTAGGCGATTCTATCAGTCTTTTTAATATGAGGCAAGCGAATTTATCGGCTTTATGCTGCTTGTTCGCGCAGACGCAGCCTTGCCATGTAGCCGAGGAAAGCGTATAACCTTCTCTCTCTGGAAATTACTCCACCTCAACAACTCCTCCTGGACATTCTCCTCTTGCTATAGGATACGCGCGGTTGGAAAAAACGGCAGAAGCTTAAGAAAACGAAAGGGAAAAAATTCGTGTTGCTAGTTGCGCGCGGGCGTGATAGAATGAGAGTACCATGAAAATCACTGGTACAACACACAAGAAGGCCGCTGAGTGGGTGGAGCAAGTCCGCCAGCTCTGCAAGCCCGATTCCGTTTATTGGTGCGACGGATCGGAAGAAGAAAACACCCAGCTTTGCGATATGTTGGTGGAAAAAGGCACCTACATCCGCTTGAACCCCGAGAAACGCCCGGGATGCTTCCTGGCACGCTCCACTCCCTCGGATGTGGCTCGCGTGGAGGAACGCACGTTCATCTGCTCTGAAAAACAGGAAGACGCCGGTCCTACCAACAACTGGAAAGCCCCGGACGAGATGCGCGCCATCCTCAACAAGTTCCTGGACGGCTGCATGAAGGGCCGCACCATGTACGTCATCCCCTTCTGCATGGGTCCGCTGGACTCCCCACTGGCCAAGATCGGCATCGAAATCACCGACTCCGCCTACGTGGTGACCAATATGCGCATCATGACCATCATGGGCGCCGAGGTGCTCAAACGCCTCGAGGACGAGACGCAGGGCGGCGGCAATCCGAAGCGCGACGGCTACGGCGACTTCGTGCCCTGCCTGCACACCGTGGGCGCGCCGCTTGAGCCGGGTGAGCAGGACGTCACTTGGCCCTGCAACAACGAGGAGAAATACATCTGCCATTTCCCTGAGACCGGCGAGATCATCTCCTACGGGTCCGGTTACGGCGGCAATGCGCTGCTCGGCAAGAAGTGTCTGGCCCTGCGTATCGCTACCACCATTGCCCGCAAGAACGGCTGGATGGCTGAACACATGCTCATCCTCGGCGTCACCGACCTGAAAGGACGCAAATCCTACGTGACCGGCGCATTCCCCTCTGCCTGCGGCAAGACGAACCTCGCCATGCTCGTTCCTCCGCCCGCTCTGCGCGAGAAGGGCTGGAAGACCAGCATCATCGGCGACGACATCGCTTGGATCTGGCCGCATGA
>CANRET010000071.1 GCA_947629715.1 uncultured Akkermansia sp.
TACACTATTTTTGTCCAAACGATAAATCTCCTGCCCTCTTTTCCCCCGTTCGGTACACTCATTTTTGTCCGATTGCGGTCCCATCAAAAACCAGATTTTCTTGATGACTTGAAGCTCTTTGAGGCCTATAATTCTTCGCCTCCCTTTTTTCTTCTTGTTGGGTGGTGCTTTCTTGCTGCTCAACAGACGAATGACTGTCTTGCGGTTCTTATAACCAGCAGATTGCATGACGTAATCGATGATTCTTGCTTTCCTGTATCGAGAGGTCACCGAGGTGTATTTTTCTCTCCACACAGAAAGTAACTCTATTCTTGCTTGTTTACTCATCTTAAATGGCATGTGTTTGATATTAACCCTTTATTTCTGAGGCATCAAGCTTTCAGGAAATTCTCTTTTCCCGTTTTTGGCGACCCTTCGGTGACTTTATTTTTGAGGCAATGCGCGCTGAATTTTTATTGGTACAATGTAGATTTGAGCTTGTCAAGTGCGTGACGTTGTGATAGACTACGCCCGCGCCGCTCTCTACAGTGGATGTCTGTCCGGATCGTCTAGAGGCCTAGGACTCTCGCCTTTCACGCGGGCAACACGGGTTCGAATCCCGTTCCGGATGGTGCGATTTGTGCGTCTTGACAAAAGGGGGATGCTTTGCTACCATGGGAGCGCTATGAATATTGCCGTCATTGGAAAAGGGGGGCGGGAGCAGGCCTTGGTAGAAACTTTGGCAGACTCATCCGGTAAGCCGCAGATTTTTTCTTTTCCGGGCAGTGATGCTATATTTCGGACGGCGATGCCGCTGGTGGCGGATGGGTTGGAAAGCCTGGTAGATGCGATGGTACGAGAGGAAATTGACTTGTGCGTGGCCGGAGAGGAGAGCTACTTGGTGAAGGGGGAAGGGTTGGCAAATCGCTGCGCGCGTGCAGGCATACCATGTTGGGGACCGCCGAAGGAGAGCGCCCAGCTGGAAGCGTCCAAGGAGTTTGCAAAAAAGTTCATGATGAAGCATGGCATCCCCACCGGCAAAGCGGTGGCGGTGACGAATGCTCAGGAGGCGCGCGAGGTCATTGGCGGCAACTATCCTGCTGTACTCAAATTCGATGGCTTGGCGGCGGGCAAAGGCGTGGCTGTGTGCCCGGATGAGACGAGTGCGGAGTCTTTTTTGATCGAGGTGTTCGAGAGGCATCGTTTTGGCGAGGGGCGTTTGTTGGTTGAGGAGTTCCTGACCGGACCGGAGATTTCTATTTTTGCGGCCGTGTGTGACGACAAGTATCTTGTCCTTTGTCCGGCTCGCGACTACAAACGGTTGAAGGATGGTGACGAGGGACCGAACACCGGAGGCATGGGCGCTGTGGCTTCTCGAAGATTAACGGATGAGAACACATTGCGCGTCATTGAACAGAGCATTGTGGAGCCGACTGTGGCGGGCTTGCGGGAGGATGGCTTGCCGTATCGCGGCTTTCTGTACTTCGGACTGATGCTCACGCCGGACGGTCCGAAAGTGATTGAATACAATTGCCGATTCGGTGACCCAGAATGCGAAGCCGTGATGCCTTTGCTGCAGGGTGATTTGGCTGGCTTTTGTCTGGCCGGAGCCAGGGGAGAGTTCAGACCGGAACTCATCAGCTTCAGCGAGGGATGGAGCGTGTGCTGCATTCTCGCCTCAGCCGGGTACCCGGTCTCCTCGCACAGCGGCGATAAAATTAGCGGGTTGGAGGATTGCAAAGCCCGTGTATTCCATTGCGGAAGCAAGTGCGCCGATGGCGGTTGGGTGACTGCCGGCGGTCGTGTGTTGGCCATCACCGCTACAGGAGCTACGCTTGAGGAAGCTCGCAAGGCGGCTCATGCTGAAGCAGCGAAGGTGGATTTTTCCGGCAGTCAGCGTCGCAACGACATCGCTTACCGCAATATCTGACTTTTTACTAAACAACCATGAAAGACACAGCTATTGAATTTTTACACACCTTGCTCGAGACCCCGTCCCCCACAGGCAGGGAGATGCCCGGGCAGAGAATTTGGGCGAAGTACATTGCTCCGTACACCGACACGCAGGAGTGTGACGCCTATGGCTCCACTTGGGCTACTTTGCTCAGCAAGCGAAAAAACGCACCCACGCTCATGTTGGATGCTCACGCAGATGAAATCGGTTTCTCTATCCGCTACATTACGGATGACGGTTTCGCGTATGTGGAACGACTCGGAGGCTCGGACGTGGCGATTGCTCGTGGACGTCGCTTACGCTTCCTCGGAGCCAAGGGTGAGGTGATCGGAGTGATTGGCAACACCGCCATCCACATTCGTGATGATCAGGACAAGGCCCCGAAGCTCTGGGAACTCTACGTGGATCTGGGGTGTTCTTCCCGCGAAGAAGTGGAGAAACTCGGTCTGCGCGTGGGTGATCGCGCCGTGTATGTGGATGGGCCGCTCATGATGAACAAGCGGCTTGTCTGCCGAGCTTTGGATGACAGACTGTGTGGCTTTATTACAGCCGAAACTGCCCGCATGCTGCACGAACGCAATATTACACCGACGTGGAATATCGTTTTTGCAAACAGTGTGCAGGAAGAGGTGGGCTGCATCGGGGCTGAAATGGTGACTTACCGCTTGCACCCCGATGCCGCAATTTGCCTGGATGTAACGCATGCTACCGATACTCCGGGACTTTCCGCTGCGCGTTATGGCGAAGTGAAGCTTGGATCAGGTCCCTGCTTGTGCATCGGACCCGCATGTCATCCCACTATCAATGAGCGGTTGGAGAAAGTCGCTGCGCAGAAAAATATACCGTTGCAACGCGAAACATCTGGTCGCACCACTGGCACCAATACGGACTCCATTTTTCGTTCCCGAGGCGGTGTGCCTGCTACTAACCTCTCTCTGCCACTGCGTTACATGCACAGTCCGGTTGAAACAGCGGATCTGGGCGATATACTCGCCACTGTAGATTTACTTACGGAGTTTATCGCCTCTCTCAAACCTACGGATAGTTTCCGTCATTCGCTGAAGTGAAAAAGAAGTGCGAGGCAATTGCATCGGAAAAGGCGATTGCTTAGCTATTTGTTTGACGATAGCTGTGCTTGGCGCTTGCGCGCAGCGGCAGGGCTTTTGTCCCGATTGCAATAGCACCTCTCTACTCCCGAAAAAAAAGCCGCCCCGGGAATGGGGCGGCTCCGGAGGAACTCTGTTTCTCGCTTTCAGAGCAGCGCTTTGAGGTGCGCTAAAATGTTATCCTTGGAAGTGGCGCCATTGATGGTGTCCACCAACTCGCCATTCTTGAAGAAGAGCAGGGTGGGAATGGACCGTATGTTGAATCGGTTGGCAAGATCCTTGTTGACCTCCACGTCAACTTTGCCGACCTTGGCCGCACCGGCCATCTCAGTAGCCAGCTGATCCACGATAGGCGAGATCATCTTGCAGGGGCCGCACCACGTCGCCCAGAAATCGACAAGTACCGGCACCTTGGATTGAATGACTTCTGTTTCGAAGTTGTTTTCTGTAATTTGGAGAGCCATAGCAGTGATTGTGATGATGCAAAATGACGATGCGTTGAGTATGTGTTTACTCTTCCTCTTCTTCAGCGCTATCGGAGGACGATTCCTCCTCATCGCCGGAACTGTCTTCAGATGAGCCTTCATCGTCAGAAGACGATGAGTAGGTGCTGCCCTCAGCAGCCTGAGGCTCCGGAAACAGGTAGTCAGATACGCGGTTGGGAGTGTGGTCCGCGCTGTAGGCCGCCCAGACGAACAAAAGTGACACCAATGCAGCGGCAATGGAGATGCCGAGGTGCACAGGTTTCGGACCCACTTCAATTTCTTCCTCCTCTTCTACCTTAGTGGAGACTGTCTGGCGGGACAAGCCTGCCGGTTTGACAAACCCGGCCGAGGAGGGCTTCGGTGCTGTTTCTGATGCGGCAGGAGCAGGCTTCCCTCCCATCGGAACAGTGGCTGAGGGCATGGAAATTGTCGGCGTTGCTCCACCCGCTATCGGCGCTGAGGCGGGACGCAGCCGCGACGGTGGCACAGCCGCGCCGGGGCGCGCAAGAGGTATCGTGGCCGCAGGGGTCGATGGCTGCAGAGGGCGACGCACCTGCGTCGGGGGCAAGGGAGCGCCCGGACGAGCCAGCGGAATAGTTGTGGCCTGAGGGGCCGACGGAGGAACCGGAGCAGAAGGTGGCACAGGAACTCCGGGACGAACCAGCGGTATCGTGGTAGCTTGGGGAGCTGACGGCGGTATCGGAGGGGCAGGCATCCCGGGAGCGCTCGGGGCAGGCGGTGGAACCGGAGCTTGAGGCGCTGTCGGCGGGAAAGGCGGAGGAACAGGAGGATTACTCATAGCAGTAGAAAATTGCTCCCCATCACGATGGGACTCCTCTATCTTGCACAATTTTACGTCCATTGCAAGCTGAAAACGCATTTAGAAGTCATTTTTTTTCTCGAAGAGGGATTGCAAATTGTAAATGGCTCATTTTTCAACTTAGAGCTTTTATCCTGCTCCCAACTCCTGTTGGGTCAGAGGTGGTGTAACATGACTTGTGGGATGGAGAAATAGTGCTTGCAAGAACGAGGGAAATATGCTACCCTGCGCGCGCTGAAGAAAGAGCATGAGTGAACAAGATATAGCGAACGTACTGGCTGCTCGGTACGCGTCCCCGGCGATGCGTGCGATATGGAGCGCCGAGGGGCGCATCCTGCAGGAACGCGAGTTGTGGATTGCGGTGATGAGGGCGCAGCGTGATTTGGGGCTGGAGATACCGGAGGAGGACATTGCGGCGTACGAGCGGGTGAAAGGGGAAATCAACATGGAATCCATCCAGGCGAGAGAGCGCGTGACCCGTCACGATGTGAAGGCTCGCATTGAGGAATTTTGCGACTTGGCCGGCTGTCAGCAGATCCACAAGGGGATGACCAGTCGCGATTTGACAGAGAATGTGGAGCAGCTGCAAGTGTGGCGTTCCATGCGGCTGGTGTGTGACAAATCTGTGGCTGCGTTGGCCCGCATGAGCAAGCGGGCTCAGGAGTGGCGCGACGTCGTGTTCTCTGCGCGCACACACAACGTGGCGGCGCAGGCCAGCACGGTGGGCAAGCGCGTGGCCATGTTCGGTGAAGAAATGGTCCATTGGGTTCACGCCTGGCTGAGCATCATGGACCGTTACCGTGTACGTGGCATCAAGGGAGCCGTGGGCACGCAGCTTGACCAACTTTCGCTTTTCGGACGCAATGAAAGGGCCGTAGCCGAACTGGAATCGCGTATATGCTCCTACTTGGGTATTCCCGCCAAGTGGGTGAATGTGGGGCAGGTGTACCCACGGTCGCTGGATTTTGAAGTGGTCTCCGGTTTGGTTGGACTCGCCAGCGCTCCGAGCAGCTTTTGCATCACGTGGCGGCTCATGGTCGGTCACGAGCTCTGTACCGAGGGGTTCGCCAAGGGCCAGACAGGTTCCAGTGCGATGCCGCATAAAATGAATCCTCGCTCCTGCGAACGCATCAATGGTTTCCATAATATTCTGAAGGGGCTGCTCACGATGGCCGCCGGGCTGGCGGGCAATCAGTGGAACGAGGGGGACGTGTCCTGCTCGGTGGTGCGTCGCTGCTTGCTTCCGGATGCCTTTTTCGCCATGGACGGGCTATTGGAAACCTTCCTGACGACACTTGACCAGATCCAGGTGTATGTTCCCGTAGTGCGCACCGAACTGAATCGCTACTTACCCTTCCTGATGACCACGACCATCCTGATGGCTGCGGTGAAAAAGGGAGTGGGACGCGAAGAGGCGCACGAGGTTATTAAAGAGCATGCTGTGGCGGTGTCGGATGCTCTGCGTTGCGGCGCTCTGTCCTGCAACAACTTGGCGGAGCGTCTGGCGGATGATCCGCGTCTCAAGCTCTCCCGGGAGGAAGTGGAGGCCATTTTCCGTGAGCATGGCGGCGACACCGGCATGGCCACGTCGCAAGTGGATGAATTTTGTTCCATGGTGCACGAGCTCGTTGAACGCTTCCCCTCTGCCACATCTTACAACCCAGGACCTATTCTTTAACGTCACGATTTGCTATGAAACGCTCTCTCCGCAATTCTGTCCGCTACAAGTCGCGCAACTTCCGCATCACCGCCACCAGTGTACGAGAGGGCGGTCTTGAGGCCGAAGTCGTGGATGCCAGTACGCTGCGCCTCACTGCACCGGAAGGTGTACGCGACGTGCGCCTCCCCGAAGCTCCACCGGACACGGTCGGTTTCCGAAGCGACTTACCCATCCTCAACTTTGCCTACGCTTTAGCGATGCACGATTTGTATGCCAATTGCGATGAGCGTGGGTTGCTCAGAGCCGGCGCTGCGTGGAGCGGCGTTTGGACGCGCGATATTGCCTACGCTGCAGCTCTGGGAGCGGATATTGCCGCACCCGAGGCTTGTCGCCGCACCTTGATGAGTCGCGTAAAAAACGGCGTTATCCTGCAGGACACGGGGACGGGTGGCGGTTGGCCGATTTCCACGGATCGCGTTTCTTGGGCGCTTGGCGTGTGGGCTTGCTATCTTTCCGGCGGCGATCGCGAGTGGTTGGAGCATTGCATCAAGGCTTTGCGTGCCACGCTGGAGCAGGATGCCGCCGTGTTGCGCTGCAATCCACTGGTCCCCGGAGAAACGAGTTTTCTGGACTGGCGCGAGCAGAGTTATCCCGTCGGCATGACCCCCGCGCAGATCGGCGCGTCGTACGCACTCAGCACAAATGTGCTTCACTACCTGTGCCGCAAGCTCTTGGCTCGTATGCTCACGGAGGTAGGGAAACCGGAGGAGGCTAAACTTTACGATGATGCAGCCAGCGAACTCGGCAAGGCCATCACCGCTCGCTTTCGCCGTCCCAACAGCCCCAGATACGCTATGTATTTGACTTCCGATGGCCTTCAGGATTCTCATACGGATGCCCTTGGCACTGCGCTGCTTGCGCTTTCCGGACTTGTCGGCGAGGACGGCGCGGACCTGCTGCGGACGTTGCCACGCACGGTGTACGGCACGCCTGTGTTCGCCCCCTTCAATCCGGAGGTGAAAGGTGCGTACCACAACTTCGCTATCTGGCCCTTCGTGGAGGCTTTTGTACTCTTGGCGCAGGCGAAGCAGGGGAATTCGGAAGGGGTGGAGTTCAGCGCGGCAGCCATGCTGCGTTCCGCCCTTCTAAACGCCACCAACAAAGAAAATTATCACGCCAAGAGCGGTCGCGCCGGTGACACGATCAGCAATTCCGATGCCCAGCTCTGGAGCGCTGCGGGTATGCTCGGCTTGTTCTACCACGCTTTGCTGGGCTTGCAGTTCGAGCGCGATGTCCTCGTCTTCAATCCCTGTGTCCCGGCCATGCTTGAGGGCAATTACCGATTCACCAATTTGCGAGTCCGCAATATGACGCTCGAGGTGCGCATCAGCGGCAGCGGAACGGAGATCGCATCTGCATCCATCAACGGGATCCCTGCATCTCCAAGTCTTGCTCTGAATACGGAGGGGCATGTGCAGGTGGAGCTGCAGCTCAAACAGTCTGAGGGTAAGTCTGATGGCCGCCGTCGTGTGACGCCTCCCACCGCATCCCAGGGACTGTCCACTCCTACGTGGCGGGAGGATTCTACACCCACTTGCCTGCGTTGGAATCCCGTGCCCGGGGCCACGCGCTACGTCGTTTCCTACAACGGAAAAACGGCGCGACGCATGACCAAAACTGATTTCCACGTTACCATAGCTCCGCGCATGCACTACCGCATGTACCGGGTGCAGGCTCTTGGTGAGGGAAAATCTTCTCCACTCAGTTTGTGTAAGGAATGCATCGCTCCGGGTTCGTTCTTCGCCACGCAGCTGAATCTCATTGGCGATGGTACACAGTTTTATCCCGTGGAAAACGCCCAAGCCTGGCTTGATACGCGTCCCTGTACAAGCATCGCCACCTACCACAAACTTACTCTGCCGGGCGGCACCTACGGCGTGCGCGTCTGCTACTGCAACGCCACAGCCTCCCTGAGAGACTCGGATACCTGCGCTCTGCGAGAGCTGTGGATGGACGGGAAGTTTCTCGGCATGCTTACCATGCCGCACAACACAGAGACGAATTGCTGGGACGATTACACGCTTTCAGCGATGCCGGAGTTCTCCATTCCGGCCGGGGAGCATGAGTTCTCTCTGCGCTACACTCCGCGCTGCGTCAACATGAATGGCGACGTGAATCAGTGCATGGTTCGCCAGCTCGAAATCATCCGGTTGCACTGATCGATTCTCAGCGGCGGCGCTGCAACTCGCTTGCGTAGCGCCGTCCGAGTGTGGAGGTATGTTCCTTCGTCCAGGCGCTCAGCACGCGCGAGCCAATGGGCGTTGCTCCGTCCACGGCCAGTCTGTTTTCCATCAGTCCCTTGATCTCGTCGCGTGTCAGCATGACGTCCCCCAGCGCGGCGCCAAGCAAGCGTGTGGTGATGAGCCCCATCCAGTCGGGAACTGGCAGAATTGGGCGATGTGCGCCGATTCCGTTTGCGAGCATTTTCCACAGATCGCGGAAGGTGTAAGTTTCCGCACCTACGGCGTTCACAATACGGTGAGCTTCGCTGTTCTCAGCCTC
>CANRET010000072.1 GCA_947629715.1 uncultured Akkermansia sp.
TTACGGATTACATATCCGCCATCCACCACTACTCACCAAAGCCAAGCAAACTACCTTGGGTTGTAGTGCTGCCCTGTCTCCACCTCACTTCCCTCTGCCAACAAAAAACCCAGTACGAAGTATAAGATTCGAACTTATGACCCCATCCGTGTGAAGGATGTGCTCTACCACTGAGCTAACTTCGCATGCAAACGCCCAACTGACCGGCGCGCGAGAGGATTGTATCGGAAAGCACGCTGCATGGCAAGACTTTTTTTGATGGGCATGTAGAAATGGCGTCCGGATTTCAAGTTTCGTTTGGCTTGCTATCATTGGGAAGCAATGATAGAATGCAGCGCATGAAGACATGGGCATGCATGGCATGTATGGCGGCTATTGTTGTGGCGGGTTGCCAGCAGGCCCCTCCGACTGATTCCCCGACCACTGAGGGCGGCATTTCAGAAAAACCACGTGGATACCAAGCTCTTCCCGGCATGGCGGCCACGTCCGCAACGCCATCAGACACTGCCACTGCCTTCGAGTTTGCAGCGGCTTCTCTTGCCACCCCGTCTGATGCAACGCCCCGTGTACAGACAACTGAGAAAAGATCAGAAGCGCCACGTGTGGCGGCTCCTGCTCTGCCACGGCAAATCCGCCTGCCAGATAATCTGCCGGAAGCGCCACCGATTCCCGATCCACGTCCGGTAAGCGACGACGACGAGCCGCTGCCTGCCGCCGATTCCTCGCAGCCTGACGGTTCAGCCGCGATATCGGCGTCTTCTCCAGAGCCGTCCGAGAGAAGCTCCGGTTACGCGGTTCAGGTAACCAACGGCACGAACGGACGTCTTTTTGTGGAAGTGAAGGATGACTCCGGCAACATCTTTCCCTTCGGATTTATGTACGCCGGGCAACGCATTGCTTCCCAACCACAGGAAAATCGTCCCATCCAGGGTAACCTGCAAGTTATTATACGTGACCCGGACCAACGCGGTGCTCCCGAATTGCGTCGGTATCGCGTAGCTCCCCCGGCAGCCTATGACGGTAAAACGGTAGGTGTAACGATACTGCCCGGCGGACGCTACCGCGCCTCAGTGGACGGCAAGGTGTACTACAAATCTCCGGATCCTCGGTCTGAGGCCTTGCAAAATTAGCAGCTCGCATGGCAGATGGGGTACATGCGCAGCCTTGCTTTGTGCAGGATTCTATGCTATGCTCTCCTCATGAAGTACACGGAAAAGCTGGCAGCGCGTATCAGCGCCACACATTCGGCTCTTTGCGTGGGACTAGATCCGCGTCCGGAGGGCGAAAGCCTTGCTGACATGGCTTTCTGGCTTCGCCGGGTCGTGCAGGAAACCGCTCCTTACGCCGCCGCCTTTAAGCCCAATATCGCCTACTTTGAAGCCATGGGACCGGATGGTCTTCGACTCCTGATGGACCTGATTCCCGAGATTCCACGCGATATTCCCGTGATTCTCGATGTGAAACGCGGCGATATCGGTGAAACTCAGAAGTACTATGCTAAGGCGTACTTTGAGCAGATGCAGGTGGACGCCGTCACTCTGAACCCCTTCATGGGCTACGACATCCTGGCTCCCTTCCTGAACACCCCCGGCAAAGGACTCTACTTGCTCGCTGTCACATCCAACGGCGGAGCTGCCGACATCGAACGGCAACGCCTTTCAGACGGTCGTAAGGTGTATCAGCTCGTGGGAGACATGGTGGAGCGTGCGCGCCGGGAGGGAGCAGAGAGTGAGGTGGGACTTGTGGTAGGACTCACAAATGCAGACAGCCGTCTGTTTGCGGAGCTGCCGGACGCCCCGTTGCTCATTCCCGGTCTGGGAGCTCAAGGGGGTGAGTTGGATGCTTTAAATGGGGCAACTCGCACAGCTCCTTCCCTCATCAATGTCTCGCGCGGCATTCTCTACAAAAGCCCGGAAATGAGTTACGCCGACAAGGCCAAAATGTACGCTGAGCAAATCCGCCGAGCTCTCTCTCTGTAATCTTCAGCAGACATGAAGCAATACCTCGACCTTCTGGATGATGTGCTCACCCATGGCGTAGAGCGACGAGACCGCACCGGCACGGGGACTATCGGCGTCTTTGGTCGCCAAGCCCGCTTTGACCTGCGCGACGGCTTTCCCTGTCTCACCACAAAAAAGTTGCATCTGCGTTCCATCATTCATGAGTTGCTCTGGTTCCTCATGGGCAGCACCAACATTCGCTATCTGCACGAAAACGGAGTGACCATCTGGGATGAATGGGCAGATGAACATGGCGACCTGGGTCCCGTGTACGGCTCCCAATGGCGCAAATGGCCGGACGGACGCGGAGGCAGCATCGACCAGATTGAAAAACTCATCCGCGGACTCAAGGAAAACCCTTGGAGTCGGCGTCACATTGTGAGCGCGTGGAATGTTGCCGAGGTGGACCAAATGGCGCTTCCGCCCTGCCACTGCCTCTTCCAATTCTGCGTTATCCCCTCTGCCGAGCCGGGACAACCTCACGGTCTGAGTTTGCAGCTTTATCAACGCAGCTGTGATCTTTTTCTCGGCGTCCCTTTCAACATCGCCAGCTACGCTCTGCTGCTGATGATGGTCGCTCAAGTGTGCGGCTATGAAGCTCGCGAGTTCATCCACACCTACGGTGATCTGCACCTCTACCTCAATCACATCGACCAAGCGCGCCTGCAGCTCTCGCGTGAACCCCGTCCCCTGCCCACCATGCGCATCAACCCGGCAGTCTCGGCTATCGACGCTTTCCGCTACGAGGACTTTTCGCTCGAGAACTACACTCCCCACCCGCACATCAAGGCTCCCATCTCCGTATGACTCCTTCCTTCACCGGCATCGTTGCCATGGATGAGACCCGAGCCATCGGTCTGCGCGGCTCGATGCCCTGGCGCCTCCCCGAGGATCTGCGCCTCTTCAAACGCCTGACCATGGGACATCCCATCCTTATGGGGCGCAAAACGCATGACAGTCTGGGACGCCTCTTACCCGGGCGACAGAACATTATTCTCACACGCGATAGCCATTACCGCGCTGCAGAAGGCGCCCTCGTCATCCATTCTTTAGATGACCTGCATCATATCACCCTCATGCACTCGGAAATCATGGTCATCGGCGGCGCGCAGATATACGCCATGCTTCTGCCGCACCTCAGCAAATTGCATGTGTCTCATGTCCACGGCGCCCACGATGCCGACACGTTCTTCCCTCCTTTTGTCCATCTCTTCCCGCACGTCTCACCTCCGGAGGAATACGAAGGGTTCTCCTTCCGCACCTACTCGCGAGAACTGTGAGTGTGAGCGAAGCCTTGAGCACGCGAATTCTCGCGAAGAATTGCGAGCGGAGGTTTTCTAACCGCCATGCAACATCCTGGACCCGCCTTGACATGCGGAGCGACGCGGACTATACTGGTGCGTATGAAACCACCGGCAATAGCCATAGACGGACCGGCGGCATCCGGCAAATCAACGGTAGCCAGGCGCGTAGCCGAAGAGTTGGGCTATACTTTCATTAACACCGGCGCCATGTACCGTGCCATAGCCTGGCACTTGGCACGACGGGGAGTAGCCGCGACAGATCGCGAGAAGATTTGCGCCCAACTCGGACACATGCCCCTGCAATTCGGAAAAGAGGGAACAGTGTCCACTGTGCTGTGCGAGGGTAAACGCTTAAGTGCAGAACTCACGGAACCGGAGGTGAATGAAAGCGTATCCTCTGTGGCCGCCATACCCGAAGTGCGCGCTTTCTTGCTGCAAAAACAACGTGAGTACAATGAACGCGAGGCGGTAGTGATGGAAGGGCGTGACATCGGCACCGTGGTCTTCCCGGATACGCCTTTTAAGTACTTTGTGACGGCCTCGGAAGAAGTGCGGGCGGCAAGACGCGCAGCGCAAGGGCTTACGGATTCCATCAGCGAGCGAGACAAAAACGACCGCGAGCGTGCTTGTTCCCCGCTCACTCAGGCAGCAGACGCACGCGTCATTGACACCTCTGACATGACCATAGAACAAGTCGTTACAGAAATCGTGACCGACATCAGAAATAAAATGCCGACAAAGTCATGAATCCTGTGTATTTTCTAGGACACGCGCTCCTGCGCGGGATATTCGGAAGCTTTTTCCAACTGCGCATCATCGGGTATGACAAGCTCATCCAGAGCGGCGCGTGCATCTACGTGGTCAATCATGAGAGTTATATCGACCCGCCGCTGATCGGGCAAATGTTTGAAAAACCGGTGCATTTTCTGGCGCGCAAAACGCTGTTTGATCCCCCGGTCATGAAGCAGACGTTGCCGCTTTGCTACGCGTTGCCGATTGACCAGGAAAAGCCTGACCCCGGAAGCATACTCAAAGTGATGCGACTTCTTCGCAACGGGGGCCGCATTGTGATATTCCCGGAAGGATCACGCAGTCCGGACGGAGAGATTCATGATGCCATGCCAGGCATCGGTCTCATCATCGGCAAATTGGCGAGTGTACCGGTGCAGCCTCTGCGCATTGAAGGCGCTTTTGAGTGTCTGCCTGTTCACAGCAGTCGCTTGCGCTTCCACCCGCTTACAGTGAGCGTGGGCGATCCCATTCATTTCAGCGCGGAGGAGCTGCGCGCCAAAGGACGACAGGCCCAGCTGCGTTTGGGACAGAAGATTATGGATGCCATCCGCGCGTTGCCCACGGAGATTGAGTAATGCTGCAGACGCTGCGAGTACGGGATTTCCGATGCTACGGGCAACTCGACTGGGAGGTTCCGGAGCGGGGCGCCTTGCTGCTGGGAGACAACGCACAGGGAAAAACGAGCCTGATGGAAGCAATCTGCGTGGGACTCGCGTTGCACAGCCCTCGCACCGGCAGATTGTCCCGTCTCATACGGCACGGAAGCGCGCAGTTCGGCATATCGATGGACACAGAACGCGGTCGGCGGCGCGTGATATGGCAAGCGCGACACATGGAGATGCAGGTGGACGGCAAGGAAGTGCGGGATTTCGCGCAGTACTTGCTGAGTGCGCCGCCCGTGGTTTGGCTGGGGAATCAGAACTTAAGCCTGGTGAATGGAGCTGCTGAGCAAAGACGCGACTACCTGGATTTTCTCGGTACGCAATGGCACCCGGAGTACCGCACTGAGTTGCTGAACTACAAACGTGCGCTCAAATCGCGCAATTTGCTGCTGAGGCGCATAAAACCGGATATGCGGGCGCTGCGCAGCTATGCAGAGGTGCTTGCACAGCACGGTGAGCGGCTCATGGTCCTGCGCGAAGAACTGGTGCGCTTGCTGGAACCGTACGTGGCGGAACACCACGCGCGGACCAGCGGAACTTCGCAAGAGAAGGTAACCCTGCGTTATGATCTATCGGCGCGTTCCTCCTTGCTGGATGACATAATGCACGCGCTGGAGACAGATCTGCGTGCAGGATTTACCACTGTGGGACCGCACCGGGATGACCTGCAGCTGAGCATCAATGGCGAGCCTGCAGCGGCCTACGCTTCCGAAGGCCAACAACGCACCCTTGCTGTAGCGCTCATGCTGGCCCAGGCAAGCCTTCTGCACACAGAAACCGGATGCGTCCCAACATTGCTTATTGATGATGTCTTCGGAGAACTGGACCCCCGGCGGCGCAGAGCGTTGCTCAAAGCGCTGCCACAGGACGGGCAAGTGTTTATCACCGCCACGCATCTGGATTGGTTGGATGGCGAGCAACCTCCCCTGCCGCTGCAAAAAATACACCAGGCCGCCTTGGTCTAACTGCTCAAAGCGAGATGGCAGACGAGGCTGATCACATATTCTGCACGGGAGAAGAAGCAACGGCAACGGAAGGTTCCGAAATGCTAGAACAGAAAGCCTGTAGCTCACTCGCAAAATCGCGGTAAGCAAGGGAAGTCATGGGCGGTAGGGCGTCCGGAATGAACATGCGAAAATGCTCCAACCGCTCTTCTGCACGCTGTAAAATCTGCGGCGGTACATCGCGAAGCGCCTCCGCCGCCGGTTCCAGAAGGTCGGCGGCATGGTGACAAATAAGCGGAGCATCGCACCCGGCGAGGACAGCGAGTCGCGCCGCTTCTTCCGGCGGATAGAGAGAGGCTATGGCTCCCATGCACAGGTCATCCGTAAATACCACACCCTCATAGCCCAACTGGTCGCGCAGAAACCCCTGCACCACGACGGGGGAAAGGGAAGAAGGCAGTCGGGTATCGAACCCGGAAGCTTGCACATGCGCCACCATGATGGAGGGCAGCTCCGGCATGAGCGCCGTGAAGGGCGTCGCGGCGCCATCGTCCAAAAAGGCAGTGCGCGGCGCATCAAGCCTGGGCAGGGTGAAATGCGGATCGCACTGTGCCTCACCCATGCCGGGGAAATGCTTGCCGCAGGTCATGATGCCCCGGCGAGAGAGCACGCGGTTCCACTGTCCTGCAAACGAGATGACATCCTGCGTCTTGTCGCCCCAGCACCGACCCCCCAACGCATTGGTGCGAGAAGAGCCTAAATCAAGCACAGGGGCCAGATTCGTATTGATGCCCAGAGAAAGCAAGCAGCGGGCAGTCATAAGCGCGGCCTGCTCGATGACGTGCGCATCGCGCGTGGCTGCCAGCGCCGCTGCAGAGGGAAATGGCAGACCAAAAGCGGCCGTGCGCACGACGCGACCGCCCTCCTGATCCACGGCAATAATGGGAGGATGCAATCCGTCGGAAATGCGGCGCAGAGAATCGGTGAGTTCGCGCGTCTCCTCAGGATCCCGCATATTGCGCGAGAAGAGAATGAACCCCGCAGGCTGCAGGCGCGAGAAAAGTGCCTTCTCTCGCTCGGAGAGCGACGTGCTTTCAATCCCTGCAAGCAGCGGCAGCATGAGAGGCGCAACTATTTATCGCCGAAGATGCTGCGGCGCGTGAAGAGCGAGTGCACCGGCACTCCGCGCCCCTCAATCGCCTCGCGCCCGCCTTCCTCGCGATCTACCAGCACAAAAGCCGCCACCACTTTCCCGCCCTCGGCCTTAATCGCATCTATCGCTTTGATGGTGGAACCGCCGGTCGTGATGACATCATCCACCACAATGACGGAATCCCCGGCGGTAAAATTACCCTCGATGCGCTTGCCACGCCCATGATCCTTCGGTTCTTTGCGCACCGTGAAAACGCCGAGCGGACTGTCTGCGGCGGAATACATGCCGATGGCCAGCGAGATGGGATCGGCGCCCATCGTCATGCCGCCGATGGCCCTCACCTCAGGGAAACGTGGCAATATCTCGTTCTTCACCAATTTCCAGCCGACCTCTCCGATGAGATTCGCTCCTCGCGCATCCAGAGTCGTCATCCGACAGTCGCAATATAAATCACTCTCTTTCCCGGAAGCCAATATGAAGTGTCCCGTCTTGATGGATTTTTTCAACAGGATCTGCAACAGCTCGTTCTTCTTCTCGTCCATAACACCCCCCATTTTACACACACGCCCCCATAAATCAAGCTCCTTGAGCTCCCGTGTCATCGCTTCTGAAATTTTCGATTCAGGCGAATTGCTGCAACGCCTTGCATCACTCGGAAGCCCTCCATCCTGAGACGTTGTTCCGATACAATGACCAAGCCGCCCACTGCCAATACGGCAATGGGCGGCATTTCATTTACCTGTTGTTTGCTCCTTTTGAGAAGAACGCGTTGGTCCTCCTCAGAAACCCATCCGGACGCCCAGTGCGGCGTTCCATGTGTTCGCGTGGCTGCGCAGTTCGCCGCCCGCGTTCACATAAAGCTGCGAGTTCGCCGTCACCGGCACGTTCACTCCCGCTCCGAACTGGAACGCCGTGCTGCCTGCGCGCGCCCCGTACACGCTCTGCGTGTAGTTCGGGTTGGCCAGCAGCGCCACGTTCGCCTCACTCCGGCGGTCGCCCATGTCCTGCGCCACGTTCGCGTGCAGCTCGGTCGTCACCGTGCGGTTGGCTGCCTTGCCGCTCTCAATCGCCGCCAGCCAACGCAAGCCCAGCGCCAGCGTCATCGTGTCGCGCGTTTGCTTCTCCGTGGTCAGTCCCACACCCCCGGCGTTCTTCTCTCTGAAGCCGTCCATGCTCGTGTGCTGCACGACCACGTTGAAGAGCGGCTGAATGACGTTGCTCCTGTTCTCCTTTACCGGGTAGAAGTCGTAGGTGAGTTCCCACATGGCGCCCAGACTGCTGCCGCTCGTGCTGCTCGTGGCCGTGTAGCTGCCGCTTCCGTAGTTCACCGTGCGCCTGAGATTGGCCTCATTCGTGCCCAAGGTGAAGAGCAGCGTGTTGCCCCAACGAGCGTTCTTCGCCTGACTCCATGCGCTCACGTAGAAGCTGTCCAGGTCGC
>CANRET010000073.1 GCA_947629715.1 uncultured Akkermansia sp.
CGTTTCCACATGCCGTTGAGCAGAGCTTTGTCGCGCTGCGTGTCCATACACTGCCAAAAGCCGCGATGCTTGTAGGCTCCCAACTGTCCCGCACGTGCCAATTTCTCCAACGGCTCACGTTCAAATGTCACGTCATCGCAGCTGCCGATGTAATCGAATACCTCAGGCTCGCAGACGAAGAATCCTCCGTTGATCCAGCTTGTATCATCCAGCGGCTTCTCGGCAAATTGTCCTACGCTTCCCTGCGCATCAATTCCTAACGCGCCAAAGCGACCCGCCACTTGAACCGCTGTAAGCGTGCAGAGTCTGCCGCTCTTCTTGTGGAACTGCAACAGCGCAGGGATGTCCACATCTGCCACTCCGTCGCCATAGGTGAGCAGGAAGGGTTCGTCTCCAATGAAGGAGCGAGCTCGCGCGATTCGTCCGCCGGTCATCGTGTGTTCGCCGGTATAGAGCATCGAGACCTTCCACGGTTCCGTGCGCATTTTGTGCAGTTCCACGGTATTGTGCTCCATATCAACCGTAATATCGGAATACCGCTCGTAGTAATTCACAAAGTAGCTCTTGATCACATGCGAGAGATAACCTGTGAGCACCACGAACTCCTGGAATCCGTAGTATGAGTACAACTTCATGATGTGCCAGAGAATCGGGTGTCCCCCAATCTGCACCATCGGCTTGGGAATCACCTGTGTCTCCTCACTAAGACGCGTACCAAGTCCACCTGCTAGTATGATAACTTTCATGGAGTATGTGCTTATTGAGTTGCTGTTTCGAATGCTTTAACCCGCTTCCGGATTGTTTCTCTTTTTGCCTTGAGGCGACGGCGTGTTTTGCCAAACGTGAACAAACATAATATCGACAACAACTTGATCTTAAACTTAAGAGACGGCATTTTACTTTGCTCAGAAACCAATTTCTTTACCTCTCTTGTTTCTCTATGCATTTCAATTTGCATCAATATAGAAAGTAATTCCTCATAAAATGGGGTTTCCCGAGTATAGTCCCACCATACTTCCGCGTGAGGAGCCATGAGATTCTTCCACGGTTTATTTAAAGGCACTCCGGCGAAATGAAATATTTTCGCCTGCTGTATCCACTTAGAATAAGCTTTAAATTCGACCTCATGTATAGCCTCTGTAATCTCAGCATTCAACGAGCCTCCTGACCATATTGACGAAGAGACGTTCCATTCTGGAGGAAGCCATAGACACCTTGAATGTAAAAGTCTATTAAATACGGCTTCAGTAAGAGATTTCCATTTTTGAGAAAACAAAAGATTAAGACCATTCCGTGTAAATTCCTCTCTATTCAAAATAGGAATATGTAAAAGAAGTACATCTCCATTAAAAAGATTTTTGTAAGCTGATATTCCCAGCACCTTCTTAACATAAACATCATCAGGCATTTTCCACGAATTAACATCTTTGTATTCATATTCTCTCGGATTCGGAACTGATTTTTTAAATTCGATCTCAGTTAATCGATGCCACATATCATTTAACAGAGGATGATAAGAAGGAGCTGCAATAGGATGATCGCCCAGTTCTACATCATAAAATTCAGCAATGTCCGTCGCTGCGGCGACATCTGCACCCAGACACACTACCTTCTCATAATTCCGACAAACAAGCGGGATAAAAAGTCTTAAACATTCGCCGTCTATATTATAGCCAAAATCTTTTTGCTTCAATCCTCTATGTAAAAGCTCAATAAAAGAAGAGCCATCAACAACTCGAAGTGAAAAATTATTATATTTTTTCACCATGAAAGAAAGCCTCCATCGATCTTCTTCTTTTGGTAAGTTGGGACATACCAAAATCAAATCATAATTTCTTTCCGGATTGGCATGTTCAATGATTGATTGAAACACAGTGGCTGCCATAGGCAGGTATTCCAAACTACTAAATACCGCCACAGCCACATTCCGTTCTGCAAAAGCTGGAGCCAATTCCACCGTATTTTTGCATAATTCAGCAATATCGGCTGATGATACTTCCTTATTCATAACTTTCCCTTTATATTAACTTTATTTACATCTCGCCCCCCCGAAGTGTATAATTTTCGGTTCGTTCATCATACTTCTTGTTTATTTTTACAAAGTATAACCCAAGCAACCTAATAATTTTATGATCCTTTTTCAAATGAATCTGGATCAACCATCTTCGAATATCTTTCATTTTAACTTCTTTCAATTTAACTTTATAAGGCACTGTAACCCACCGGTACGTTCTGAGGGAAACGGAAGATATTGGAACCTTACAGCAAGGAGAAGAAAGTGAGTGAAGACTGTGTTTCGGAGGTAATTCAGAGAACAGGGTTAAGCATCGTTGCCGCCAATGTTCCGGGCTCATTTCAGCAACCAACCTCTTTTGAATATCCGAATGAAGCTCCCTCGCATACTTTGCATCATGAAGGACTTGATGGGCTTTATGCAGCAATTCTGAATATGAGTTACAGACTCCTTCACTCTGCGTCAAATAATCAAGCTGCTGTTCTCTATCTAACGTCAGAATAGGTTTTCCGGCTTTAACCGCATCGATGGCAGCCGTCCCGCCGCCCGCCGGCCAACTGTCAATCACAAGATCTGCCGCCGCCAGATAGAAAGGGTATTCCGTGTCGTAGTTCAATACATGGAACAAATGGAGGTTACAAGGGAACTTTTTCATAAGTTTTAGCCAAAAACTCTGCTCGGGATTGATACCGGCGATATAGAATTGCAAATTCGGCTCATGGTGAATCAAATCCGAGATAATGTCGTAAAAACTCGGATACCCAATGGGCAAATACTTAGCAGACTGTCCTCCGGAATATATGACTTTATACTCACGATTGATCCCTAATTTTTCCCGTGCTTCCTCTTGCGAAACAGATAATGTATTCGAATCCTCCAAAGGTATTCCCAAAACGACCGAGTGAGAAACACCTCTCCTTTTTTTTGTAATGTCGTGTCCGACACTTCGAAAATCTGCTACACTGTCCGCAATAGAAACACCAAGCCAAAAAATGTGATCGGCATGATTAAAAAAGACAACAGGACGGTGGAACTCCTCCGTTCCAAAAGCAATGAGAGCCGTCGGATCATCCATATGAATGTGCAACACAACGTATTCAAAAAGAGCTGCAAGTTTTCGCAGATTGACCGCTTTTTGCACCGTCTTAAGAGACGGATTTTCCATAAACATTCGCCCGCCGGAACGTTCGACAATCTCCCTAAGCTGCTGCGGAAAGGGAGCTTTTTGGTTCAGCACCGCACATGAGTGGTGGTGCTCTGCCATGTGCACTATCCACCGCTCTACGCACCGGGTGTGACCTCCTGATGTGTACGCCTCAGTCAGGACATGCAGGACACTGCCTCTCTGGAAAGATTCCTCAAGCGGGACATGGATAGACTGCGCCAATTCAATAAAAGGCTTTTCGACTTCAGCTGAAGAAAAAACATCTGTTACATGCGTCACAGCATAGGTAGCAGCTTCCTGAGCGCGGACGCAACGCTCCGCAACAGAGCGTCCCTCTGCAATGTCTTTTACCATTCGTAAAAAGACCCGCTGATTCGCTTTAATACGCCACTTGTAAAAGCTACTGATAAGGATTGATGACATCTGTAACTTGTTCGATTTCAGGCTGCGTCATCACCGGAGAAACCGGCAATGAAATAACAGTTCGGTGGATTCCCTCCGTGATGAGGTACGATTGCTCTGTCCTCTCGCCGTGGACTCCTTGCTTGTGTGGCAGCGTTGGGTAATGGGAGCATGTCACATAAGCACAGCTTCCTCATATGCCTCAGGAAAAGTGATGAGTAGGTTTGCGATATGCTCCCAACAAAAGCGCACGCTCTAGCGGCGGCGATCGTTATCTGCATCACTTGGCCAAGCCGCCTACCGAGTCCAGCTACTAGAAAAATGGCTTTCATAAGTTTTAAACACATTCCGGTATTAAGGATACGTATTCCAATAAATTACATGAGTAAGCCAAAGGACATTCAACATAGGATTAGAGATGCCATTTCTTTCTCAATTTCCGTCGATTTTCTCTTATTGGAATCAGCACGACCAGCTTCTTGAGAATAAATTTCTTCAGACGATATCGAATCGAGGTTCTCAATCGGTATTCTTTGAAAACAGGGTATAGATATTCAAAATTAGGTGCCCAGTCAGATTCCGAGTTATAATCCTTATAATCCAGCGCTATTCTCCTTACATTCGGCGTTAGATATTCATCTGACGGTTCCTTTTCTCGCGCTATGTACAGCAGGTCGATAGAAGTACCAGGAAAGGCGCTTTTTATAAGATTGTATCCCTCGATAATTTCCTTCCGATCGAAAACGACATGATTTGTATAAGGCGCCTCTATCCAAACAATTAAAACAGGACTAGACCGCTCAATACTCGAAAGCAACCTCTTGATTCGGCGCTCGTATTTTTCACGCACCTGTGGATAGCTTTCATCCAGAGACATATCCTTGGGAAAGTCGTGATTGAACGTTATATCATTGTACTTATTATGATAAGCCTGGCAATTAATACTCCTTTCCATGTGAGAAAACTCCAAGTCCTCTTTATCGATATAGCGCGCGAAACGAGTAGCGAGAATTTGGCACTTGCCCATGAAGGAAGAACCTCCCAACCAGTCAAAAGGGTACGAAAACAACTGCAATCCGGCCATTCTCAAAGCCTGCGTACATAAGCAGGCTTCACCCAAGCTGAAAATCAAATCGTATCTTTTCTTTGGGGTCGATATTGTCATCATATAGTCAGGGTTTTTAATTTAAGATCTTGTTACCGCCCATGTATTGAGCGCTCCTGCGACTTCTTGAGCTCCCCCATCGGTGAGCACAGGGCTGATGGGAAGGATTAAAACTTCTCGGTGGATTTCCTCCGTGATGGAATAAGAACACTCTGCCCACTCGCTGTAGGCTCCTTGTTTGTGCGGCGGCGTTGGGGTAATGGCTCATGTCACACGAGCGCTGCTTCCTTATATGCGTCAGGAAGGGTGATGAGTAGGTTTGCGATATGCTCCCAACAAAAGCGCACGCTCCAGCGGCGGCAATCGTTATCTGCATCACTTTGCCAAGCCGCCTACCAAGTCCACCTACCACAAAAAAGGCTCCCATAAGTTTTAAACACATTTCGGTATTAAGGATACGTAATCCAATGAATTACATGAGTAAGCCATAGGTCATTCGACATAGGATCAAAGATGCCATTTTTTTCTTAATTCCCGCCGCTTGCCCTTTATTGGAACCAGCGCGACGAGCTTTTTGAGAGCAAATTTCTTCATCCTATACAATAGGGGAATTCGTAAACGATATTCTCGGAAAATAGGTTCGAGACATTTAAAATTAGGCAAGAAGTCGAACTCCGAGTTATAGTCTTTATAATCCAGCGCTATTCTTCTCACATTCGGCGTTAGATATTCATCTGAAGGTTCCTTTTCTCGCGCTATGTACAGCATATCAATAGAAGTACCAGGAAAAGCGTTTCTTATAAGATTGTATCCCTCGATAATTTCCTGACGATCGAGAACGACATGATTTGTAATAGGCGCCTCTATCCAAACAATTAAAACATCAGCAGACCCTTCAATGCTCGAAAGCAACCTCCTGATTCGGCGATCGTACTTTTCACGCACCTGTGGATAGCTCTCATCCAGAGACAGCTCCTTGGGAAAGTCGTGATTGAAAATTATATCGTTGTGCTTATTATGATAAGCCCGGCAACGAATACTCCTTTCCTCGTAAGAAAATTCCAAGTCTTCTCTATCAATGTAGCGAGCGAAGCGAGTAGCGAGAATTTGACACTTCCCCATGAAAGAGGAACCGCCCAGCCAATCAAATGGGTATGAAAACAACTGCAATCCAGTCATTCTCAAAGTCTGCGTACATGAACAGAGTTCACCCAAGCTAAAAATCAAATCATACTCATCCTTTTGTTTCGATGTTTTCATAATAAGTTTGCGTTTCGTTTACCTATGATCTTGTCACCCTCCATGTATTGAGCGTCTCTACGACTTCCCGAACCTCTCCTTCAGTAAGCACAGGACTGATGGGAAGGCTGAGAACCTCTCGGTGGATTTCTTCCGTGATGGGATAAGATTGGTCTGCCCACTCGCTGTAAGCGCCTTGTTTATGCGGAGGCGTTGGGTAATGGATATTCGTTTCAATTCCGTGTTGCCTCAGGTACTGCTGTAAGCTATCGCGCTGCTTGCAGCGCACCACGAATACGTGCCACACATGCGCCGCCTCATCATACACTTCCGGCAGAGTAATGAGCGGATTGCTGATATGCCCCCGGTAAAAACGCGCAATTTCGCGACGACGTGCGTTATCTGCATCCAGATTAGTCAGGCGCACATCCAGCACAGCGGCTTGCAACTCATCCAACCGCGAGTTAGTACCTTTGTAGATGTGGTGATACTTGTAATCGGAGCCGTAATTGGCGAGGGCTTTTACTTTTTCATAAAGCGCGGCGTCACTTGTCGTGATGCCACCCGCATCCCCCATCGCACCCAAGTTCTTGCCGGGATAGAAGGAGAATGCCGCTGCATCGCCGAGATTGCCCACACGTTTTCCTTGGTACATCGCACCGTGCGCCTGCGCCGCGTCCTCAATCACCTTCAGGCCGTGCTGACGCGCAACCTCCCACACCTTCTCCATCGGTGTAGCCTGTCCGTAGAGGTGCACCACCAAGATCGCTTTTGTGCGAGGCGTGACCGCTTGCTCGATGCGCTCCGGGTCGATGCAATAGGTCGTAGGATCCGGCTCCACGAGCACAGGCGTGCAGCCATTCTGCGAAATTGCCAGGATAGAGGCGATAAAGGTGTTAGCGGGCACAATGACTTCATCCCCGTTGCCGAACCCGTAAGCGCGAATGATGAGGCTGATGGCCTCCAGCCCGTTCGCAACACCGAGGCAATACTTCGCGCCACAGTATTCGGCAAAATGTTTACAGAATTTCTCATTTTCCTCCCCTTGCAGGTACCAGCCGCGGTCGAGCACAGCCCCTATCCGCGCGTCTATCTCCGCGCGGAAACGGTTGTTAATTTGCTGTAAATTGAGGAAGGGGATCATGACTTTACTTTGGAGCTATCTCTTTAGTGAGCGTCCACTTGGGCGAACAACTACATCCGATACTGTCCTTAAAAGTGCACAGACCATAATTAGGCACACCATCTACAGAGGCAGTCCCGATATCTATCAATCTTGTCTGAGGAGATTTGTCCTTATAATACTCAAACAGCTTGAAGGAGAGAAAATTGATGCTATTTAATCCCTTCGCGCTCGGCTCATTCCCCCAATAGACCAACCTTAAGACCTGTGCGGTGAGATGATGCACCATGGCTGCTGCCACTGCTACCCCTGCAGAACTTTTAACCAAGAAGAAATCAGTCGGAATCACATGCATTGTTTGAAGCACCTCCTCCAACGTCATGCGCAGGGGATACCCTCTGGACTCTCGATTGTGCTTGATAATTTCGTAGGCAAGGGGGACATCCTCGGTCTTTTCAAAAGACAAACCGTAGGTTAGGGAATTCTGTAACTTGCCTTTGGCGTTCTTCCGAATTGTGTTAATATACCCTTCATTAAAACGTCCCAATTTGTACTCATAGTTGATGTCACATATGTCGGGTTTAAATCCGTGATTGACCAGGGCATTCAGAAATTTAGTGACATGGATGGCATCGTAGGCGAGCGCCGGTAAACCGAATTGAATGGCGCGAATACCGGATTTGCCGGCATACAGGCACAATTGTTCGACAGCATCGCTATAATACTCAATTGGGTTATCACGGGCAACTTCCGAGAAAATAGCGAAGGTTGAAGAAAAGGGAGCTAAGAAGACTTGCTCCTTGATACCGGCCACCAATCCAAATCTTACCTTGTTGTTTCTGAAGAGAAGGTATTTGACGGCATCAACTTTTCTCTTGTTCAACTCCACAAATTCCGCTGTATCAAACTTAGAGAAAGGCTGAGTAACCACTTTCGCGTACTCCTCCGCTGATATGTCCTGTATCTCCATTGTATTTTCCGCCATCGTATTGATGTTTATCCCCCAATGTTTAGCTTTTTCGTGAATATGGTTCTGTGTGGATCATTTATGAATAGCTTTTGATGATTTGAATTACCCGTTCCATGTCGTCCGTACGGTAACGCTGATCAATAATCAGAAGGTGCATATATTTCATCAAATAATGCTCGTAACAAAACGATTCCTGATTCCTGATTCCTGATTCCTGATTCCTGATTCCTGATTCCTGATTCCTGATTCCTGATTCCTGATTCCTGATTCCT
>CANRET010000074.1 GCA_947629715.1 uncultured Akkermansia sp.
TCCCATGTTGACATACCCGCTACGACTGCCGCGATTACCATAAAAACGATGTCCGTCAACTTATGTGTCTCTGGGTTGCCGGTCCTTGGGTCTTCCATCAGGTCGATTTTTGCAATGAGGTGGTGCATTCCTGTATCCTATTATATTTTATATTTAATATCAATAATTTAAATAATTTATTGATGCTAAATTCCATACGTCCAATTCTGCTCCCAGGTTTTCAAATGCGTTTGCCTTGTTGTATATTTCCATTGAATTGACACGATGAGTACGAGGTGATATGATGGCGGCATGAGCGTCACGGTGAATGAACATCAGCTGGCAGCCATCAAAGCATGGGCGGCGGAAGGCACGGATCTCAATGGCATTCAAAAGAGGCTTCAGAGTGAATTTGACCTGCACCTTACCTTCATGGAGGTGAGATTTTTAATGTTGGATCACGGTATCGATCTTACCGCTGAGTCTGAGCAAACCCCGGAGAAGAAGTCGCCCGATCGTCAGGAAGAGGCCCAGGATGTTGAGACGGAGGAGCAGGGCAGTAAAGTGCGCGTGGAACTGGACGATTTGCAGCTGCCCGGCACATTGCTTTCAGGAAAGGCTCATTTTCCGGGCGGCGCGGAAGGGGCGTGGCAGATTGACCGGCTTGGGCGTTTCGGTTGGAGTAAGCTCACCGGTACTCCCTCTCCGGAGGAGATGCAGAGCTTTCAGCAGGAGCTCACCTCCATGCTCAGTCGTGCGTAGCTGCATCCGTTCTTTGCCGTACCAACGGCAAGTTTGAGAGAGGATAGTCGGGTACGCAGATGAGCTGTACCCCATAGAGGTCCGCTATGGCTCTGGCTTCTGATTTGTCGTAGTCCTCACCGTAGTAGATGATCTTGACTCCATGAGCGCAGAGCGCTTGCATGCAGGAGGTGCAGGGCATCGTGGTGCATGCTACGATTTTGACTTCTCCGCGTTTGAAAAGACTACACAGGTTAATTTCCGCGTGGAGCATAAACTTCTGCCGTTCATCGCGCGAGTTCCAAAAACCTGCCGGAGCGGTAAAGCCCGGGTAGAGTCCATTGTAGGCCGTGCCGATCACACGGTTGTCGGCATCCAATGCCGCCGCTCCCACCTTGCGATAGGGGTCTTCAGAGCGTAAGGCTGCCACATGCGCCAGCGCCATCACATATTCGGGAATGGAAAGACGAGACATGAGAATTTACGGTTTACGATAGTACTCTTGCATGCGGAGTTTGCAAATCCGGTGTGACAGAGTAGTTTTAAACTGTAGAAGCGGCATCAAAAGGTTTGCGAGTTGTGCAAAGCCAAATCCTCCGGCTTTGTTGCATCGTAAAACTGCTCAGGGGGTGGGCAGGATTTCATCGGCAACCATGGATTCAAGCGTTTGGCGACGACGGATAAGAGTGATCTTGTCGCCGTCCACCATGACTTCTGCTGCGAGGGGACGAGAGTTGTAGGTGGAGGACATACTGGAGCCGTAGGCGCCGGCACTCAGCTCTGCGAGCAATTCTCCGGGTTTTACATCCGGAATGCTGCGATTTTGGGCTTGAAAATCGCCGGATTCGCAGATGGGACCTACTACATCAACCACCACAGAATCGTCATTGTGTTCGCGCACAGGCCAAATCTCGTGGTAGCCTTCATAAAGAGCAGGACGGATGATGTCATTCATTCCCGCGTCAATCATCTTGAAGAGTTTACTCTCACCCCTCTTTTCGTATATACAGCGAGTGAGCAGTACTCCCGCATTGCCTACCAGACGACGTCCCGGCTCCAGCAGGATGCGCAGGCCGAGCGGTTTGAGCAGAGGAATGAGCGCCCGTGCATAGGATGCGATGGTGATTTGTTCCGGATGCTCTTTCCACCAATCCAGATTGCCGGAAGCCAGACAGCCGTCATAAACGATGCCGATGCCGCCGCCGATACTCAAAAATTCAATGCCGTACAGCTCCTTAAGTTGAGACGCCAGAGGGGTTACTTTTTGAACTGCCGTCACGAAAGGCTGCACTTCGGTGAGCTGAGAGCCGATGTGCATCTGCAAGCCTCGAATGCGCAGGCGGGGCATTTCAGCTGCAATAGTGGCGTAAAGTTGTTCAATGCGCGAGATATCCACACCAAACTTGTTTTCATTTGTACCGGTGGTGATGTACTTATGGGTGTGCGCATCCACATTTGGGTTCACGCGCACAGCTACAGGCGCTTGTTTTCCTGCGTCTGAAGCGATGCGGTTGATGGCGCGCAGTTCATCCTCGCTTTCGCAGATGAAACAGTAAATACCGCATTCAAGCGCGTAGCGTATCTCTTCCTCCGTTTTTGCAACGCCGGCGTAGGTACAAGCCGAGGGATCACCTCCTGCTCGAATAATGCGCCATAGTTCTCCGCCGGATACGATATCGAAGCCCACTCCACGCTTCGCCATCAGTTGCAAGATTGCTCCGTTAGAGCATGCCTTGATGGCGTAGGCGATATGTGCGTCCAGCTCTGCAAAGGCCCTTTGCAGCTCATCCAGATCAGCTAGGATAGTGTTTCGGCTGTACACGAAAGTGGGAGTGCCATAGGTTGCAGCGATGGCGGCAAGATCCACATTCTCGCAGTGTAGCGAACCGTTTTTGTAAGCGAATTGATGCATAAGATCAGGTGTCAGTTTTTTGAAAGTGTCAAATACGAGGACCGTTTGGCAAGTTCTGCTCCGGACGAGATTCCGGTTGAGGCGCATCATCAATAATTGCTGCTACCCATTGCAAATCCGTGGAGTTTTCCATTGCCAGCTTCAGAAACATGGTGAGGGGCACTGCGAGCAACATGCCTATCGGACCCCAAACCCAGCCCCATACGATCACCGATATCAGTACCATGGATGTAGATATGCCGAATTGTTTGCCGAGAAAAAGCGGTTCAATGCCGTTGCCGATGGCGAAGTTGATGCCCAGGTATCCGCCGGCTACGATGAACATGCTCCCCCAGTCCAACATGACCAGTGCCAGCAAGATTGGCGGTATTGACGCCACGATGGACCCGATAGTCGGGACAAAGTTCAAGGCACAGGCCACAAAGCCCCACATGAAAGCGAAGGGCACCCTCATGATGTGGCAAAGCGCCCAAGCAAGCAATCCCGTGCTCACGCTGGCGAGCGTTTTTATGATCAGATACTTCTGCACGCCACGCAGAGCAGTGAGTACCTTGAACTCGCCTCGTAAGCTGTTTGGCAGGTTGTTTAGGTTACGACGAAAAAGCGGTGCTTCGCCCAGCATAAAGGTCATGAGAACCAGGACCAGTACGGTCACTGACATAAAGGAAAGCACCCGTCCGGTGAGCGATTGGGAGAGTGTGATGAGTTGTTGGCTGTTGAAGAGGCTCATCGGGGAATCGACGAGATTGCGCAGCTGTTCCCCGAAGAAAAACTGATCGGCCCACGTGAGCAGTTCGTTTACACGACGAGCCAAGTGAGGCATGAAATTCCCTTGCAAGGTGGCTTTCATGTCCGCCGCCAAAAATTTGACGAGGCTTGCCAATCCGTAGAGAATTCCCATATCCGCCAGCACAGTGCAGGCGACGGCCAGCCAGTGCGGGAAGCGTATCGCCTTGCGCAATAATTCAATGATCGGGTAGCTCACAATTGCCAAAAATGCAGCCAGTACAATGGGTACGGTTACATCCCTCGTGTATTTCAGACCGAAGAGGACAACAAAGGCCGCTGCAGTTGCAATAAGCGCGTGCGCTCCATCACCCACCACATTCTGCGGACCTCGTTCGGCTTGATTCACTGGGGAAATATCTGGCTCAACGCTGCTCATCGCTGCCATTCTATCCTTCTACCTCCCATATTTCAAGGGAGAATCGCACCATGCGAGTTTTTTCTACCTTCTACAAACTGAAACACAGGCGCCGGATACCTTAGGATCGACCTCAAGGAAGATGAACTTGTCGGTGCGCCATGCGGGCAAGGGTTAAGCGCCTTGCACTCTCTTTTGGAGCAGGCCTGCGTGGCTGCCAATCGGCTCCACAATCATCAGATGTTTGGACGAAGTACCGAGCCAATGGTTCAAGACGGCGGAATTTTCCAATTCTAAATTGCAGATGGGAGCGAAATGATGTCGCAGGGGGATCAACAACACAGGACAGCAGATTTTCGTGCAAGGCGACGTACGGATTCATCCACGGAGAACTCCGGATTCAACAATTCGTTCCGATCCATCCATCGCAGCTCAACGGATTCCGGACTGATGCAGAAATGCTCATGCGGAGCACGAAGCAGATAGCGCACGTCATAGTGCAGGTGAGCGCCTTCCCCGGACTCCGGTCGAGACGGAATGGTGTGGATGTCCACGTCGAATATGCGCGAACTCATTGGAATAATGCCCATGATGCCGCTCTCCTCCTGAGCCTCCCGCAATGCCACGCGAAGAAGTTGCGGATCACCATCCGCGTGCCCGCCCGGTTGAAGCCATCTGCCTAATTTCCGATGTAGCATCAACAATATCTTTTTCCCGTCCGGACTGAGTAGGCATGCCGATCCGGTGAAGTGTCCAGCGGCATGAGAACGTTCAAAACAAGCTCTGGTACTGTCCAAGAAGCAAAGCATTTCTCGCGCGCAGGCCGCCTGTTCGTGGTGCCTCCGCATATAATCCACGAGTTCTTTCCACAGCATGGCTCTGTTATCCTTTGGCACTTCCATGGGACCATTGCATGCTATTTCATCGATTTATCGCCTTTCTGATTGGCGACGTATTTGCTCTATATTTTCCCCGCCTCGAGATCGAAGGCGTTGAGGTTCTGGACGCTTGAGGCGGAGTGTACGTAAGCCGAGACGTGTACGCATGCGGATGTCGCGGAAAACTTCAGCGGGTAGTTCATGTCCAATCCCAGCTGAAGAGGGCGTTTTCACATCCGCAACAGGCCTGGACGCTTCTGCTACCATCTCGGCGAAGTTGCTTGGCATTTCCGTTTCAGTGGCGGATTGAGTGACGGGCCGAACGGAGGAATCTTTGGGCTTTTGGTCTTGCAGGGGATCAACTTTGGATTCTCCCTCTTGCAGATGGCGCGCTTCTTCATCCGGTTTCACGGAGGTGACCAAATCAATTCCGGGACGTTTCTCATTATCCGGGTGATTACGCAGGAACTGCTCGAATTCCTGGTCTGGCATAGCGCCGCCATGAACGGCTCGGTCGTACGAACGTGCTGCTTCCGGAACTCGGCCGGATTCAGCGTAAAGGCGAGCCATGTTATAGTGGGCATCAACGAGATCCGGGTTGATTTTCACGGCTGCGGCGTAGTGTTTGAGAGCGCGATCATAGGCGCCGCTGATACCCTCAATATTTGCCAGATAGAAGAAGGCCTCCGCGTTGCCCGGGTCAAGCTGGACGGCGTGTGAAAACATACGTTGGGCTTCATTGAGGCGTTCCAAACGATAATATGCAATTCCGGAGAGATAGTAGCCGATGGACATCTCCGGCGCGAGACGTGTGGCGCGGTTCAAATAGTTGAGTGCAACGTTGCTTTTGTTGTTGTAGAGGAGAATGGTGCCCAAGTTGATAAGTCCTGGTAAATGGTCAGGGTTCAGATCATAGAGCGTTAGGTACATCTGCTCGGCAGACACGTAGCGTCCTTTGGCAAAGGCTTTGTTCGCCAAGTCCATAAGCGTTTGCATCTCCATATTTACACGCACGGCATTGCCTTCCTCATCCACGCCTTCGGTGATTTTGCGTTGCGTATCGTCAAGCAGTTTTTTCTCCCGTTCAGTCAACTCCGGAGAACTCTCTTCTTGGAGTTGTTCAAGAGCTGTCAGAGCCTCCGGATTATTGTCGTGTTGTTTACGGTAAGTTTCAATGAGCAGACGACGGCTTTGCTCCTGCATAGCCAGAGTTTTGCGCTGCTTATCAACCATGGCTCGCAGGAGCTTGTTCTCTTCAATCACGACAGGATCCGCTACGGGTTGTTTCTCGCGAGCGGCGAGGTCCGCTTCCATATTATTGAGTTGTTCTGAGAGCTCGGAGATGCGTTGACGATAGCCCATATTCTCATCGTAGATGTTGTTGAGTTCCTCACGGAGGCGGGAGGCTTCGGCGCGAGCTTCTTCTAATTGGCGGGAAAGCACTTCATTCTGATCGCTGGCTCCGGTTTGCATGGATTCAAGCTCGTTGATCCTTTCTTGGGCCGTTTTGAGCTGCTCGGCCAAGGTCAGATTTTGGTCCAGCAGAGCTTTTGTTTTTTCCGGACTATTGAGTTCGACGATAGCGCGCAGTTGTTCATTTTCGCGGGAGAGGGAATCGCGCTCGCGAGTGACTTTTTCGAGGTTTTGCAAGGTTTCGGTGAGACGCGTTTCCAAAGTAACGGAGCGTTCTTCAGCCTCTTTCAATGCCTCTTGAGAATTACGATATTTGCTCTCCATATCAGACAACTGGCGGGAGAGTGAGTCCACTACGCTGTTGCCAGCTGCGCGTTCGGTTGTGACCTGCGCTCGGAGTTTTTCGTAACGCTCTTTGTAGAGCTGCTGTTCATTCTGAGCTGCCACCAGCTTTTTCTGTACTTCCTGAAATCTCGTATTGAGTTCCGTGTACGCCTGGGCAATGCGGCGGCATTCTTCTTGGGCTCGGGCCAGCGCTTGGTAGAGCTTGCGATCAGTTGTCTCATAGTTTGGCAGTTCAATTGGCTCATAAGTTCCGGAACCCACGGGCGTTCTGGTCTGTGGCAACTCTGCGGATGTCGAAGCGTACGATGTTCGCCGCTCCACCGGCAGCACTTCCTGCGCTCGCTTACGGTATGTCTGCATGTTCTCTGCCAGCAAGCGTCGGCGCGCGCTTACCAGATTGTTCTTCCAATTAGGAAAATCGCGCACGATGGCAGCCAACAAACGTTCCGCTTCCTGTCCCTTGCGCAAGGCCGCATTGTAGCTCTGCTTCCCTGCCAAGATTTCCGATTCTCGGCACAGGCGGTATGCATTCAGATACGCTTCCCCGGGGTCGTGCACCGCACGAATGCTTGTTCGACGGTCACCAACGCGATAAATGCGGGTCTGCTGCGCCTGCGCAACCGAGACGCACACGACCACCCCAAACACTGCCGTCAAGCAACAGCGCAGAGCAAGCTTCGCTGGAGCAATGAGTTTCAAATCCGCTCTGCTTCCGTAAAGAAAATCCCGAGGCAGGGAAAGCCCTGCGCTCGGGAAAATGTAGGTCCCTTGCGCTTGTCAGGCTTGGGAAGCATTCTGATCAGCTGAGGAATTTTCCTCCGCTGGCACCTGCACTAACCGGAGAGGCGTGCGGGAAAGCAGCTCGCCGTCCAGTGTCACATCCACCGAATATGTGCCGGTCTTTGTGAAACGGAGCCCTTGGAAGTTCATCACCAAGTTGCGCGTTAAGAATGAAGCGCCCTCCGGCAGACCTACGCGCAAATCAGCCATGATAGGCATACGCTCTTTGTCCAGCGGCACGCCATCCTCATCTACGATGGTGATGCCCAGTTTGTGTTCACCGGCATCTTCCGGAACCATACAAAAGCGCAAAGCCAGTGAGCAGGCTGGATGCACCACCGGAAATTGACGTGCAAACAGCGTGTCAAACGCCCCTTGCACGCAAAGCTTCCCCTGATAGTCAGCTGCGTAATCGCAAAGTACAGAAACTTGTGTGTCCATATTTGTTGTTGATTGCGTTGTGTTCCAGAACATTCTCTCAGAAGAAAGAGAACGTTACTCAATCCTTTCTATCACAAAAGCTCTTCGAATCAAGCTCAAACTGCTTCATGACAGTAATTTTTTATTTGTTCAAGCTTCTCATTTTTTCTGTGTGTAGGGAGAAGATTTTCACGAAGAGATGTTGTTTTGCGAATGAAGTGAGGGGAAGGGGATGTCATAGGTGTCCTGTCGAAGGAAGTCTATCCGCAATTTTCAAAAATTCCCCACAAAGAAGAGAACTTCTCCTCCCTTTGCCTCCCGTTTTTTCTGATGTTTGTACGGTAGGCGAGTACATCCGTCCCAAGAAAAATTATGAGGGAGGGTAAGAGAAGACAAAAAAGGAAGGTTGATTTGTTTCCTCAGAAAAGAGTATTCTGAGGGGGCAACAACAAAAAAAACTTCCATGCCCAAGATAACCATTTTAGCCCAAATTGCAAGAGAAATTCCCAGGGCAAACGCATTTGAAAACTGGATTCATTTTAAGGAAAGAGACAAGAGGTTCATTTATGCTCTAAATCGTTGCCAAACAATATATCATCAAGTACATCCGTATCCCACGTTGCCCTCAGTCTCAGCCTCTGGAGTGGCACTTT
>CANRET010000075.1 GCA_947629715.1 uncultured Akkermansia sp.
ATGCTTTCTGAGGACATCAAAAACTATGACGGTCAAACATCGCTGAACACTTCGGTACACTAATTATGTCCGATCACGCTATTTTCTGCGACGTAGGAAGAAGCCGGCGGTACCGATGAGAAGGACGAGTAATGCGCCTCCAATAATGTACCACCACCGGCGATTGGAGTCGGCAGCGGCGAGATGCTCTTGGAGCAGCCGGACGCAAGCGGTGCGCTTGTGTTTCTGTGCGAGCTGCAGCAGGGTCTTGCCATTCTTATTTTTGAGTTCGAGATCCGCACCGGCATCGAGCAGAAGTCGGAGGGCTCCTGCGTTGTCGCCCTTTTCCACATAGCGCATGGCAGCGGTTCTGCCGCCAGCATCCTTCAAATCGACTTTGGCGTGGCATGCGAGGAGCTTTTTGATGCGAGACGCGCTCTCCTTGGGATCAGCACACACATCAAGAATCATCAGCGGCGTCGTTCCATAGTAAGTGGTGAGATTCACATCGGGATGAGCAGCCAGGAGGGCCTCCAGGCGAGCATCGATATTTCCCCCCACGGTGAGCAGATGGTGCAGGGCCGTGTTGCCGCCATTGTCGCGTGCGTTGATGTCCGCGCCCCGACGGAGGAGCGATCGGATTTCTCCTTCACTCCCTTTTTTGCGAACGACCAGCATCAGCGCGGTGCGTCCTTCGGAATCGCGCGCCTTGGGATCAGTTTGCGCGCCGGGGGCCTTACGCTCATTCAACAGCTTGATACAGGCGCTCCGGTGGTTTTCCGTAGCCAGGTCGAGCATCGTCTTGCCTTCGCCGTTTTTGTGATCCAGTTTCGCTCCGGCGTCCAGCAGCATGCGCAGCGTGTCCGGGTCATCATAGTGGAGCAGCAGGTGCATGGCAGCCGTGTTTCCTGCTTTTCCTGCGGCATTGACATTGGCCCTGGCACCGATAAGACGCTGCACGCGGAAGCGACGCTTGGCGGTATCTTTGTAGCAGGCGGCAGTCATGAGCGGGGTGAAGTCGGTGAAATCGCCGAGATTGACATCGGCTTTGGCGTTGAGGAGTTCCTGCACGCTACTGTTGATATCGCCATCCCGCCCCATGAGCAGGCGCAGGGCGGTGCATCCTTTGTTATCCCGGGCGTTAACGTTTCCTTTTCGGGCGATGCATTCCTTGAGGCGGCTGAGGCCGTCGGGGTCGAGCGCGGCCAGCATCAGCGTCGTGCGCCCATCTTTGTCTTTTGCGTTAGGGTTGTCTGTTTCCTCCCGTGCGCCGCGACCTTTGAGGAGTTTCACGATATGGTCCAGCTTCTTTTCTCGAGCGATCTGCAGAGCTGTTTTTCCCGCTTTGTTTTTGAGGTTCGGATTTGCTCCTGCATCGAGAAAAGCCTTGACAGTTTCGGCACTGCTGCCTCTCTGGACAAGAGTCATGAGCGCTGTATTGCCTTCATGATCCTGCGTGTTGATGCGCACACCGCGGCGCATGAAGGTTTGGATGTCTTCGAGCGAAAGGGCACGAAAAAGCGGTGTTTCCCCCTTATTATTGACGGCATGCGGATCGGCTCCGGCTCGGATGAGCTTTTCGATGTCTGCACCCTCAGCGAGAAAGAGCAGGGTATTACCGTCCTTATCCCTGGTTTGGGGATCCTGGAAACTGCTCACAAAGGCACGTTTTGCAACTTCGTTACGGGCCTTCAGGTCATTGAATGCAACAGAGTCGGGGGCAGCCCCTGCCTTTTCCAAAAGTTCGATGACTCGGGCGTACTGTTCCTGAGTGAGGGCAAGATGCGAGGAGTGCATGGTGCCGTGATCAAAGAGATCCTCGTAGATTGTTGAGGGTATTTTGGCTCCATCCTCCAGCATGATCTGCATGCAGTCCGGATGGCAGATAAGGAGGTCGCCGCTGTAGCGGGCGCCTTTATCGTGCAGGAGTTTAGCCACCTCGGCGTGATTCCTGGTAAGGGCGTTTTTCAAGGCTGAGTCGCCATCTGTGGTCACGGCGTTGGGATCCACGCCGGCATCAAGGAGCTTCTGCGCGATGCGGGGACCTAAGCAGCCGGCTTCCATGAGGGTGGTTTTGCCATTATCCCACTTTTCGTTTGACGTTGCCTTGGGGTCTGCCCCGTGCTCCAGCAGCAGGAGGGCGACTTCCTCCCATTTGGCATCCGGCATGTCGGGATTCCCGCAATACAGCAAGATATTTGCCGGCACTTTGAAACCCGCTTGAAGGACAGCCTTGAGACCGGCAATGAATTCGTCTTGTTCTTTCTTACTACGAGGGGAGACAAAGCCGTTGTCAATTACCGCATCTTCGAGTTTTTGACTCAGATTCCCGAGGTCGATCTTGGCGCCGGACTTGAGAAGAGCTTGTACGATGGCTCCCTCATTCGCTGCGTTTCCACACTCATGCTTGTTGGCAAAGATGAGAGAAAGAGGCGTATCGTTGTCTTTATTAAGCGCGTTGACGTTAGCCCCTTTCTTCAGTAGAGCTCGGACGATAGCGAGATTGCCGTGATCTGTAGCGCAGTGGAGCAGAGTGTTGCCATCAGAAAAGGTATAGTTGGGGTCGAGCCCGGCATCCAACATGGCTTGCACCACGCCCGGTTTGCTGCGAAGCTCTCCATCATAGGTTGCGTAATCTTCCCCAGTGTAATAATTAGGAACAAGAAGCTCCAGAGTTTCTTCATCCTTGGGGACGGGAACTCCGGCATCCAGCAGAGCTTTCACTGCGGCGCCGTTGTAGCTATTTTCGAGTACCGCTTTCAGGCAGGCTGCCCCATCGGGCACTTCCCCGGCTGCTTTCAGCAGAGCCTGCACTGCGGCGGCAGATTGCGCGCGCCCATAGTATTCTGCTTCTCTGGCCAGACTCGGCTCTTGCTGCAGACAAGCCTCAATGCCGGGAATATCGTCCAGCAGCAAAGCAAAAATGAGCTTCTTGCGTGTATCGTCGCTCCCCTTGGGCATGCCGCACGCCAGCAGAAGGCGTAATTGCGGTGGCGTTGCATCCTTCCAATCGGTCTTGTTAAACGGCGCCACAGGCATGCCATGACGTATCAAAAATGCCAGACTTTCCCCGGGGGTCCCACGGTATATCTTCGGAGGGAGACGATCAGCATGCGCTCCTGCGCGTAAAGCCATCGCTGCCGAATCCAGATAGGATGTTTCTTCCAACTTCTTCTGGGCTTCCTCGGCTGATTTGTAGCGATGTTTTTCTTCCTCGGGGAGAGGCAGCTTTTCCTCGCAGCACGCCTTGAGAAGGTCTTTCATGTTTTCATTCTCTTCCTTGACGAAATCCCCCGCCGTCTTGCCAGTTTTGCTCTTGATGGAGGCATTCGCGCCTTTGGCTACGAGCCAGCAGACGGCGAGTTTGTTACCCTGCTCGGCGGCGTGCATGAGGGCGGTCTGCCCCTGCTCGTCCGTGGAGTTGATGTCACCGTCCTTTTCGATGGCCTTCAGCTTCTTGAGCAGAGCATCGGCAAGTTTTTCTGCTTTGCTGAGCTTGGCGCCCTTTGCCTGTTTCCCCGTATCCACTGGGAAGAGCAGCTCTACTCCCTGCTGAGGCAGAACCGGTGCCGTTTCCTTTTCCTGACCGCTCGCCATGCTTGGACTTATCAGCATAACGGCGAGTAAACATGTGATAAATCGCTTAATGTGAGCCAATAACAAATCGGAAGAAGTGACGGCAATGTGCATGTTCATGAAGGGAATGCGTGAAACTACGCGTAGTGTATCTGTTACAAGGGAAAAAGCAAGACAAAAGCGGGCCACGCTTTGGAAAAAATCAGTGCGTTGTTCTGCGGCGGAGGAAGAGCCCAGCACCGCCGATGAGGAGGACGATCAATGCGATTCCACCGCCGGTAGTTAAAGGAGGAAGCGGCGAGATACTCTTGAATTTCCCGGATGCAAGCGGTGTGCTTGTATTCCTGAGCGAGCTGCAACAGGGTCTTGCCGCCGTTGGAAAGGAGGAAAAATCTCGTCTTTTGCGGAGACGATCAGGGTAGGGAGCAGTTGTGCTTCTTGAAGATTTGCTCGTAGATCGGGAACTTCTTGAAACTCTTTTTGAGGTACTCGATGGCCTTGGCATCCTCCGCGTTCTTTGGGTCGAGCCTTGCTCCCACTTCAAGCAGGGCGTCCAAGACAGGAGCCCTGTATTTTGAAAAGTCATCGAAAGTGTAAGAAATTTCAATGTAGGCCTCCTTAGCGAATCGATCGAGAGGCGCTTCGCTCGACCTGCTGCGGGCATTTACATTCACACCGGCTTTTACCAGCGTGCGGATAATTTCGGCACCGGGATCATTAAATACGTTCAAGGCGAAGTAAATTGCTGTGTTGCCTTTTTTATCAACTATTTTGGGGTCGGCGCCGGATTGAATGAGAAAGTCCAGCATAGGCTTTGACAATGCGTAGAAAATAGGCGTCTTTCCTTCCTGATCTTTGCCGTTGACATCCAGCCCGGCTTTCAGGAGTTCGCGGACGACATCAATGGCAGACGGATCCGTAGAGTGAGCTGAGGCATGCAGCAGGGTGTAGTCTTCCTTATCCTTCACCTTGACATCCGCCCCGGCAGCAACTGCCGCTTTGTACAGATCCAAGGTGAGGTTTTCAGAATAATCGCGCGCGATGTAGAGCAGGGGCGTGTTGCCAGCTGAATCCCGGGCATTGATGTCAAGCCCGACTTTCATGAGGCCTTGCAGGCTTTGGGCGTCTCGCACCCTAAAGAGGACAGTTCTTGAGTTTTCATCGGTAGCTTTGGGGTCGGCTCCCAGGGCAATCAACTTTTCAAAAATGGGGCAGAGGTCATCTCCTTTTACATCATACGGGATTTCCAATGTGGTAAGCGCGTTGGTTGGCAATTTGGCGCTGCTTTCGTTGAGAGCGTCGAGTATGGGGAGGTAGGCAGCGAGCTGGTCGCGCAGGGGCATGTCATCGCACGTTCTTGGAAAACGAGAGAGGGCGAGGGCTGCCGCCCAGGTGTCTGCATCCACCTTAGCTCCGTCTTTGATCAGGGCGCGGATGATATCCGGCAAGAAGCGCATGCGCTGGATACGGGCACGGAAATTCGGGGTGATGGTGCGATCGGTGGCTGTTTGTCCTCGGAGTCCACTGGCGTTTACACGGTCTTTGAAAGAAGAGAAAATTTGCTGGATGGTGGGGGTTTTGCAAGCATCAGGTTTTGCTCCGGAGGCTAAAAGCTCTTTCATCACGTCGAGTCGTCCATCGTACGCAGCGGCATCCAGTGGCGTATCCTCCACCACGTCTTTTCTATCTTTTAGGCTAGCATTTGGGTCTGCTCCTGCCTCGATGAGCAGCCTGGCCGTGGCGGCATCCTGCGCCCAGAAGAGCAGGGAAGGCATGGATTTCCCATCCCCGTTGAGTTTGGCGCCTGCGCCAAGAGCTTTGATGAGCTCCTTGACCACGGGAACCGGCTGGTGGCTCCATACAGCGTAAGCAAGCGTGTTGCTGAAGTTATATGTGCCTTGCTTGGGGTCGGCTCCGGCTTCGATGAGCGCCTTGACCATCTCTTCGGATTGCGCCAGCGATAGGAGATTCACGGGGTAAAGTATTTCGGATAGGTAATCGGAAAACGCTCGAAACAATGCTGCAGTCGCGATCTTCTCATCACCTCGCTGATTGACCAAATCCGCATGCTCCTTGAGCGCTTTTTTGACTTCTTTCACGGCATCAGAAGCCACCATGGCGCAGATGGCGGCCTTTTGCTCTGCCTCTTTGGTTGTGTCCAGCTTGAGTCCAAGAGCGAGCATAAGCCGAATGCTTTCGGACGGGGTGTTGACGCTTATGGCAGGGGAGCCGTCATCATTGCGCGCATTCACGTCGCAGCCCTGGCGCACAAGAAAGGCCACACTTTCCGGCGGGATGTGGGCAGCGGCGAGTACTTGCTTGTCACCGTTTTTCCCTTTGTTTTTCCCCTTGATGTCCGCTCCTCCTTTCCAATCGCGACTCACATAGCTCAGGTAAATGACGTCGAGGCCTTGAAGGGTTGTGCGCAGTTTTTCCGCACCCACTTTCTTGGCCCACTCGGCATCTCTTTCGTCCAGCGGCTCCTTTTCTTCCGCGCAGAGGCGCAGCAGCTCACGCAGACGTATATCGCTGGTGAGCTCATACGCCGTCTTCCCATCCTTGTTTTTTGCTCTCACATCCGCCCCTTTCGCAATCAGCCAGCACACGGCCAGACGATGGTTGCGCGATGCCGCCACCATGAGCGGGGTCATGCCCTGCTTGTTCGGGGCGTTCAGTTTGGCTGCTGAGGTGATGCCGCTCAATTTCTTGAGCAAAAGGGCTTCTCCCTTGTCTTCCAATGATGATTTTTTTTCGGCACTCTCATCCTTGCTCTCCTTTTTATCGCCTCTTTTCTTGGCCTTTCCATGAAACAGAACTCCAACCCCGTGGGGCACCTTCCACCCTTTTTCAGCGCCATCTGCACCGGCTGCCAGAAGTAAGCACGCAATAGTTGTAAGAGCAATGTATTTACAACAAGCTAATAACAAAAATCAGGGGGGCAGCGGAGGAATTCATGGTGACGTTTTGCTTGGGGAGCGATGTCAACCCTTCATGACTCGCCAAGCGAGTCATGAAAAATAACAAGACATCAAACCAAAATAGTCTCTCATTGCCGCTGAAATCAGGTCATTGAAGGGGCACAGAAAACGGGAAACGAATTTTCCAAAGCTCGATTACAGACCTGAATTTTTTTCTTCACAAGAGAACAAATCGTTCTATAATAGGCGGCGTAACCCATCACACACCTATGAAGATTTGGTTTGACGGAAAATTAGTCGATGAAAAAGATGCCAAGGCATCCGTTTTTGACCACGCGACACTGTACGGCGATGGCTGCTTTGAAGGGATTCGCTTCTACTCCGGCAAGATTTTTCGCTTGGAGGAGCACATCATACGTCTGTTCAGCAGTATGCGCTATCTGTTGATTGATTGCCCGTGGAGCTTCGAGGAGGTGTGCGCTGCGACGCAGGAGACAGTGGATGCCAGCGGGATGCAGGACGGGTACATTCGCCTGGTGGTGACGCGAGGCGTGGGCGATTTGGGACTCAACCCGCGCAACTGCCCCAAGTCGAGCATGTTCATTATCGCGCAAAATATCGCTCTCTACCCGAAGGAGATGTATGAGAATGGCCTGAGCTTGATCACCAGCTCGTACCGCCGTCCCAACCCGGATGTACTCTGTCAACAGGTGAAGAGCCTCAACTACCTCAATAGCATCTCCGCCAAAATTGAAGCGGTGCAGCAAGGCGCAGGCGAGGCTCTCATGCTCAACCAGCGCGGGAATGTGGCGGAGTGTACGGGCGACAACATTTTCATCGTGAAAGACGGCGTGGTGATCACCCCGCCACTCACCGAAGGAGCGCTTGGCGGCATTACGCGCCATGCCGTGCAGGATATCTGCGCCGAGCTCGGCATACCTTGCGAGGAAAAAGTGCTTAATCGCTTTGACATCATTTGCGCGGACGAGTGCTTCCTGACCGGCACGGCGGCGGAGGTGATAGCTGCCACCAGCTTGGATGGTCGCACCATTGGCACAGGACGGGCAGGTAGCATCACCAAGCGCATTCTGGAGCGCTTCCAAAAGCTCGTGCGCGAGTGACGCCATGGAGATGCTCTGCCACGGTCGCTTCGTCAATCTCGTGCGCGATGGGCGCTGGGAGTACTGCGAGCGCGTGAATGACACCACGGCGGCCATGATCTTTGCGCGGACGCCGGAGGGGAGGATTCTGCTGGTGGAGGAATATCGCCCACCGATTCGACAGCAGAGCATCTGTTTTCCTGCCGGTCTGATCGGTGACGTCGAGGCAGAGGACGCCGAGAACGCTGCGCGTCGCGAGTTATTGGAAGAGACCGGCTACGAGGCTCGGACAATGCGTTTTCTCTACGCCGGACCTTCCTCGCCGGGTATCACTTCCGAATATATCTCTTTTTTCCTGGCCTCTGATCTGGTGCATCGTGGGCAGGGCGGTGGAGTGCAGGGTGAGAACATCATCGTGCATGAAGTCCCGGAGGAGGGCATCGATGCCTGGCTTGAGGCCCAACGCGCCGTCGGCAAGGCTGTGGACCCGCGTATTTATGCCGGATTATATGCGTTGAAGAAGACAGAGATCGTGATCGGACAAAAATAGTGTACCGAAAAAAGAAAGGTGATCGGACATAATTAGTGTACCGAAGTGTTCAGCGATG
>CANRET010000076.1 GCA_947629715.1 uncultured Akkermansia sp.
TCAGCACGCGGTCAGCGGCATCGCGTTCGTACTCCGTAATGGTTTCCGGCGTCACACACTCATCCCCCGCATACACCACACTGCGCCCATACGCATCCCGATGCTCCTGCAAAAGGAAGCGAGAAGAGGCGATTTTGTCGTACGTGTAATTGCGCTGCACCACGAGGCCACCGTCCGTGTTGCTGATGGAATTCATCTTTGTGAGCAGGTCGCGCTTGACTTTGTGGCTGGGGTTGAACATCTCCCTCTGTCTTTCATTTGTTGCATGTGTCTTTGCCATGCACAGGTGATATGTGCGGGTTTAAAGTACCATTACTTGCTTTTTTCCAGTTGGCTTCCACTAACCCCTCCCGTACTTTTGATTCCTCAAGGAGGAGGTGGTGGTGATAAGAACTCTTCTGCAGCACAATTCTATATACCAAGTGGGATAAAAGGGACATCATTACCCAAGGGATCCAATCGCATGATGGGCATGTGATTTACATATGCGTTCATCTGTTAATAATAAATAGTTTTTGTATACTGCTACTGTTGATACGGGAGCTTGTTTCTATCTCCTTTTCCAAGGGGATCAGTTTTCGGTTTACTTCCGTCTTTTCGACCCTTACGAATTCATGACAACTCGCATCGGCTCCTTCCGGATCATTTAGTTCATATTCAGACGCGAGCATGTAATCCATTAGCAGCTCATCATAAAGTTTGGTCAAGTCCTGCGTTTTAGCAGCCGGATTAGCCCCTTGTTTTATTTGGTTGAGTTCATCTGCGACCATTCCACAATGCAGGCGAAGATTATTGGCGCAGTCTCTGATCCGCCTATCAGTGTCTTGGTGGAAAATTTCGTCGTACTTAGTACGGATTTCTACAAATCCGAGGGAACCTTTTATAATATCCGGATCCGGAGAAGAGAAAATACCGCGCCTATAGCATTCACGCCAGAGTTGTCGATATTTCGCACCCTTGGTCAGCATCTCCAGCCGGAAATTGCTTAGTAATTCCTGCACCCTTTTAGTTGAGCTGATCGAGATATTTTTTCGGTCAAATTCTTGATACAATAGTACCACTCTGTTTGCTTGTTTCAGGAATCTCTCCCTGATCTGACGTCGTTGCTCCCCACTGATCGGTTGCTCCTTCTCACTGGCTTCTTTCAAGACATCTAGCAATTCTGTATGGTAATCATCACATTCTTTGATTATTGCAACAAATTGCTGATAAGCCTCATCTGTTGATTCGCATGCAGTGCCAGTACATATGCAAAAGAAACATACAAGTACTCCTAGTATCCTCCTTAAACATTGATAATATGTTATGTTCATAATAATTTTGTTTTGTAATAATACTAAAATGACACTGAGAAGCCTCCTATAGGGATACTAGCTCTACCTCCAGCTGATCTTAGCATTTCAGGGTCAACTGGTTTTGTTCCTGGAGGATGTATAATCGGGCGCATAAATGACTCCCTTTTTTGAATTTCTTTACAACACTTCTCCATCGCCCCCGACAGTATTGCGTCAACCCAATCTTCACAGTTTGCGCAAACTAAAGAGTATGGTCCTGGACTTTGTGTGTTTTTCTCAATCAAATCTCGTATTTTCTGCAATGATTCTGGACACGCTGTATACGTTGTTATTGATAGATATTTCCGCACGGAAGGTTCTTGCATCCATTTATCGTTTTTAATTTCTGCCTTTCCAATGATCCGCATAAACGTGCAGCCGTCTTTAGGATACTTTCCTCGTATTCCTAAACCCGGACATGAGATTGCCGCGTGACCAACAAAGTGCTCTCTTTTTTCAAAAGGTCTGAAGACGATTTTTTGAACTTGTACCATCTGTGATCGGCAACATTGTCTATTGAAACTGTCTGTGCTTACGTAATCATTAATCTCTTTCAAGCCTAAACTATCAATTTTGTTAACTGGATTCTCAAGACAAAAATGATATTCGAAGTATTGGTTACTATCCGGATCCCTCCTCGTCCACCTGCCGTCGAGTGGATTGTAGTAGCGGAAGTTGTAGTAAACCAAACCCGTCTCGGCATCGTACACCTCGCTGCTCCATTGGATGGATTGGTTGACATCTCCTTCTGCTGTGACCTGTCCGTAGGGTGAGTAGGTATAGATGGTGCGGATGAACCCTTCCTGCCCGTACAGCTCGCAAATGTTCTTGGTCAAGTCCCAACCATACGTGTACCATACGCCGTTCTCGCGGATGGCGAGAGGACGCGTGGCGACAGATTGCGTGGGATCCCAGATGATGAAGCGCAAATCCGGGTGCTCGGCGTGTCCCTCGCGCAGGTCATAAGCTGCAATTTGCAGGTAGCCTCGGTAGATGTAACGCTCGTGCAGGGTTGTTGTGCCGTTGGTGACTACTTTCTTCTCAAACCGGCGTCCCATGTAATCGTAGCCGCAGGTGATGACGGTACGACCGTCCCCGCTTTCAAACTTGATGGCGCGGTTTTGTCCGTTGTACTGCACCTTCCAGATGCCTGTACTCGTTTGGATGAGTGTCTGGTTGCCGTCCGCATCGTACTCCGGCGTGAAGTTCTCGCCATTCGTGCTGATGCGCGTGTACTGGTTCAGGTCGTTGGCGGCATAGGTGATGCCCTCGGCTACCTCCTGAGCGATTTCACGGTTGCCTATGTTGTCGTAAGCATAGGTGTAGGCATTCTCATCAAGTAGCGCCCCCGTGAGTTCGCTACGTTTATTGTAAGCGAAAGTATCAGCATGGTGAATCGCCTTGTTCGGGTAGCGCGTCTCGCGCGTCATCGGTCTCCCAAGCGCATCGTAGTTGTACTGGCGTTGCGTGATGAGACTATTGTCTCGCACATAATCCATGCCCGTAAGCAGATCGCGCTTCTCCTCGTAACTCTGCGTGAGCGTCACACCATTCGGCATGGCGAGCGATTGCAGCAAGTTGCTGCCTGCAAGGTAACCGTAGCGGAACTGATGCTCCGCCCCGGCATGGATAAATCCTGCCAAAGCAATGCGTCCGAGTGTGCCGTACGTTATGGAAGCTGCGCATTGGCGGTTGCCATTGCGCTTCAGGATGTATCCTGTGCTGCGCCCGTAGGCATCCCGCTGTTCCTGCAACAGGAAGCGAGATGAGGCGATTTGCTGCACCTCCTCGAGCTGGCTTCCATACCGACCGTAGCTGATACTGCGCGCTCCGGAAGCGTCCTGTACCGCTGTCAACTGCCCGAGGAAATTGTAGGCAAACTTCTGTGCGGGCGTGCCGTCACTAAAGTTGATGCCCGTAAGCAGACCTCGCGGGATGTCATAACTGTAAGTGGCTGCCACTCCACGCGCATCCGTCACGGTGGCGAGATTGTTGTACGCGTCATAGGTCTTCACCGTTCCCCTGCCATCGGCATAGGTCTTGCGAAGCTCCAAGCCCGTGGCCAAATCATACTCCCACGTGGTCGTGTCGCCCTTCAGTCCGCTCGGGTCGGTGGAAATCACCTTGCCTGTGGCTCGGTACGTGGTGAGGCGGGTGAGATGATCCGCATCATCGTAGCCGAAGGTCGCGGGTTGCGCGCCCGTACCGTATTCGGCTACCTTGCGGTTTCTCAGGTCGTACTTGGAGCAGGTCGAGTATCCAAGCGCATTGATAACCAAACTCGGTTGCGTGTTGTTGAGTTGGTAACGCGTTTTCGTGGTGTTCCCGGCAGCGTCAGTCACACGGATGGTGCGCCCGAGCAGGTCACTCTGCGTAGTTGTCGTGTTGCCCCGCCCATCGGTCTGCTTAAGTTCGAGTCCTTCTGTCGTGTAGCGGCGGGAGGCGGATGTCTGGATGCCCACCGTATCCCTCGAACTCATCGTGAAACCATCGACGATTCTCGCCGTGGCGGGCAACGGGCTGGTCGGAATCTGCTGATTGCTGATCCGCTCGGCTCCCGAGCCATATTCCGTCCAAGTGGTCGAGGTGTTGCCGCGTATGTCCGTGACCATCTGCTTGCTCTCAAGCACGGCAGAAAGTGCGGAAATGAGCGATTTGGTCGTGGCTGTGAGAGGCTCGCCCTGCGCATTGTACTGCGTCTGTGTGGTAACGGAGTACGCCTCTCCATCGATAACCTCCGGTGCGCCGTAGCTCATCTCCACCATCGGCGAATTCGTCTTCGTGGGAGAATTACTCAGAGCAAGCGTCTGCTTCACGGCATTCCCGAAGGAGTCGTATTCATAGAGCGTGGGCGCCATGGATTCCACATTCGCGTTATCAGCATCGCGGTACTGCTTTACGAGCTGATTCTTCGCGTTGTACTCGCTATGCGTGCCGATAAACCCATGCGTGGAAGGCTCTTCCTGCAGAATCGTCTGCCCGAAGCCATTCGTGGATGCTCGACTCAGCGCCGCGCCATTCGAGGAGGTCGTCACCACCGTGCAGGTGGCATTCACGGAGTACTCGTAGCTCATCTCTCGTTGACCCGTGCCACTCTCCTGCCGTATGTTCCCCGCAGAGTCTCGTGTCGTGATGATGGTCGCGCCATTCGGCTGCGTCGCCGTGCTTGTGAGTCCATCCGCGCTGTAGCTCGTCGTCGTCACATTCCCCATGGCGTCCGTCTTCTTCACCACACGCCCGAGCAAGTCGTATTCCGTGAGCCCCTCCGTCTTCATCGCCCCGGCAAATTGAGTTTGCCTCAGCACGCGGTCAGCGGCATCGCGTTCGAATTCCGTAATCGTCTCGGGTGTTACGCATTCATCCCCCGCATACACCGCACTGCGCGTGGTCTCGATGAGTTGCAGCGCGCTGTTGTACGCGTAGCTCGTACGGACGCCGTTCTCATCCGTCTCGCTCAGCACGCCGCAGCACATCCATTCCGTCGTACCGGTGCGTCCGTTGTCTTGCACAGTCCTTGTGCGCCGTCCCTCGGCGTCATATTCGTAGGTCGCCCCGGAGAGCTTGAGCCACTGCGTGCCGTCCCAGATGAATTCCTCTTCGCGCAGGGTTGTATCGCGTGAGGAGATGTAGCTCTCCGTCTTGTGGCTCTGTCCCGCTACGAGTTTGTCGTCCGCTTTGGTGATGGCGGTCTTCTTGAAAAGCGCCCCGTGCGCCGTCGTTTCTTCGTAGGTGTAGTGCGTCTGCACTCCTGCCGCCGTCTGACTCATCTTCACCTTGCCCGCTGCATAGTACGGCGTATCTTCGCCGTAGCGTTCCTCGATGCTCACCTGTTCCTGACTCGTCCCTGCCGCTCGCTTGCGTGTTACCGTTCGCTCCACCTCCGGCGTGCTCGTGCGTTCGTAAGTGGTCTTGCTCAATTCAAATACTTCACCCTTGCTATTCTCATACGAGACAGTTTCACTGGCGAGCTTATTGTCGTAGAATCCTCCCTTTTGATACGTGCGCTTCGTCACCTTCACGATGCCCGGCGCCCAGGTTTCTTGCTCTTTGATGACTCGCCATTCGTCGTCGTACTCGTAATCTGTGCAACTGCCGTCCGGATGGATGATGCGCTTCACGTGGTAGGCGTCTTCCCCGTAGATGTACTCTGTCGTTTGCGCCTGGGGCGTGTTGAACGCCTCGGTCTCGCTCTCGGTCAGCCACCCGCCGGAGGTGTTCTTCTGCACCGTGCGCTTGATGCTCGCCAGCGTTCCGTCGCCCTTGCGCAGGCTCTCGATCGTTTCCACGCGCCCATTGCCCATACTGTTTCGCTCATACGTGCGCACGACGGCTTCATCTCCCTCTCCCTTGGTGATGGTGACGCGGTTCCCGTGTTCAACGCGCACCACCTTGTGCGCGGGCAATCCCGCCTGTTGCCGCGTGATGGTGACGACCAGGGCTCCGTCCGGGTATTTCTGCGCCAGGTACGAAACTGTGCGGTACGGTGCGTTCCTGCCCATGAAATAGCTCCCCTTCGCTACTACATTCTCCGGGGCATACCACTCCATCACGAGCTGGCCGTCATCGGTATGGTAGCTGTTCATGAGTCCCTCCGCACTCGACCACGCCGCTTGCAGATTCCCCTCATCATCGTAGAATCGCCTGGTTCCTTCCTCATACTTGGAGAAGGTCACGACTTTGCCGTTCGGCGACGTCATGCTCACCACTTTGCCCGTTTCGGCATCAAAGCGCACTTTGCGTCCGCTCTCTTCCGCCAGCTTCAGGTAAGCCGGCTTTTCTTCGATTGTGCAGGGCTTGCCGTCTGCATCCTGGAGCTGGATGCGCATGTTGCGCTTGCGAGACGTGCCGGCAGGTACGGCGACGGTGCCGCCCCTGACTACGTTGAAGTAGATCGCCGCGCCCACCGGTGGCTCGATGATGATGAGTTCGTTCTGCATATGCGCCTTCCAGACCCAAGGGGAGCGCAGTGTCAGGGAGCCGGTGAGTATGATGGGTTCATCGGAACTCATGAGTCGCGCCATGTCGTCCGCACCAAACATGGCCTTGAATTCGGCGAGAGAATAGCATCCGTCAGCTTGGCTGGGGTCTTCCGGCATCTTTTCTGCCGAAATGGCATAATCATTGCCATCCGTCCCTTTGCAATCACCGCATTCGCAGCATACCCGCACATCTTCCGGCGGTATGTCCGAGCTGCTGGAGGACGACGAACTACTGGATGAACTGCTGAAAAAGCTGCTGGAAGAACTACTGGAAGATGAACTCAGACTTGACAAGGAACTCAAGCTTGAGGAAGAACTGCGACTTGGGCTCGACGAAGAACTCGGGCTTGAGGAAGAGCTGCGACTCAGGCTCGACGAAGAACTCGGGCTTGAGGATGAGCTGCGACTTGGGCTCGACGAGGAACTCAGGCTTGAGGATGAGCTGCGACTCAGGCTCGATGAGGAACTCGGGCTTGAGGAAGAGCTGTGGCTTCGGCTCGACGAAGAACTCAGACTTGAGGAAGAACTGCGGCTCAGGCTCGATGAGGAACTCGGGCTTGAGGAAGAACTGCGGCTCAGGCTCGACGAGGAACTCAGGCTTGAGGAAGAGCTGCGGCTCAGGCTCGATGAAGAACTCAAGCTTGAAGAAGAGCTGCGACTCGGACTCGATGAAGAACTCAGGCTTGAGGAAGAGCTGCGACTTGGGCTCGACGAGGAACTCAGGCTTGAGGAAGAGCTGCGACTCAGGCTCGATGAGGAACTCGGGCTTGAGGAAGAGCTGCGGCTCAGACTCGACGAGGAACTCGGGCTTGAGGAAGAACTGCGGCTCAGGCTCGACGAGGAGCTGAGGCTTGAGGAAGAGCTGCGACTTGGGCTCGACGAAGAACTCGGGCTTGAGGATGAGCTGTGGCTTCGGCTCGACGAAGAACTCAGACTTGAGGAAGAGCTGCGACTTGGGCTCGACGAAGAACTCGGGCTTGAGGAAGAGCTGCGGCTCAGGCTCGATGAAGAACTCAGGCTTGAGGAAGAGCTGCGGCTCAGGCTCGATGAAGAACTCAGGCTTGAAGAAGAGCTGCGACTCGGACTCGATGAAGAACTCAGGCTTGAGGAAGAGCTGCGGCTCAGACTCGACGAAGAACTCAGGCTTGAGGAAGAACTGCGGCTCAGGCTCGACGAGGAACTCGGGCTTGAGGAAGAGCTGCGACTTGGGCTCGACGAGGAACTCAGGCTTGAGGAAGAGCTGCGACTCAGGCTCGATGAGGAACTCGGGCTTGAGGAAGAGCTGCGGCTCAGGCTCGATGAGGAACTCAAGCTTGAAGAAGAGCTGCGACTCGGACTCGACGAGGAACTCGGGCTTGAGGAAGAGCTGCGGCTCAGGCTCGACGAGGAACTCAGGCTTGAGGAAGAGCTGCGACTCGGACTCGATGAAGAACTCAGGCTTGAGGAAGAGCTGCGACTTGGGCTCGACGAGGAACTCAGGCTTGAGGAAGAGCTGCGACTCAGGCTCGATGAGGAACTCGGGCTTGAGGAAGAGCTGCGGCTCAGGCTCGATGAAGAACTCAGGCTTGAGGAAGAGCTGCGACTCAGGCTCGATGAGGAACTCGGGCTTGAGGAAGAGCTGCGGCTCAGGCT
>CANRET010000077.1 GCA_947629715.1 uncultured Akkermansia sp.
AGATACCCCGCCAACAAGTTTGTCGCGGGCTTTATCGGAACGCCTCAAATGAATTTCCTCGACGGGACTTTGAAGAAGACGGGAGAGGAAGTAGAGATCGAACTAACAGAATCGGGTGCTAAATTGGTTGTTCCGTACTCCTATTTCTATAAGGTGCATCCGAAGTATTTGAATGGAGATGTTCCGATTTTGATTGGTTTCCGAGCAGAAGATCTTTCTTTGCCCGTCGAGGGGGAGAAAATCGTTGCCCCCTTGCAGATCCGTGGATTTTTCAAAGAAACTCTTGGTGCGGAGACGCTTATACATGGCCACATCATAGGTGAGAAAGGCTTCAATTCGGACGACACACTGATTATCATGAAGGTCCAAACCACAGACGACCCAATAGATTATAAGGATAGGTTTTTCACCGCGTCGCTTAATCTAAAAAAGATCCACCTGTTTGACAAGGACACGGAAGAGTCCATTATGCCGCGTGTGCCGAAATATAATGTTCTTGGGTGTACGGTGGAGAATGGCGTTCTGCACTTCTTGGGACAGGAGATTGCGTTGCCCCCCGCTTTGCGCGGCGGAGAAGGAGCCGACGAATTGCTGATCCCGACGGATGCTATCATGGAAGGCGGGAGCATTGCCGCGGAAGTGAAGCACACGGAGGCTATTGGCAGATCCATTCTTCACGAAATGGAACTCGGCGGAAGGATACTCTATGCCATTACTGATAAAGAGGTAGAACAGACTTTCAAAATGGCATTGGATATGAAACGGCTCTCTTTAAGGAAAAACGGCGAAGAGGTCGTAACGCCGTTGCCGCTGACGGTTCGTTTTGAAGGAAAGTTCAAAAAGGGCGATAAAGTTAAGCGCAAGCCAACCGAAAAGAAAAACATCTTCGTGCGGTTTGTAGATGCGGTACACGATCTCTTCCGTGCGCGAAAGTACGAGTATCTTTTAGGGATAGAAGATTGGAACATTGCTGCACCTGAGAATGTGGCGACGAAACTTATAGGTCTTCTCTCTGCGCGCGGGGCATTAGCGTCGAATTATTTCTTTGAATGTTCGCCCTACGATATTACGATAGGGGAGCAGGGGATCTCGGCACAGGTGGTTCAAATTTGCGACTATGGGACAGAAAAATTCGCCAAGTGCCAAGTGGGAGAAGAGACGATCTATGTCAAGGTCGATGAGCCGATAGAGGGAGCAGTCAAATTAGTCCTCGCGGTCGATAAGCTCTCTATCATACAAAAGGAAAAAGACATCAGAATCATATAAGAAAAGGCGGCGAGGGCATCGCCGCCATTATGCTACCCGTATTGCTACTTCACGGGTTTTACGATTGTTTGGATGATGTCAAAGAAGACTGTATCAGATTGCACTAGGAGTTCTTCATATTTTCTCACATAAACTGTATCTTGTTTTCCATCAATCGTAGCTTTACCAGTCAAAATGTTGAGGCCGAATTGCTGTTTTGGCTGGGTTTCGAAATCGTATAAAACATTGTAGAGAGCGAGGGACTTCTGAATCGGCGCATTCTGAAAACTAAAATCCTTATATTCAAACTTAGGATTACATACGGCAACCAATTCCATTTTAACAACCGAATCATAGCTGTTCAGTGAAATGGTATAGTACAACAAATCTTTGCTGACGCTGTCGTATGTTCTCGCTATTTGCGGCAAATATATTGATTCGTCAATTTCGAAAGTAAAATCATGCAGCTCAGAGTTCATTTCCGATAATGTTGATTCTCTACTTTCGAAATTCATATCCCAATAGATTGTTTGTGGTTCCTGAGTAGGATAGAACATGACGATACAAACAATAAGGATGGACGAAACAGCGACGCTCGCTGCGCCGAGCAACCAACCCATTACACGTCGGTTTTTTTGCTTGGGCGCAGGGTAGTCTATCCCCAAAGCGCGGAGCGTTTTGCCGTTATCGGCTTCTATGATTGCCTGTTGATCATTACGGGCTTGCTTTTTCAGATAGCGTTTTACGTTCATAATCAGTAGATACGAATGGCTAAGGCATCGTTGATTTTGGTGTCGAGCGAAATGTCGTAGATGCCGGACGAGTTACCCGATATGCCAGAGGCGACATTGAAGTAGTTTTTTGTTAATGTACCGTCTGAGGTTTGATAGATATAGGTAGAATAACCAAATCCTACCATCACATGATTTGCATCAGATTTGTAATACGAATAAGCATCTTCGTGATCCTCTGTAAACATATCACCTACATTGTAGCCGCTCAAAAAGAGCGCGATGGGCATATTGGAATCTTTTATATAGGATTGTGCTTTGGAAAAGCTGAAAGAACCACCAGACATACAAGAGTAAGTTTCCATCTTTTTTCCCTTGCTCTTGCAAAAGCTCTCCAATCCGTCCAAAAATTGATTTTCCGTAGTGCCTGTCGTCGCTGTCGTTCCCATCAGACTGTGCAATTCGCGGATAACACTCACCACGGCAGAATCTTCTACATAGTACGAATACCACTCCCCTATAAGATTGCCCGATTTATGGTTTGGAATCAAATTTTCATCGTATCTGTCGTAGAAACCCACGATATTCGCCGCCGCGATAGGGGCGCATGAACCGGCTGTCGGGGCGAAAGTGTATGTAGGGCAGAAGATGGCTAAATCATACTCGCTGTAATCACGCGAAATATAGGGGATGCGGATCGTTTGCATGGAAGAAGCGAGCAGGTTGTACTCATTGTCGTCATAGACAATTGCTGAGTCGCAGTATGTAACCTCATCTTCGCTGTTCGTGCGGATCGAGCAGGGCGCGGCAAATGTGCCGAGTAGAAGTAGGCAGCTTAAGCCAATGGATGCAAAGTGTAACATTTTCATTTTCCTCCTTTTGGTATTGATATACCTATATAGATAATGTCGGGTTGAAAAGCAAAAATGTTACAAATATTTTTCGAGGATCTTATAGGCACGGCTTGCTTTTAAGCGAACATTGCCGCAGGTCATGTTTAGCATGGCGGCGATCTCCTTGTGGCTGTATCCCTCCCAAAAGTGCAAGTACAAGATTTTGCGCGACAACGGATCGATATGCTCAAAGGCGAGCTGAACATCTGCACATAGACTAGAGTAGTCAAAATCGGGCGTGGGGCTTAAGGCGTCGGTGTAGGCGACTTCCTCATGGCGCGTCCGCAAAATATCGGTGGCTTTGTTGTCCGCCATTGCATAGAGCCATTGGGTCGGTGCGTTGACATATTCATGCTCTTTTCCCTCCAAAAGTGCGGCAAAAACCTCGGAGGCAACATCTTCATGGCAGATGAGCTTCCCGAAGCGGCAGCGAAGGTGTATGATGATTTTGGAATAGAACTCTTGGTAGATAGGAATAATCGCTTGCTTGTCATATTTGATTTTACTGAGTATCCGGTTAAACTTCTGTGGATTCATTGCCTTGTCGTGCGGTTATTCGGAGTAGCTATCAAGCATGGTCATGATAGCCGCCTTTTGCTTGGGAGTCAGATTGTCGTACTTATCGAGAAGGGCTTTCTTTTCTTCCGTTAAAGGGATGACCATGTCTCCTCTATCGCAGAACAGCTCGAAGGGCTGTATTTCGAGCGCGGTGCATACTCTCTCGATGTTGACTAAACTCGGAGAGTAGTTTGCCGCGGAAAACCAATTACGGATAGCGACTTCAGTTAGACCTGTCCGCAAAGCCAATTCACGGATGGTCACACACTTCTGTCGCATGAACTTCTGTATGTTGGTTTTCACCATTAAAATCACAGGAGAATTTTTCATGGTCATTATGAAACAATTATAATACATTTGCGGAAATAACATAAACAACTCTTCTTTATAAAGTTTTCGTATTTTATAATGCGAACTTTCGATTTGCGTCCCAAAGGCGGAACTGTCTATGGCGGGGAACAAAAGCGGTGTAACATTTTCGTGACCTCACTCGTCTTATTATAAAAAGGGGAGAGGACTTCATAAGAAATCCTCCCCGTGTTCCGATAACGGGACAAGCTCATTTCGGCACACGCGCGAATCGCGTGAATATATCTTTTGGAGGTAACCATTATGACAAAGAGATTGAAGTGGTCAATCACGACAATCGCACTTCTCGTCTTGGCGGTGTTCTTCCTTTGGATGGGCATGACTTCGATGAGAAACACCTCGGCGAGCGCCGCAGAGAACGATGCGGCGGCAACCGAAGCCAGCACCGACGGTTGGTACATAACAGGACAGGGCGCAGGCAGCTTGCGACATTGCGGCTGGGAGTATCAGAGCGATCTCAAACTCACGGGTTTTTCCGCAGGAGAAGACAATTATTTCGGAGTTTGGGACTCGCCCACTTTGACCTTATACGAGGGGACTCGTTTCGAGTTTCGGTATAGCGGATCCGCTTCGGACATTGACCACGATGCTGTTTCCGTGGCGGGGTACGAGTACCTTGCGGAAAGTGGTGCGTACTCTTCCTTTGGCAGCTATCCCTTGACTAACATTGAGGTTAAAGAAAGCGGCGAGTATCAATTTACGCTCTATGTTTCTCAATCGCAGAATGGCATTGTCATTTCGATACACGCCTATCTTGTCTCAAGCGATGTGCCGGATATTGAATTGTACGATATGACCGTGGTCGGCGCTATTGCATCAAATCCTACAATGCACTGGGGAACTCCTGCGGCGGGATTTTATGGCGGCATACCGATGACCTACAGCTCCGCAACGAAAATTTGGTCTACCGAAGCGATGTATCTTTCCACGACAGACTCATTTAAGGTCTTTAACGCAGATAGCGGTCTTTACTATCCCGGCTTTATCGACAATAACTTGCACGTTACAACAAACGGCTGGTATGAGATCCTTTGGGTGGAAGGAAGCCAATCTCCTCTGCTCGTCCAAACGACGGCTCCCGTGCGCCCTGCACCTGTAATGGAAGCTGGGTGGTATATTGTCGGCAATGGAACCGGCGATTTGAGCGAAAGCAACTGGAACAGCTTCGATTCCGCCCTAAGATTGAACGGAACTCAAAGTCAAATGTCCAATTACGAGAACTACTATGGGACGTGGAGGCTGAATGATGTTCTGCTCTATCAAGGCTCTCAATTCAAGCTCGCGTACAATAACGGGGAATGGAAGTACCCGCATTGGCAGTGGTTCATGGAAGCGGACTATTATACGCTTGATAATTCCGTGAGGGCGCAATTCAACGTCGTTGGCGAGAGCAATATCGAAATCAAAACAAGCGGCTACTATGATATTACCATCACGGTCAATTATTTTGGCTATGCCGCCGGAGCGCAACTCACCGCATCCGCAGTCCTCGTTGACAGCGACGTGCCGCCTATCCCCACATACGAAATGTATGTTGTTGGGAACATCGCAAGTGTCCCGACCTGCGGCTGGCCCGATTATACGTCCGACGTACAGAGGAACTGCATCAGCATGAGTTATAATAATGAACTCGATATGTGGATCTCACCGAGGATCTACCTTACGCCGAATGACAGCTTTAAGGTGTATAACAATGCAACGCATAGCTATTATCCGAGCGGGGCGCAAGGAAATCTGTCTGTCAGCACGGCGGGGTACTATGTAATAAGGTGGAGTTTTACGAACTCCCAAACCGTCAGCATTGTTCCCGCTTGATCGAGGACGCAGTAGGTTAGCGGCAACTGTCTTCCCCCGCCTTGTGCGGGGAAAGTAGTGTAACATTATTTTACAGGAGGGATTCTATGACAAAGAAACTCACTCATTGGCTTGCGGCGATCTTGGCTGCGTTCATTGCGCTCATGGCACTATGGGGTGCTGTCGGCGGCATTGGAAAATTGTCTGCAAGCGCCGCCGAGGATTTCGAGCCTACCTATCCGCAGTCGGGTTGGTATGAACTCGGCAACGGAAACTCGCAGGGATCGCTGGGGGCTTGCAGCTGGACGGAGTATCTGCCCGATTTCCGTCTCACGGGTACGTCTGCGGACGATCCGACAGCCGAGTATCAAAATTATCTCGGCACATGGAAGACGAAGGAACTGTTGCTCTATAACAACGATCAGTTCAAATTCCTGTACGAAAGCGGCAAGTGGGAATATCCCAACGACTCCGGGTGGGGCGCAGACATCGTTGCAGACTATTACAGCCTCACGGGCGATGCCGAAGGCAATTTTACCGATGGCGGGCTTGGAAATATTCAAGTAAGCGCAACGGGCAGCGGCTATTACATCTTCACCTTAGTGGTAGAGAGAGATGAAACCTCTCCGCTCGGCGTCAAACTCACTTTGACTTACGAGAAGACGGAAGCCGTCGATCCGATTCAAGAGTATCGGATGTATGTCGTCGGGAAAGTTGCAAGCGTTCCTGCTTGTGGGTGGCCCACCGAAGACGGCAAGGATGCAACCTTGCTGTATATGGTCGAAAGATGGGTCAAAGAAACCGATGAAGAAACGGGCGAAACTTTCATCGTGAAGAAGTATTATTCCGAACGAATTTTTTTCACGACCTCGGATCAGATCAAGGTCTACAATGCGGCGGACGGTCATTATTATCCCGGCGGTGTAAACAACAATCAAGCGCCTGCGACGAACGGCTGGTACTATGTCGAATGGAAGCAGGATGCGCCGAACTTAAAGTTCGTGACCGAACTCCCCAAAGCGTATCCTATTCCCGCACCCGGATGGTACATCGTGGGGAACGGTGCGGGGACGCTTTACGAATGTAGCTGGACGGAGTATCTCTCGGATTATCGCGTCGGCGGCACCGCTTTCGATGGATCTTCCGAAGAAGATTACTTGGGATTTTGGAAAACCAAATCGTTGCTTCTCTATCAAGGCGATCAGTTCAAGTTCTTATATCAGAACGGGAATTGGACGACGCCCGATGCTTCGGGCTGGCTGAGTAGCTATACCGCAGGGTTTGCCGACCTCTCCGCTAACAACAGCGGCGATGCCTTCTCCTCTGTGGGGGAAGATATTATACAGGTGAACAAGAGCGGCTACTATACATTTTATATACACGTCGCAAAAGCGGCGAGTGGGGTGGCGATCACGCTGACGTTCAATTTGACCTCCACAAGCGTTCCGAGCAAAACGCTTGAGGATATGTATATTGTCGGATCGATTGCAAGCGTTCCCGCCTGCGGGTGGCCCGATAACGTGAGTGTAACATCCGATTGCATCAAGATGACGTACAACTCCTACGACGGGAAGTGGTACTCTCCCGCGATCAGACTGACGGCAGCGGATAAACTCAAGGTCTACAACCTTGCAAACCACGGGTACTATCCCAGCTTCTTCGACGATAACTTCTCGGTCGCTACGAGCGGTTGGTATATCATCCAATGGGAAAGCGGTTCTCAGACATTGACGGCAATTCCCGTTCCGAATGATTTTGCAAGCTGATTTCTCTCTCCTTGTTCCCCTGCAGATTCTCTGCGGGGGATATTTTTTGGAAAATTTTGCACTTTCCTGTAACTTTTTCGCCGCTCAATACGACTTATTTAGTGAAGAGGCAGGAAAGAAGACCTTCAGCCGCTTCCCCATAGGGACAAGCCGTTTGCTTACATCAAAATGCGCCCTAATCTTCGGAAGTTTTTCTGCAAACAACATTTTTTGCGAATTTACAAAAAAATTTCCGCAAAAGGTATTGACGAAAGCCTCGTGTTTTGATAAAATATAAATGAAGCGACGGTGCCGGTCGTTTTCATCAAAATCAAAATAATCGAGGTAATCCATGAAAATAAGATCACTGCGTATAGCGGCTCTCTTGACCGCTACGGTTTGCGCCACCACGATGATGCTGGCGGCTTGCGGGGAAGAAGAGCATAAGCATACTCTACAAGAAGTCGCGGCAGTAGCGGCGACTTGCACGACGGCGGGATCAGA
>CANRET010000078.1 GCA_947629715.1 uncultured Akkermansia sp.
CGAGGCGCACCGCTTCGCCGAACAGAATAACATCAACGATACCGTCGCGTCCTGTGAACTCATGCAGATGATGGGGCACGAGATCTTCTTTGCCCCCAGCAATACGTTCAATCTCAAAGTAACCTTCCCGGAGGATGGGGATCTTCTCCTCGCTCTCCTTCAAGCTCAACGACATCATGATGTTCCTTGTGCGAAATAAAGTCGTCGGCTCCGACATAAACGAAGTGTATTCATCCGTCCCTTTTGATTGGAACGAGTTGCGCCGTGGTCGCATCTTAGTGATCGGATCACGTGGTCTGCCCGAGAGTTTTATCATTCGCCACGCCGAATTCCTCCAAAAGTAACCTCATTTCATTTCCACCCATGAAGATCTGCAAGAAAACCTCTCTCGGCTGTCGGGAAAAAATTATCCGCTGGGGCGGCATGACTCTGTACCATCGTCGCTCAGCTTGGGAGGGGGGAGAGCAGAATTTTCTGGGCATCCCCATCACACGGAGAGTCCGAACGGTTGAGGGAGTTCGGCGCTATATTCTGGGGATATACGTGGGAACGAAAGCAAGCAAAGACTTTCGACGCCCTCCCGCGATCCTGCCCGCAGGAGAGTATATGCGCCTTAAACACTCTGAACCGAAAGAGCTGCTCATCGTGGCTCCTTTTGAGGGCATGGGCGACTATATTCTCATGCGTAATCTGCTCGGCGAGATCAAAAAAACGGAGAAGTACAAGGATTATCGCATCACGCTGGTATGTGGCGCATATTACCAACTCGCCAAATATCTGGATTCCGATGTCGTGGATGAAATTCTGCCAATGAAATTCATACTAACACTGAAACTGACACGGAATGTAAAGGATGAATGGAGAAGAGCCGAAGCCTCACGACAGGCTCTCATCAAAGAAGGATTGAAGCCCTACTACGATACTATACTTTACTGCGATCACGTCTTATTCTGTGATGACGAAAGATTGCAGACGTACCACCATCTGGTGTCACATGTCGTTTCAAGAGAGCGGATAGAATTTGAGTATGAGCGATGCAAGGTGAAACCTTTGCTCTTCCACTCTTGCACAAGGGTGGTGATGGGGTATTTTAATGGGAAGTCACAATTTGTTTTCTCCACCTGGAAAGGCTATTTTGAGGAATTTCTGGAGAGAGCAATAGAACTTCCTTACCCTGTGATTGAAGCAGAGAAAATCCCAAACAAAGTTATTAAAGAAGGCCGATATATTGTGGTTAATCCATGTTCTTCTAAAGCAAGACAAGATAATATGTGGCACCGTAACAATTGGGTAGAGCTTCTGCAGAGGCTGGGAAAGAAGGAGAAATTGTCTGTCATCCTGGCCGTATCGAAGAGCCAGGCATCGTATGTGAAACGCTTGCGGGCTGAACTGACTTTCGAGGGGATCAATGCGGAGGTGATGGCAGGACTCAATACGGAGGATCTCATGGCTCTGCTGAACGGAGCGGAGTTGTATATAGGACTGGACAGCGGTCTTTTTCACCTCGCGGCGGCAATGGGGAAAAAGGCGGTATGCATCTCCTCCGGGGCAGTATTCGACCGCTGGCTGCGAAATTACGAAATGAGACCGGCACAGCTGCGTGTCGTTCTTCCCCCAAACTGGAGAGCGAGATACCTGGAAGAGATGACGGATGAGGAGCGCCTGGCGTTTTCGTATCGCAGATCGTCTTTCCCGATCAATGCCGTCCGTGTGGAAGACGTGGAAGCGGAAGCGCATGAGTTGCTGCACCTGCAGAATGCCCCTGCAGTTTCCAAAAGCAATCGTGACATTCAACAGCATTCACCATCATGACGTCTCTTGTGCGAAATAAAGTCGTCGGCTCCGACATGGGAGAAGTGTATGAGTTCGTCCCTTTTGATTGGAACGAGTTGCGCCGTCGCCGCATCTTAGTGACCGGATCATGCGGCCTGATCGGGAGTTTTATCATTCGTTGCCTTCTGCATGCTAACGCCAAGAGCCGTCTTCACATGCGCATCATTGCCTCCTGCAGAGACATCCCTCGTGCTCGTTCTCTTTTTGACAAGGAAATCGAGGCGCACGCACGCTACCTGCATTTTCAAGAGGCGGATGTCTGCCAACCTTTCTCCTGCCACGGGCGTGTGGATTACATCATCCATGCCGCCGGTCCCGCTTCATCCTCCTTCTTTGTTCAGCAACCGGAACTCACGCAAAAAATCATTGTAGAGGGAACCCGCAATATGCTTGAATTTGCGCGTGAGAAAAAAGTGCGCGGCATGGTCTATCTCTCCTCCATGGAGGCTTTCGGGATCATCCATGATGCCCATCCCCTGACGGAGCAGGAATTCGGCGACATTGATCCCTCTAACCCACGCCATTCCTACATGGCAGCAAAGCGTAAGGCTGAGGCTCTCTGCAGACAGTACGCTCGCGAATTCGGATTGCCTGTCCGCGTGGCGCGACTGGCCCAAATCACAGCAGGCTGCACCCCCTTTGACCATCCTCGCGTTTACGCCTATTTTGCGCGCTGCGTTGTAGAGCATACGCCCATTCGCCTGCAGACGAGCGGTGCAAGCGTATTGAGCAGTTGCTACATCACGGATGCCTTGCGAGCCATCCTGCTCCTCCTGCTCAGGGGAAACAATGGCAACGTGTATAATGTGGCGTACCCCGACGACGCTCAAAGCGTGTCGGAGACTGCCGCGATCCTTTCAAAACAGTATGGTCTGGGGGACGTTGTTGTGGATAAAAAAGAGACGGACTGCTACGTGAATTCAACGTCGTGGAGCATGGACGTCTCCGCATTGGAGGCTCTCGGATGGAGGACTCGCATCCCTCTTGCCGCCGCCTACTCCAGACTCATCAGCAGTTTTTATTACCAACTTAAAAAGGCTTCTCTTCCCCAAAAGCCTCCGATTCCCCCACGAACCTTCTCCATTAAGACCACCCCTTTCTCATGGCAGGTCACCCTCTTCGGAGTGCGCTTTTCTTTCAAACGTCGCAACTGGGCATGGCTACGCTACAAACTTTTTTCGCTTGCCCCCATCAAACGAAAAAAAATCGTTTTCATCAACTATCGCGGCAGAGCTTTCGGATGCAATCCCAAATACATCGCCGAAGAGATATTGCGCCGCAAGTTGGCGTGGGATATCGTCTGGCTGGTTGCGAAGAAAAGAGACCATCAGAAAGAGTTCCCGCCCGGCATACGACTCGTCAACTACGCGTCATGGAAAGCCATGCGGGAGCAGAGCAGCGCCCATTTCGTCGTTGACAATTACTCCATCCCGTCCTTCATTTCACGCGGGCTCCGAAAGCGGCCCGGGCAAATCTATGTGAATACATGGCACGGCTCCTTCGGCATCAAGAAAATGTGGCAGGATACCGCATCATATCGTGATGTGGATCCCCATGTCCAAAGGATTTTGAATGACAAAAAGTATTTCGCGATGATTGACTACGACGTGACGCACTCCGATTTTGAGAATAAAGTGATAAAAAGCTCGTTCCATAAGTACGGAAGTCTGGTGCAATTGGGACATCCACGCAACGATGTGTTTTTCCGATCAAAGGAGTGGCTTGCAGATACAAAGAAGCGGATCACGGCGACCCTTGGAATCCCCGAAGAAAAGAAACTGATGCTCTTTGCCCCGACGTACAGAAAAGACGGCACGCTCACGCACTACTTATTGGATGCGGATCTCTTACTGAGCGTCCTCGGTGAGGATTGGTGGCTCGTTCTTCGCGCCCATCCCAATATGAGTTTCTTTATGCCGGAAAGGCTCTACGCCTCCTGCGGGCGCGTGGTGAACGCCTCGCACCTGACGGATACGCAGGAGCTTCTCGTGGCTGCAGACGCCATGATCACGGATTACTCAAGCTGCATCTTCGACTTTATGCTCAGTCGCAAGCCGGGGTTCTTCTACGTGCCCGACGCACCATTGTACGAAATGCAGCGCGGTCTTTACTATCCGCAGGAAGAAACTCCCTTTCCGGTGGCTCACAATGATGAGGAATTGATCTCCAACATCCGATCCTTTGACCGCGCCGCCTATGAAGATAAAATTGACGCCTTCCTTCAGCGCATGGGCAGCGTGGAGGACGGTCACGCGTCGGAAAGAGTGGTGGATCTGCTGCAGAAGCTGATGGAAAGGAGGGCAGGAGCTTGAAGACGTACGCCGTCATCCTTGCCGCCGGTGCATCCGAACGCTTTAGCGGAGGGGTGTCGAAGCAATTCGTACGCATCGCCGGGCGCACCGTTCTGGAGCACACCCTCGCCGTCTTTGAGTCAGCGGAGGAAATTGACGAGATCATCCTGGTGATCCCTGCAAAGCAACAGGAAAAGGTGCAACGAATCCTTTCACGCTCTGAACATGCCAAAGTGCACCGCATTGTAGAAGGCGGTGAGACGCGCCGTGAAAGTTCTGCTCGTGGAATAGAAAGCATTCCGGAGGATGTGCAGGAGGGGTATGTCATCATCCATGATTGTGCGCGCCCATTCGTGACCCGGCTACCATCCGAGATTGTTTGTACGCTTTACGTGACTATTTTGCTGTCGATGCAGCCCCATACCTACGGGCGATACCATCATCTGCGTAAATGAACGTGATATCGATTCCAGAGCAAAAACGTCGATGAAACAATATGCCGCTCAAAAGCGCTATTTTGATTTCGGAATCTCCACCGGACAGGAAGGCAAGTATCTCAATGAAGGACTCATCGCGCAGAAAGAAGGATTCGGCGGCAGGGTCGTTGTGCAGCAAACATGGGGAATGGCGCTCGAAGGGTAAACATAAATATGACAGCACACATAATAGATTTAAATAACATGAGATGAAAAATTTTGCAGCAATTTTGGCAGGAGGCGTTGGGCAAAGGTTTGGGAATTCCGTACCCAAACAATTTATGAAAATGGTGGGAATCCCGATCATTATTCGGACTCTCAGAACGATTATGAGCGTCGAAAGTTTCGACAATATATTTATTGCTGTTCATGAAGAGTGGATAGACTATTTTCAAAAATTGCTTATTCAATATGAATTGGTTGACTCTAGAATTGTATTAGTTCATGGGGGACCAGGTAGAATAGACTCCATCGCTCATATTCTCTCGAAAATAAAGTTGGATTATTATTCATCGCCAGAGGATGTGGTCGTGGTATGTGATGCCGTCAGACCATTTGTGGATAAGGATATATTGGAAAAAAGTATCGAGATTTCACGTCGTCATGGGGCCTGCGTCTGTGCAACTCCTGCAATTGATACCATGTTATCTGTGAGTGACGGAATCGTCGTTTCTGTTCCGCAAAGGAGTATGATTTTTCATGGTCAAGCTCCTGATAGCTGTAAGGTTGATTTATTAAATAAAGCATTACTATCCCTAAGCGAGGAAGAAAGGCAAGAGATCACGGGAACAGCGCAAATTCTGGTCCAGAAAAAAATTCCAGTTCACATCATACCGGGTGACCGAAAAAACATCAAGATTACCACTCGAGAGGATTTTATGTTTGCTGAAGCCCTCATGAATTTAATGGGACAATGAAAGCTTGCGTTTTAGAAAGTGAAAATAATTTGGTATGCAAGGATGCCTCTGCGCCGCAAGTGCGGCTTGGAGAAGTTCTGATAGATGTCAAGGCTTGCGGAATATGCAGTAGCGATCTCGACAGAGTTTTTAAAGGAGGAGCGTACCATTATCCGCTTATCTTAGGGCACGAGTTTAGTGGGGAGATTGTCGATGTCGCTTCGGATGTACCGCGAGATTATATTTCCAAGCGGGTTGTTGTGTTCCCTCTATTGCCCTGCATGAATTGTTATTCATGTCGGAAGGAACATTATGCTCAATGTTCGCACTATAATTATTTAGGGTCGAGATGTAATGGAGCTTTTGCCGAACAAATATCTGTTCCTTTATGGAATTGTCGGACATTTGCTCCTTCGCTGGACTTTCGAATAGCGGCATTGTGCGAACCAGCAGCTGTTGCTTATCATGCGGTTGTACAAGGCAATGTCCGGCAGAATACCAGTGTTTGCATCGTAGGGACGGGAGCAATTGCAGTGCTTTGTGGCATTTGGGCGCGGGAAAAAGGCGCACGCGTTATTTTTATCTGCAGAAATGAGCGAAAAAGGATATTTCTCAATAATATGGGTTTTGAGGAATGTATATTAGATTGTACGGGGAGTGAGCAAAGTGTAAAAAAACTTCTCAATGGAGAGGGGGCCGATATTGCCATGGAATGTGTTGGCACGGACTGCTCTCTGGAATCTGCTATTCTTTCTTTGAAACAGGGGGGGACTTTGGTTCTTGTTGGAAATCCGGAGGGTGATAAATATCTGAAAAAGGAAGTATACTGGAAGCTCCTTCGTTCTGAAATAACAATGAAAGGGACGTGGAATTCTTCTTTTGCCTCCTATGATGACGAATGGACAAAAGTTATACATGGGTTGGAAAAATCTCCATCACTTTTTCGTTCACTTATCACTCACCAATTTTCACTGGATAAATGCCAAGAAGCATTTAGAGTTTTATCGGACGAAAAGGAGTTTTCTATAAAAGGTATGTTTTACTTTTGAATATGAAGAAGAACAGGAAGATTTCAGCATCGATGATGTGCGCAAATCCATTTTATTTGCGCGAAACGTTAAATATCCTTCAACGGGAAAACGTTGAATTCCTGCATCAGGATATTATGGATGGAAAATTCGTACCCAATTTGGGCATAGGGGTGGACGCATTAAGAGCTTTGAGGAATTGTACGGATATCCCCTTTGATTTTCATTTAATGGTTTTGGAACCTGATAATATTCTTCCTCTCTTAGGACTCAGACCTGGCGATATTGTTTCCATTCACTATGAGAGTACTTTCCAAGTTCAGAGAACACTGGAAAATGCAGCTAAATATGGCGCGAAGGTTTTTTTAGCTATTAACCCCGCTTCCTCACTTCATAATTTAGAGGAAGTAGTACACTGCATCGATGGAATTAACCTTCTCATGGTTAACCCTGGATTCTCGGGTCAGAAAATGGTTCAATCCAGTTCGGCAAAATTAGTAAAATTATTTACTTTCCTTCAGAAAAATGATTGCGAACTTTTAGATGTGGAGGTGGACGGCGCTATCACGATTGATAATTCTAGAGAGTTTGCCCAAGTCGGAGCAAACATCTTTGTAGCCGGCACATCGAGTATTTTTCACCATGGAAGGGTTCAAGTTGAGAAACTCAGACAGTTAAGGGATTCCCTTATGTCGGTTCAATAGTACGCAAAATTATACTGAATTTTCTGATATGACTCAACTTCAATGTTTCCTCTGGAATAGTCGAAGGTAGCAAAAAAAGACAGTGCCAGGATATGGACGGAGAGGATACTCCCCGTACTCTACATGCAAGGCTGCCATTGTCAATCTGGTGCAAGCCCTTGCAGAAGAATTGCGCCCGGAGGAGATTTACATCAATGCCGTGAGTCCTGCCAGAACGAAAACTCCCATGCGCGAGGCCGCCTTCGGAAAGGAGGAGGATAAGGGGAGTTTACTGGATCCTGACTCTGTAGCGGACGCACCAAAGAGGATTGTCCTGCATCAAATCCTCTCGCCTGTTTTACAAAAATCCCTCTTTCCACAAAAATTTGGGCTGCCACCAATAAAAGCCTGAACTGTGATGCAGGCAGCAGGATTCATTCGCGCGGCGGCCGAGGTGGAAGAGAAATTGGGGGCCAAAAACTCGTGCTTTCCACGCCGCTCATAGAACAACCTCACCCTTCCCCCAATCAATAATCGAGTAGGGGGCTTTCGCCCCCTCTCACACCACCGTACGTGCCTTTTATGGCATACGGCGGTTTCCTAACCTT
>CANRET010000079.1 GCA_947629715.1 uncultured Akkermansia sp.
TTTGGCTATTTGATTCCGCCCTGTCAGCGGCTCTTGGGGACTTTCACCCCAGCTACATGTCATGCCTGACGTACAAGTTCTGCTCGTGGAATAGAAAGCATCCCGGAGGATGTGCAGGAGGGGTATGTCATCATCCATGATTGCGCGCGCCCATTCGTGACCCGGCGTATCATCCGAGATTGTTTGTACGCTTTGCGTGACTATTTTGCTGTCGATGTGGCCATACCCACGGACGACACCATCATCTGCGTGAATGAACGTGATATCATTGAGCAGATTCCGGAGCGAGCAAGATTGCGCCGAGGTCAGACCCCACAAGCTTTCCGACTCTCTCTTATAAGACAAGCTCACCGTGAGGCGCATCCTGAAACAAAAGTGACGGATGACTGCGGCCTGGTGCTTGAGCAGGGCCTGTCACCAATCAAGGTTGTGCGCGGAGAGAGAACGAACATCAAACTCACTTGGCCTGAGGACTTGTATTTGACGGATAAGATATTTCAGGTACAAGGCATCGACATGTTGCCACCGCATGAAGAGCGCTTGGGCAAACTGAGAGGACGCGTTGTGGTTCTCTTCGGCGGCAGTGGTGGAATAGGCGCCGCACTTGCGGAAAAATTGCGGAAGATCGGCGCCATCGTCAATGTATTCAGCCGCAGTGTGGGAAATTGTGACATCACGGATTATTCATCGGTGCAGCAAAAACTGGCTCAAGTGCACAGAGATTATGGGCGACTGCACGCCGTGGTGAATACGGCGGGGAGCTTAGGCATCGGGAAGTTGCAAGAAAGAGATGCGGAGGAAATTCGCCGTGAGGTGGATGTGAATTTTATGGGTTCGATCAATGTGTGCAAAGCAGCAATTCCATACCTGCGATCAACACGAGGCAGTATTCTTCTCTTCGCAAGCAGCAGCTACACGCACGGGCGGGCAGGATACTCCCCGTACTCTGCATGCAAGGCAGCCATTGTCAATCTGGTGCAAGCCCTTGCAGAAGAATTGCACCCGGAGGGAATTTGCATCAATGCCGTGAGTCCTGCCAGAACGAAAACTCCCATGCGCGAGGTCGCCTTCGGAAAGGAGGATGATGAGGGGAGTTTACTGGATCCTGATTCTGTAGCGGAAACAGCCATGCATGCGTTAGTCGCACCGAATCTGACCGGACAGGTCATTAACGTGAATCAAGCAATATGAAAAGAAAGGTGAAGTACGAAAAATTGATCAGAAATCATACTCTTTCCAGAGAAATCCGGCTCGCCTATGAGCGGAGTTTTGCAGATTGGTCGTCCTTGCATGGCAGCACGATTCTTATCACGGGAGCAACGGGCGCTCTCGGCCGTTTCATCGTGCGCGTTTTGTTGTACGCGACGGAAAAGGCAAACTTGAGGCTGAGAGTCGTTGCTGTGGGACGCACGGGGGTCAAACTGCGCGAGCTCTTTGCGCCGGAGTTGCGACAGTACGGCTCACGTTTGCGTCTCCATAAATCCGATGTGGCAAAGGCTCCCTTCCGCTATTTTCGACATGTGGATTATGTGATTCATTGCGCTGCCCCGACCAATCCCCTTTTTCACCGAAAAAATCCCGAGAAGACCTATAACTCCATTGTGGAAGGAACGCGTCATATACTCTCGTTTGCGCAGCGTAAGCGGCTCAAGAGATGCGTTGTTCTCTCCTGCATCCGGGGAATGAGAGTACCGGCGGAAAAGGCGAAACGCACCAAAAAGGATTTTCCCGCGTCGGATGATCGTGCGAGTGTCTTTCAACAGGCTATGCGCGCGTCTGAAGCTCTGTGCGTGCATTTTGCCTCGAAATTCGGGGTATCGGTGCGTGTCGCTCGCATGGCCGGAATTATAGGAGCCCATATACATTATGCGAGTCGCAGCTTCGAAGCGAACCTGGCGCGTTGTATCGTGGAGGATCTGCCTCTGCCTGTAATGACGGAGGAAGAACGGCAGGAGATCCGAAGCTACATTGCCATCTCCGATGCGGCGTCAGCTGTCTTTCGTCTCTTGGCGAGTCCGGCTGATAAGGGGGGCATTTACAGGGTGAACGGAACGAAAGATGCCACGGTAAGCAAGGGACGCCTCGTGCAGGACCTTGCTCAATACTATCACCGAGAGCATGGAAACTTCCCTCCTCTGACAAACCTACCTCGGTGCATCAATGGATGTTTCTATCCCGATATGCAGGAGCTGCTGTTGGCAGCGCAAACGGTTATTACAGACTATTCAAGCTGCATATTTGATTATATGCTTACGGGACGGCCTGCTTTCATATACGCACCTGACAGACAGAGATATGAAGAGGAAAGAGGTCTTTATTATCCCCTGCAGGAAACGCCATTCCCCATCGCTGAAGATATGACCCAACTATGCGAAAACATCCAAAATTTTTCGCTAAATGACTACCAGAGACGAGTAAGAGAATTTCTGTCCGCATGGAATGTATTTGAAGACGGTCACGCGTCGGAAAGAGTGGTGGATTTGCTGCAGGAACTGATAGAAAGAGCGTGATGACATAAGAAGAAGCCCTATTGCAAATTCTTTATTTTTAAAACTATGAATTCCAAACAGCAACCGATGACGTTGGGGCAAAGGATACTATCCTCTCACCGAGGAAAGCGCCACTATGTGATTTACCTGTTGGGCGTCAAGATTTCTCTGCGAAGTTACCGCCTCATGTACTATCGCGAGGCAGAAGAGAAAGAGAAGATAAAGGAAAAGCTGATCATGACAAAGGAGAAAGCGGAAAAATATCTTGCGGCCATAAAAAGCGATCCGCGAATGTATGAGCAGTATGTCCGCATCCCGAATGATCGGGAGCGCGATGAAAAGTGGACTCCTGTCATAAGGCAACGCATTGAAGAGCGAATGAGTCAAACTCCCTTTCCGTTGTTTTATCTCGTGGAGATCGAGACGCTGAACCGCTGCAACGGAGAATGTGATTTCTGCCCCTGCAATCGCTTTGACGATCCCCGCGAGCTGTGCCGCATGACGCCGGAGCTTTTCAACTCCATCATGAATCAGCTTGCAGAACTTGACTACACCGGTCGCGTTGCTCTCTACTCAAACAACGAACCCTTGCTGGATCCTCGCATCTTTGAGTTTGCAGCTCAGGCGCGCCGGGCGCTTCCAAAAGCTCATGTTTACCTGTTCACGAATGGAACGCTGCTGACGCTCGAAAAGTTCGTACGTCTCATTCCGAATTTGGACACTCTCGTTATCGACGTCTATTATTCAGGCGAGGAGGGTCTTCCGGAAAACATCCGCCCGATTGCGGAGTACTGCACGGAACACGAAGAACTGCAAACAAAGGTCAAAATCCAACTAATTGATCGACACGCCATACGGAACAATCGTGGAGGCAAATCCAAGAACCGTTGCGAAACTCACCATTTCGCCTGCCCATGCGATTTTCCCTTCATACAGCTCGTCATCCGACCGGATGGGAAGGTGTCGCTATGCTGCAATGACGGCACGGGAGAATATACCATGGGTGACCTTAAGAGCGAACGCATCGTGGATGTGTGGCGCGGCGAAAAATTCCAACGAATCAGGGAAGCAGGAAGAAACACCCGTCGGGCCACCGGCAAATGCCTGAACTGTGATGCATGCGGCAGCAGCGGAGAGAGCAATTCAAGTCCTGACTATGTTTTCAAGAAAAGCAGTTTTGTGAAATCGTGGACCAGGATAAAGGCTCTTCTTCATTGACCTGACCGATCCCCTCCGCCGGGATGAGGCGTCTGGACTCCCAACCCGTCTTCTCCTTGTCCGACTTGTGAGAAAGAAACGAGATACGTGTGCAAAACTTCGGTTTGTCGCCCACCAACTCACACTCCGCCCCGTACTCACACGCGAGTTCCCCTGCCACGCCCAGAGCCTCGGTCATGCGTCCTTCTCTCGACCATCGCCCCGGCGGAGCCCCTCTTGACAGCATACAAAGAAACTGCTAGCATACCCCCATGAAGATCGTAGAAGCCCGCATTGAAATCCCCATGGGGAGCCGCAATAAGTACGAGGTGGACATAAAGACCGGGCACATCAAGCTCGATCGCGTACTCTATTCCTCCGTCTATTATCCGGCCGAGTACGGTTTTGTAGAAGACACGAAGTACTTGGACGGCGATCCGTTGGATATTCTCGTGTTTACATCCTCGCCCACTTTTCCGGGCTGTTACGTGGATTGCCGCATCATCGGCGGTCTGGACATGATCGACGGCGGGAAGCCGGATGTAAAGATTCTCGCCGTAAATGTTGGCGATCCACGCTACGAACATGTGCGCACTCTGCACGACCTTCCTCCGCACTACCTGCAGGAAATTCAAAACTTCTTCTCCACCTACAAAACGTTGCAGAACAAAAAGACTGAAGTGGGCGAGTTCTTTGACATCAACCGCGCCAACGTCATTCTGCGCGAATCGCGCGAACGCTTCCGCAAGGAGAAAAAGACACGAGACTGACGCGGCGCACGGAGGAAAATTCTGCCCCTGCTAACGCAATATGTATGTGGCGTCCGTGACAGCATACGCCTTGGGCGGGTCCATTGTGCAGCGAGTTCCCGACTCGCCCCGCAGTTCACTGTATATGATCTTCTCCTTGCCTTCGGTAGCATCGTAGCCGATGATCAGACGAACGTGCGGATCTTCCGTGCTACGACTGTCCTTGTTGTCGGTGAAAAAGTCGCCACGAAACACAAGCCAGACAACCGGTGACCCTGAATCAATGCAGGAACGAATCGCGCCGAGCCACTTTTATAATCAGACTTCTTTTTGGTAAACAGCGATAACCACAGGGCTTCATCCAGAAAGGAGGCGTCCGTGATATCATCCTTGGTCTTTTTCTCCTTGCGAGACTTGGAACTATACTCCTTCATGTGCGCATCGCATGCCAACTGCAGGGCGGAAATATCCTTCATCTTCAGACGATAATTGTGGGCAATTCCCTTGATCGTACTGTCCATCCATCCCCGCGGGCATTGATCTTCCGAAGTGTCGCAAAGGGCTCATCGTCCCACATCGGCTGCCGCTTGACTTTCCACAAATCGCCGCCCTTCCATACTTCCTCTAAATCCAACGAATACGCCTCCCCCATCCCCAATATAAGCAGAAGCATTGTTAACACTCTCACTCGCCGACTTGTGCTGATCATGAAACGCCTCATATCGGCTGTGACCTTATTGTCTTTTCCCTAGAAGATTAGCGCCCTGTACCAAGCGAATTTCCTCTCTCCCGCACCGGATGGAACCTGCTTTTTCTGATGCGTTGTTTTGACTCACGCTGTATTGCGCTTGAATACGATTGCTCTCCATGCTACAATGCGGCCATGACTCCTTGTCACCTGATAACAGGATTGGCTGCGATGGGACTTGCTGTGTGCGGCGTTTGCCCCGGGCAAGTTTCCCCTGCCGCAACTGACCTGGCGCAACCAACCATTACCAACGCTAACTCAGCTATGCTTGAAAACGATTATATCTCCGTTCTGGTTGAAAAAGCCGGACGTAAGCTTGTGGGTGTCACCGTGCAGGATAAAATAAACGGGCGCTCATACTTTCTGGACAACGGTGTCTTTTGTCTGGAGGTGCTGGACGAGGCCCCTGATGAAGCCTGTTCAAAGAAACAGGTAGCGGAGACGAGTCACCTGCTCACGGCGTCGAATCTCATCTGCGGAGAATTAAGAGTTGAAAAGCTGAGCGCGCAGAAAAATGCTCGCCGACTTGTGGAAAGGGTGGAAGGCACCCGCGTGCGTGTCCCCTTTGTTGTGCCAACCGACGGCAACCAAATCACCTGGTGGCTAGAACTGAGGGAAGGCATGCCATACATGCGCGTCGGATTGGACATCACACCGCAACAGTTTGCCATGCCGATGCGCAAAATCACGCTGCTCGACATAAAGACTCAAGAGGCTCGTGTGGAAGGCAGCGTGAAGGGCGCCCCTGTTGTGGCCGCCGGGAACCGCCTGTTTGCGGGCATGGAGCATCCGATGGGACTCAGCGAAGTCACAGACAAGGGATTCACCTGCTCGCTGCCGCGCAAGACAGACCTGCCGAGCCGCGCCGAGAGCAAGTTCTCCGCCGTACTCGGCTTCAGCGTGCCGGGACAGCTGAGACGCACCTTCCAGCTCGGCTATCTGAACTCCGAACGTGCTCGTGCCTACGCTCCTTTCCTCAACTACAACACCTGGTATGACATCGGCTATTTCACGCCATACGGTGAAAAGGCGGCGATGGACGCTGTGCGCTCTTTTGGCGAGGAGCTCGTTAAAAAGCGCGGCGTACAAATGGATTCTTTCCTCTTTGACGACGGGTGGGACGACACGGAAACACTCTGGCAATTCCACAAGGATCTGCCCAATGAGTTCCGCAACATACGCAAACTTGCAGAAAGCTACAAGGCAGCCCCCGGTGTGTGGCTCTCTGCTTGGGGTGGTTACGGTCCGCCCAGGGATAAACGACTGGCGGCGGCCAAGGGTAAGTACGAAACCAATGAGGGAGGTTTTGCGCTCTCCGGTCCCAAGTACTACGAGTTCTTCCGTGACATGTGCCTGCATATGATCCGGGAAAACGGCATCAATCACTTCAAATTCGACGGCACCTCCAGCGAAGCTACTCCCGCGGAAGGTTCCAAATTCGGCACTGATTTTGACGCCATCATCGCTCTCATTGAGGAACTGCGCAATGAGCGTCCCGACATCTACATCAACCTCACCACCGGTACGTGGGCTTCCCCATTCTGGTTCGGTATCGCTGACTCCATCTGGCGCGGCGGTTGGGATCACGATTTCTGCGGTGAAGGCTCTGCACGCAACCAGTGGATCACCTTCCGCGATTCCCAAATCTACGCCAATAACGTGACCATCTCGCCGCTGTTTCCCATTAACTCGCTGATGACCCACGGCGTCATCTACAACAAGGGCGCGCGCAACTTGCAAACGACAGAGGGGGATGACTTGGACAAAGAAATCTGGAGCGGCTTCGGTCTGGGCACTCAAATGCAGGAGCTGTACATCACGCCTTCCATGCTCAAGTCTGAAGAGTGGGATGTGCTTGCTGCCGCTGCGAAATGGACTCGCGAGAATGCCGATGTGATGGTGGATGCGCACTGGGTGGGTGGAGATCCCGCCGGTCTGCAAGTGTACGGCTTTGCCGCCTGGTCCCCGCGAAAGGGTATCTTGACGCTGCGCAATCCCTCCTCCCAGCCTCAGGAATTCTCTTTTGATCCAGCGGCAGTCTTTGAATTGCCGGTAGGCGCTCCCTCCTCTTACGCTCTCTCGTCTCCCAAGGGTGATAAGCTCCCTGAGAGTGTGCAGGCCGGCAAGGCGACTACCCTGAAACTTGCACCGTTCCAAGTGCTTGTCATCGAAGCTACTCCCAAAGCAGCCTCGAATTGAGGCTCTGGAAGCCAGGCCAACACCGCCGCACAGGATGCTAAATCGGTGCGGCGGTCTTGTACGTCAGGCATGACATGTAGCTGGGGTGAAAGTCCCCAAGAACCGCTGACAGGGCGGAATCAAATAGCCAA
>CANRET010000080.1 GCA_947629715.1 uncultured Akkermansia sp.
GGATCTTCAAGCTGAATAGGGTCAACTGTTCCCCATTTGATATCCAGCGAAAAGGACTTGCGGATAAACCAGACCTCGGCCGTGAACGGAGAACGAGAGAATGGCAAGTTCAGAAGTTTAGCAAATACCGGATAGTTCTGACTGTCCAAGGTGTGCTTGCCGGGCCCAAAGGGGCCCACCACTTTTCCTTCTTTGACCAGAAATGCTTCCTGCCCGGTAGAAACAATCAGCTGAGTCCACGTGGAAAGATTATCCGACGGGTACTTCCAAGCTAAAACGCCTGGCATAGCATCCCACTTTACTACATCTATTATTGCCATGTTGTGTTGGATATTCTCGTTAGAAAAACACCTGCATGAAGTGTACGTATTTGAAATACGCACGCTTTTGATCGTATCATATTCATAATGAAGCGACCGCCAATCGCCAACAGGGCTTCTTTTTTACCAAAGGCGATGACCGCCCTTTGTAAGTCCCTGAAAAGAAAAGATCATTTTTTCTGATTGATGGCTTGACATACGTATTTCAAATACGCTAAAGCCCAATATGCCGAAGAGGGAGACTCAGGGCAGTTTCAGCGCATGGCCTGCACTTCCGGGCTAACCCAAGGCAACTTCTTCAATCGCCTCCCAACGGGGCGGTAGGCGGAACTCGCCGTGGTTCAGATGCCGGGATCCAGTTTGTCAAAGAGATCCAACTGCGTGATGTCCGCCATGGGCTTTGCCTGCGGCAAATCCTTTGTCGGCGCATCGGACCGATCTTTGGACTTGCGGCATTTTTTTGTTGAAGGCGGAGGGGAAGGCTCACGCGCAGAGGCGCTCATCTCCAGATGCGTGAGGATGCGCTTGGCGCGCTCAATAATGGAAGTCGGCAGCCCTGCCAGACGCGCCACTTGGATGCCATACGATTTGTCGGCGGGTCCCGGCAAAACCTTGCGCAGGAAAATGATTTCATCATTCCACTCACGCACTTCCACATGCCAATTGCCGATGGCGGAATGAGTGGTCTGCAGATCCACCATCTCGTGGTAATGGGTGGCAAACAGCGTGCGAGCGCCGATGACGTCGTGAAGATGCTCAGCGACCGCCCACGCAATGGAAAGCCCGTCGTAGGTGGCCGTGCCGCGTCCGATTTCATCGAGGATGACGAGAGAACGCTCGCTGGCGTTGTTGAGGATGAGTGCGGTCTCGCTCATCTCGACCATGAAGGTGGACTGTCCGCCCGCTATGTCATCGCTGGCGCCGACACGGCAAAAAATGCGATCCACCACGCCGATGTGCGCCTCTCTTGCCGGCACGTAGGAACCCATCTGCGCCATGAGTGTGATGAGCGCGACTTGGCGGATGTAGGTCGATTTACCCGCCATATTCGGTCCGGTGAGGATGATCAGACGATTTGTCTCCTCTTCCATCTCCGTATCGTTCGGAACAAACGAGGCATCCTGCTGCACGCGCTCGATGACCGGGTGGCGTCCGTCCACGATATGCAGCGTGCGGCTGTTGTCCAGCGTCGGGCGGCAGTAGTTGTGCAGACGGGCAGTTTCTGCGAGGCTCAACAGCACGTCCAACTCCGCCAGCGTCGAGGCGGTCCCCTGAATGCCCGAAAGACGCTCTCCCACGGCTTCGCGCAAGCGGCAGAATATCTCGTATTCCAGCTGGCGCGCGCGTTCATCGGCCCCGAGAATATTGCTCTCCATCTTCTTGAGTTCATCGGTGACGTAGCGCTCGGCGTTGGCCAGCGTTTGCTTTCGGCGGTAATGCTCGGGCACCTTGGAGAGGTTGGCCTTGGTCACCTCAATGTAGTAGCCAAAGACGCTGTTGTAGCGGATTTTGAGGGAGTCGATACCGGAGGACTTACGCTCACGCGCCTCCATTTCTGCAAGCCACACCTTGCCATCGCGCGAGGCGCGGCGCAGTTCGTCCAAATGGCTATCGTAGCCATCGCGCACCATGCCGCCGTCCTTGATTGTGGTCGGAGGCTCCTCCACGAGAGCCCGGGAAAGCAACTCGGTGAGTTCGCCAAAGCTGCCCACGCGCGCCGCGATTTCCATCATCTGAGGATGCTTTTTGCCCAAGGCGGACAGATCATCCAGCACATCCGGGAGGAGAGAAAGCGAGAGTTGCAGTCCCAGCAAATCGCGCGCATTGCCCGCGCCCTGCGAAAGACGGGAGGAGAGGCGTTCCAAGTCACGCACCTTCTTGAGCGAATCGCGCAGCTTGCTCATCAGAAAAGGTTCGGAGAGGAAAGCGGCAATGAGATCCTGACGCCGCGCAAGCTCCGACAAATCACAGATGGGGTGCAGCAGCCACTCGCGCATCAACCGCGCCCCCATCGGGGTGCCCGTGTTGTTGAGCGCGCCCAGAAGCGTATTTTTCGCTCCGCCGCGCGATTCCACCAAGTCCAGATTGCGGCGGCTGGCCGTATCGATGAGCACCACCCGCGCCGTCGGTCTCAGCGTGAGCCGCTGCAGGTGATCCGTACTGCGACGCAGCTGGCGCTTGAGGTAGTGGAGGATGGCGGCGGCGGCTCCCAGCGCTGCACTCAGATGCGCGCAGCCGAATCCATCCAGCGAATGCACGCGAAAGTGGCTCTCCAGAGCGCTCTTCGCCAAGTTCGGCAGGAAAGCGTAGCCATCGTACTTGAGCGTCACAGGCAAGCCATCGAAGTCCTCTGCCTGTTCATCGCTCACGAGCAACTCACGCGGCTTCAAGCGCTCGATCTCTTCCGTCAGAGCCTCCCTGCTCTCATAATCCGCCACGCTGAACTCCCCGGTGCTGTGATCCGCGCAGGCCAGTCCCCACACTTTCTTATCGTGGTAGCAAGCGGCGATGTAATTATGCTCCCCGGCATCCAGCAAATTCATATCGGCCAAAGTGCCGGCAGAAATCAGGTGAGTGATCTCGCGCTCTACCAGTTTGCCCGGGGTCGGTATGGTCATTTGCTCCGCTATCGCCACGCGCTTGCCCAACTTCACAATTTTGCCGATGTAGCCTTCGGCAGCGTGGTACGGCACACCGCACATCGGAATGCTCTGCCGCTTGGTGAGAGTAAGCCCCAATGCCTGCGAACACGCCACCGCATCATCAAAGAACATCTCGTAAAAATCTCCCAGACGGAAAAACAGCCACACATCATCCGGCAGCGTCTGCTTCATGCGCAGATACTGGTCCATCATCGGGCTTATGGAATTGCTCTCAGACATGGCGAGCGCCGCCGCTCACTATAACCCATGACGCCGTATTATTCAAGTTTTTTGCCGGTCGCAGGGGCAAGAGCATTTGAAAACGAGGGGCAGGATTCGGCATTGGAAATTCAGCGCCAATAATTTATCTGAATTATTGATATTAAATACAAAATATGATAGGATACAGGAAGGCATCATCTCATTGCAACAATCAGACTGATGCAAGGCCCAAGAACCGGCAACGCGGAGACACAGAAGTTGACGGACATCGTTCTTATGGTAAGGTAAGACTCCTTCCCAAAAAAGAATCTGGTTTTCTAATGCGTTTGCTCTGTTTGCACCAAAAGTGGAGAAATTGCATTGCCCCGCAGCGAAAGATGCAGGGCAGTGAAAATGGCAAGCGGCGGAGATGAATCTTCACCTCCGCCGCCTCTGAGATGTGGTTCCCCAATCAAGGCTGCTTAGCGAATGAACTCGATGACATCGGCAGTGACCGTCGTCTTGGGTCGTGAGAAAATAAAGTAATTTGTACCTCCGGTCTGCGTGCGAAGATTAATCAGGGCTGTCGGACGATTCCTCAAATCTCCGCAATTTTTGTACAGATCCTCTACGGCTTTCACCTTGGTGGCATCTTGAATCGTAATGCCTCCGTCCGGGGACAGTCTAACTAATTCTCCCAAATCCGAAAGACTCGAGGGAATGCTGTTTGGTATCGCGCTCAGAATATGGAAGCCGGTGCTTTCTCCCTTAACTTGTGTGGCAATGACCCGGTAGTTCGCTTGTTCAAGTCGTACATCCGTCGTTGCGACATTCTCTCCTCCCATTTTGTGAGAAACGCAGCTGCTCAGCGCCAGTGTTGCCGAGAAAGCTGAAATCAGGATTGTATTTTTCATGGTGTATGTTTTGTTTTTATCTTGTGTTTGGATTATCCCCCGGCACCTCACCGAAGGATAAAGATTTCGTTCGATTGAATTCTCATCACCTCCTTCTTGCTTTATTTCGGCTCTGTCCTTCCGCATTACCGGTTTTTCTTGTCCGATATCTGCGTGACTTCAAATGAGGCTTTCCGGAATACTTCCTCAATTCATTCAAATAATCCGGCATCTCTAAGTCGATGGGAAGAACGACGCTCCCCTCAAATTCTTCCGGGTGTTCTTTCAGGTATTTCTTGGTTACGTCCTTCCAGTCACGCGAGGCATCGACGTTTTCTTTGTTGTATTGCACGATCCCGTACTGCCAGTAGGTGCATTCTCTGTAGTTTTCTTCCTGACATTCACCTTCGAAAAATTCTACCATAGCCCTTACTTGATCCTTGTTGAGCCTAAAACCCGGTAACCCATCTTCTCCTCCCTCGATATATCCAACCCTTGTAAACGGTATCCTCGCCACATGTTCCGATGTCTCCAACTCATCTGAATCATAGAACTTAAAATACGGCTCTTTCCCCTCCAAGATCTTGTCTGCGCGGATAAGGTAGAGCTCATAGGCTTCTATTTCACCTATGATAACTTCGTGTCCGCTATTTCCTTCTTCGATCATATTCGGTTTTATATTATATCCGAGTTCTGTGATTTTTTGGGGAAGTCCCTCCTTTCATGACTTAAAAGCACAACAAATTGAACATCAATTCTCCTAAGTTTGAACCACCAATTAACCTAGCCGTGATTCGAACCATCGCGCCACGTTTTCAACCGCTGAATCCTCCGCTTCTGCTCTTGTTATACTAGCGTTGAAGAGTATGTCATCGATTTTTCGGTAAGACGCATCCCGATCCTTCAATTTACAAGTATAAGCGCACGCGGTCGATCTCTCCTTGTCCTCTGCATTGACATCCGCCCCGGCATTGATGAGTGAGCGGATTTTTTCTAGGAGGTTCGGGGAGTTACGACTTCTTGGAAGAGGGCTTCTCCCAACTTCTTCTTTTCACGCATTGTGATGGATCGTTGATTCAATTTTTCTTTGTTATTCATCGTATGCGCGGGTGAAGGGTATTTGGCATGGTCTTTATGAGAAAGAAGCAGTTGGCTATTCCCTGTTACAGGCATCTTTCCGCTAAAGACCATAATGTCCGCCATGTTTTTGGAGAAGTTTTTTGATACGGGCTGCATTGTCGTCCCCCAGGCAGTCCATCGGCGTTGCTCCGCGATGGGTTTTTGCATTTACATTTGCCCCATGTTCAACGAGCCATTGGGTAATACTCCAACTTCCCAGTGCGCATGCAAAGTGTAAAGCCGTGTTTCCTTTTGTCTCCGGCAGGGTCACATCCACATCAGCGCCGTTGCGAATGAGCGGCAACAACGCAAGAAGTCGCTTTTGGTGCAAAGCGGAGTCTGCACTCTTGCATTTTAGCGCGCGCAGTCGATCTATCATGGCATCGAGCTGCTCCATGTCTGGCTTGGGTATACTCCGCCGTGAAGAGCTCTTTGCCTTCTGTGCAACCCGCGCGGCACCACTGTTTCTTTCCTGCATTTCCTTGGGCAGTTCGACTGATTGGAGAAGTATTTGATTCTTCTCATCGAGTAATTGCGCTGTCTGCTCTGTCTCTTGGGAAATCCTCTTTGTCATCGCTTCCGCGTAGTATTTTTCCGCAAAGAGAACGATCTCATTGTATTGCTTTTTTAACTCATCATTTCTCTCCTCGATCCCTTTCAATTGTGCCTCCACCTGCTCTCTTACATCAGGGTAAATATACCCATGCTCGCTCAGTTCCATCAGGTGTTCTCGCACAACTTGGCACTCCCGCCGACCTCGATTGTACCTGCGGCGTATTTGATCCGCCCTCTCTTTGAGAGAGGCTATTTGGAGCCGTTGGACGTGTTCAGAGGCCGTTAACGGTTCGTCGTCATCTACGGTTTGCTCATCCAGCAAGGAACATTCTCGGATGGTGGATTGAATGGAATGAGCCTCAGCATACTTCCATATATTATACCCAAAAGAAGGGACAAGCGAACAAAAAAGCACGACTATGATCTTTCCTTCCATTTCCCCATCAAACATACTTTATCCTTCGCAATTTACTCTTCTCGGATCAACTGCGCACAGGCTCCCTGAGCCTCTCTCAGTTCTTGCTCGATATTCGCATCGGCTGATAGATGACCCAAGCGGGTCAGATATTCTGAGAAATATAATCGTTGCGCGAGTTCCTCAATCCTCCGCTTCATGTTTTCCAACTCCTGCTTCCTGTTCTCCTGCTGCGCTATCTGTGTCTCATAAACTTTTCTCGCCTCAGTCGTCGTTGAATTGCCTTTCTCCGTATTGAGTTTTTGAATTTGGTCATTCGTGCGTGAGAGTGATCTTCCAAGGGCTAAAAAATAGTTATGAAGCAAGGGTGCCTCTTTTGCGATAATAATGACCGGCCCCCGATTCTCTTCCCACAAGCGTGGGTACAGGATCTTATCAAGACAAACTGAAGCAAAACCAAACGGGAGTGTTGCGACTACCACGGCGATAATGATTCCCGCGCATCCTAAACTCGTATGAAGTAAAGAGGCTGTTATTTTGAAAAATACAGCAATCGCCCCCAGACAGCACAATACAGCCAATCCTCCCCATAGGATATTCCACCAGAACTCGGATGTCAGGAAATACTCCATCTCAATCTTCCATATTCAGAACATCAATTTCCGCACTTAGCTTGTTGCAGTGACTTTGTAAATTTCGCACGTTTTCGCTTGCTTTCTCAAGCATCTCCTCTTGCCCGGAATCATCAAGCGCGTCCTTTGTTGCTTTCAGCATGGCAATGCGCTCCCGAGCGAGTCGCACGTCTTCACGCGCACGCTCACGAATCGTGCGTAGCTCCTGTAATTTTTTCGTACGAGATTCAATCGACTTTTCGTAACCGACAAGCTGTTTCTCGTAGAAGGCTGCTTGTTCATCATTGCGGAGCGCAAGTTCCTCCTTGCCCTGATTACGATAGTCTGCGGCTTTCTCTTGTGCACGCCGCAGACACAGCTTGGCATCTAATTGAAGATGTTTGAGTGCTACAAGCTTCTGTTCCGCCTTGACATATTCCGTGTCGAAGCGTTGCAAAGCAAGTGTTCCCTGATCAAGTTTGTCCTCCAAGGCGGCAACGGATTGCCCTGTTGCAACCTTAAAAACGATTCCTAACTCGGTTCGCGCCTCCGGCGAACATGCCAGAACTACGAGTACGATCACACAGACAACACCCACAATCTTTCCGAATAGTTTCACCATAATCTTTATCATCAATTATTTTCATCCATCGCCTGCACATCCAGCTCCGCCTCCAGGCGATTG
>CANRET010000081.1 GCA_947629715.1 uncultured Akkermansia sp.
AATAATTTAAATAATTTATTGATGCTAAATTCCATACGTCCAATTCTGCTCCCAGGTTTTCAAATGCGTTTGCCCTGCCCTAGCCGTATGGGCTTTACGCTTTTCATAGGGGAGACTGTATGCTAGAATGCAAGCGTGATGACGCATGAGTTGAGCATAGGAGTGGACATGGGAGGCACCACGTTGAAAGCAGCGGTGGTGTGCGGGACGGAGATTGTGCAACGTTGCGATCCTGTGAACACGTATGAATGCAACACGCCGCAGGAACTCACAGCGCGTTTGGGCGGGCGTCTGCGCGAGTTGCGTGAGCAATATCCATCAGTGAGCGCGGTAGGTATGGGCTTACCCGGCTTTGTGAATCATGCGCGGGGTATCGTGGACTCGCTCACGAACGTGCCGGGATGGTACGATGTGCCGATACGGCGAATTTTGGAAGAAGAGAGCGGGCTGCCGGCTTCCGTGGAGAATGATGCGAACTGCATGGCGTATGCAGAGTGGAAATTGGGAGCAGCGCAAGGAATGAGCGATGTGGTGTGTCTGACGCTTGGCACGGGTGTGGGCGCGGGTATCGTAGCCAACGGACAACTTCTGCGCGGGCATTTGGGAGCAGCGGGGGAGATCGGGCAGGTGTCCATTGATTATCGTGGACGTGTCGGTCATTACGGCAACCGTGGAGCAGTAGAAGACTATGTAGGCAATAATGAGCTGATGCGTGAGGCCAAGATGTTTGACGCCGCCTCCTCGACTCCGAGTGCTGAGTCGGCAGAGATGGAAACGCCCATCCATCTGGAAAATGCAGCGAGGGCGGGATGCCCGGTAGCGCAGGCGTTGTGGAACGACGCTGCGCGTAAATTAGCGACCTGTTTGCTGAATTGCTATTACATTCTCAACCCCCAGGCCTTTGTCATTGGCGGGGGCATCTCAAAGGCGGGCGAATTGCTCTTTGCCCCGCTGAGAAGATATTTGCAGACACAGATTTACCCGAAACACTTCGCCGAGTTGCAGATTTTGCCTGCGGAATTAAGCAGTGACGCGGGGATCGTCGGCGCGGCGCGTCTCGCGTTGGATGATTTGCAGCAAGCCTGATTTTCGCCATGTCTGCTGATGCCCCAGGAACGTCCGGCAAGGCTGAGCAGCGTCTCTGCGAACGTTTGCGACTGCGTGAGCATGAGGAAGAGGTTCTCCTGCACGCCATGCACGCGGGAGATGCCGGACGCCAGGCAGTTGTACTTTCTCCGCGGGCGCCGAAGGATTATGAACCGCCTTTCTCCTGCGCGAGCAGTGAGCAATTTCCCTGGCTTCCGGCGCGCGTGCGCATTCCCGAGGTAGGGGAAAGTCCCACGCGTCACGCCGATCACGCGGCGGGCATGTATTACGTGCTGGATCTCTCTTCTTGTTGGGAGGGCTCGGCGCTCAGCACTCTGACGCAGACACCGCAGCGCAGCTTGGATTTGTGTGCTGCACCCGGGGGAAAAACCATGCTGCTGGCGGCGCAATTTGAATTGCGTGATCACACGGCAAATGAGGTCAACGCCGCGCGCCGAGGCATTCTGCGGCAGAATGCGGAACTTTGCGGACTGCCGAACACGCGCATCACCGGCTTACGTCCGGACCAATGGGGGAGCTCCGGTGAACTCTTCGATCTCGTCCTGGTGGATGCGCCGTGCAGCGGACAATCCTTGCTGTGCAAAGGTATCAAAAATCCCGGCTGTTTGGGCTCTGCTGCGGTGCAGGGAAACGCCAAACGACAACGAGGCATTTTACTGGCCGCTGTGCGTTGCGTTGCTCCCGGCGGACATTTGCTCTACAGCACCTGCACCTACGCCCCGGAAGAAAACGAGCGTGTGATGGCCTACATCCTGCGTCGCGTTGACGGCTTCACGGCGTGTGAAGTGCCGACGTTGACCGCATACCAATCAGCACTGGCAGATTTCCCTGCGTACCGATTGCTGCCGCACCATGGAGCGGGAACCGGTGGTTTCTGTTGTCTGTTGCGACGGAAAGGAAACAATAATATAATTTAAATTATGATAATCTGGATTATACTATTTGCAATGCTGGCAGAACTGAATGCGTGGGCCGCTCCACTACCGGAGAAGGCGGATTTGCTGGCCTCCAATACCGTAGTAGCTCGGTATGAGAAGACTCATCACCACCCGTGTCGACACATGACGGCGCTCTGCCCGGATCGCTGTGACCATGCCTCTACGCTGGCGCACTTTCGCGTACTGTACAGTGAGAATTACCAAAAGACAAGCGAGTATGGCGATGAAGAGATGAAGTCTGGCTGCACAGCCATGGTGGACATGCTCCGGGACATCCCCGGACAGAATGTCGCCGTGACCGAATTGATCTCCCGACTCAAACCTGGCGAAACTGTGCGCATGACAATCAATCATTACTATGTTCAGGTGGGACAAAACTTCTTTCCGGTGCGTCCGGTGGTGAAAATCGAGCTCTTAAATCAATAAAATTTGAATATATGCGACTTATGAACTCATTGGCAAATGATTAGTCAATTTTTCCATTTTTATAAAAAAGAATATTTTTAGAAATCAGTTAGATTTTGATTGACAAGTCTCGGCATATCATTGTACAGTGGCGCTGTCGCGCGGGCAATCGCCGCAGAGAGCGGGAGGAAAGCGCGCTCGGCAATTAACTAATACATTCGATCATTACTATGAAAAAGACTCTAGCACTTGTTGCTCTTTCTGCCGTTGGATTCATGTTCACCAGCTGCGCCGGCGCTCTCAGCACTCGGCCGGTTGGCGCTGTGTATGCTGACGTTGCTGATCCCGTGTCCGTTTCTGGCAATTCTGGCAGCCGCGTGGGTGAAGCCACATCTACTTCCTACTTGGGAGTCGTTGCTCTTGGTGACAGTTCCATTGACGCGGCGAAGCGTGCCGGTGGCATCAGCACGGTATCCAGCGTGGACGTGAAGCGCAAAAACATTTTGGGCATCATCACCTCCTTCACCACTGTGGTGCGTGGTAACTAATAGAAGTTAATCTTCGTTTTTTCAAGAGCGGCGCGCTGATGGAAGTCGGCGTGCCGTTTTTTTTGAGCAAATCTTTTCTGTTGCACGGGAGCCGACAGGTGTGCTACACTCAAGGCCGGACGATGCACGAGGAAATGGGAAAGAGCGAGGACGTTCTCACGAATGTCCAATCGGATAAGATTCGCAACGGCGGAGAGAACGCGCAGCATCGTTGCGTGAGTCCATTTTGGGTGATATTTTGGTGCACGATGGCCTTGCTTTCAATAACGCTCTGGATGCTCAGACTGCTGGGGATCGTGGAACTTGTCTAAGTAGGTGAGAGGGAAAAGGCTGATGTGGAGGTCACAAAATTTGATTGCCAATCAAGGTTTGATAGGGTAGATTGAGGTCATGAAGCGATGGATGATTCTGTGTGCATTGGGGATGAGTCTGGCGTCCTGTGTCGGCACCAAAAAGCTGAAGATTAATACGCAGCCTGAGGGGGCTGAAGTATGTATCAATGGCGTTCCCCAACCTGGCAAAACGCCCATGGATGTAGAGGTTGAGCAGCAGAAAGATTTGGGCATTGTGGTAAGCAAACCCGGCTATGAGAGCGCGGCCTGCACCGTGCCGACGCGTACCAATTGGTGGCTTTCCCTGCTTTGGACAAAAAATGATCCTCGTGCGCGCTTCATCGAGGAGGACGAGGTAAATATCCCCATGACACGCATACCATCAGTGACAGGATTCCGCGCCAGTAAGCTTCCTGAATACACTGGGGGAAGACTTCCGGCGAGTGCGCCGCCGCCGTTGCGCCCCCTGCCCAAGAATTTGACGAATTGAGAGAGGAGGCAAGACAAACTCATTGCCATTGGCTCTATCGACAAAGAATGATAACCGCATGCAGACGCATTTCAGCCGCGCGGGATGTGACGTTTGGCAGAGATCGAATGGACGGTGAGGCGCAAGACGGCTGTTTTTCGCAGAACAGCTGAGTCAAAGGGCTGGGGAGAGAGCGTCACATCGGTGGCGTAGTGTAGCATGAGACAACGCAAGGCGGAAAGTTTTTCCTCCTCGTCGATATTCTCCAACACACCCTCACCCATCACAGATTCATAAAAAGCGGAGCAGCGACAGGCTATACCGTTTTCAGAACCGCTGATGCCTAATGTACGCTCCATCACGAAAGCAACTTTCGGATTTGCGCGCATCAGCTCGTGTTTGCGCCCCTCTGCCGCGCCATGAAAGTAGAGGTAAAGCTGCTTTCCATGCGTTGCAAAACCGAAATTAAGTGCTACCACATAGGGGAATTCTCCTCCGTGGAATGCGAGATGGCACACCTCGCACCGACGGATGATGTCCAAGATTTCTTCCCAATCCGTTACCTCGCGATCGCTTCTTCTCATGGCGCACATTGTCATCGTGGCACAGGGATTGTGTCCGAGCAAGACAAATCAATCGTACCAGCCGAAAAGCCCATGTCCGCGATCAAGTGCGCGAATGGCATCAAGTTCATCCTCGCTGAGTTCAAAACCAAAAATGTCTATATTCTCCACCATACGTTCTCGATGGGATGTTTTCGGGATGGGACAGACTCCGCATTGCACGAGGAAGCGCAACGCCGTCTGAGCTGCAGATTGACCGTGCGCTGCGCCGATGCGCACGAGTGTGGAATTGGTAAAGATATTCTCGCGTCCGCAAGCGAGTGGAGACCACGCTTGAGGCACAATGCCAAGCCGACGATACTTCTCCACTTGCTCTCTCTGTTGACGGAAAGGGTGCAATTCCTGCTGAATTACCTGCGGCATCACCTGACAGTAATGCAGGATGTTCTCAAAGTCACTCCCGTAGAAGTTGCTCAAACCGATGGAGTGTAGTTTACCGCAATCATAAAGACCTTCCATGGTTGCCCAAATCGCTGCATCCTCACCCATTGGCCAGTGAATGAGCAGCAAGTCGATGTACTCTGAACGCAGCTTGCGCAGAGATTCCTCTACACTCTTCACCACGAGCTGTCCACTCTGCAATTTGGTGGTAATGAAGATATCCTCCCTCGGCAAGCCGCACTCTGCCACTGCTCGTCCCACTTCTTCCTCATTGCCATACCATTGCGCCGTGTCGATGAGTCGGTAACCGCATTCAATTGCCTCCCGCACGCAGCGCACTGTCTCACTCTTTCCGATGTTGTACACCCCAAAGCCTAGCGTCGGCATCGGCACCCCATTGTTGAGCGTGATCGTTTGCATCATTTCTGAGGGATTCTATCACGCCACCTGCTCTAGGAAAGACCTTGTAGTCGATTCGTATCTCATACAAGAAGCACCGAAATTAGATTGATTTTATGCAGTGAGAAAGTTGATCACTTCATCAACGTGACCCTTCACCTTCACTTTGCGCCATTCTTTGACGATGTTCAGGTGCTCGTCCAACACAAAGGTTGAACGTTCGATGCCCATGTATTTGCGTCCATACAGCGATTTTTCAACCCATACACCAAAGGCGTCGGCAAGGACGTGCTCAACATCGGACAGCAGGATAAAATTGAGGTTTTGTTTTTCCTTAAATTTCAAGTGGCTCTTCACACTGTCCGGACTCACCCCGATGACGGTTACATATTGGACCAGTCTGTTGATGTTGTCCCTGAAGTCGCACGCCTCCTGCGTGCAGCCGGAGGTGTTATCCTTGGGGTAAAAGTAAAGAATCACCTTCTGCCCTCGAAAGTCGTTCAACGAGAATTCTCTTTCTTTCCCGTCTCCGTCGATGCCATGTAATTTGATATCTTTCATAACTCCTGCAATCTTGTTCCCATACGCACGGAGCTATTTTAACACCGCACGTACCCTCCACGCAATTCTAATGCATAAACAGCGCCTAAAAATTACTCGCCGCCCGGCTCCACGTCGCATTCCTCCCCATCCTCTGCAGCCGCTGGTACTCCTCCGTATTTTCGTAGCGTACCTTGATACAATCCAGCTTCGCCACCTCCCGCCAGCTAATCGGCTGCTTGCTCGTCATATCCTGCACCATCTGCGTCAGCAGCCTCGCCCCGCTCACCCCGCTCACCGTCCCGTTCAGCACCGCGCTCAGCTGCTTCACCAGCGTCGCCGGTGCCCAGCTCAGCACCGCCATCGCCCGCGCACTCTGCACCAGCCCCAGCATCCGGCTGTGCGCCTCCTCTATCGCCGTCTCCCGCGCACCCAGCCCATCCAGCAAATTCAAAAACTCCTTAAACGTATCAAACCTCTCCTGCCCCATCGCCCCCTCCACCGCAGGCGCAAAATCCCTCTGCGCCAGCAGCTTCCTCCACCGCGCCGTCAGCTCTCCCAGCACAATATAATGATGCTGCTGCGCCAGCGCCGCCCGGAAAACATTAGTTGCCCCCAGCGACTCATCAAAATTCAAATTATGCCGCACGCGCGTTATCAGCATCCCATACCTCGTCCCATTCCCCCCGCTCATCCCGTCCAGCGCGCTCCTCTCGTTAATCCTCCCACTCTGGTCAAACCTCCCCGGCCAATAATCCTTCACCGCCGGGAACGGTACCCCCTCCCGCGCCTCCCACACCTCCGCAAGCCCATTATTCCCCAGCCTCTCCCTCATCCAGTACCCATACGCCAGCGCCTCCTTCCCCACAAACCCCCTCAGCCCCTCAATCACCTCCGCCGTGTACCCCTGCGCATCCGCGCTCTCCGCATAATCCGCCTGCTCCGCCAGAAGGATAAGATTCAGCGCATTATCCTTGCTCAGCACCAGCTCCTCGCTCCCCTCCGTCCGGTACTCCCTCTCCGTCGTGATATACTTCTTCGTCCCCGCCTCCCTCAGCGCCTCCATCATCAGCTCCACATCCTCATCCTCCACAATGTTCTTCGCGTCCACTCCCCTCTCCTCCGCCTCCTTGCGGATCCGCTCATTCCTCGCCTTCCTCTCCTCCTTGCTCATCGCCGCTATCTCCCGCGCCTCCTCCACACTCACCCGCACCTTATGCACCCTCTTCTCCCCTGCCTTGCGCACCCCCGTCGCCCTCTCCCTCTTCAAATCCACAAGAAAATTATTCCTCGCCGCCTCACTCGTCAGCCCCAGCTCCTTCGCCATGAATGCCACCTCCGCCTCCCTCAGCGCCCTCTCCCTCATCCCCAGCGCCACATTCCCCCGCGCCAGCCTCTCCAGGCTCCACTCCGCCAGCCCCCTCAGCGCCGGTACACCCTGCATCGCCATCCACATCTGCCCCAGGCTCATAAAACCCTTCTGCGTCCCCAATATCGTCCGCAGCGGCTTCTTCGCCCTGTCCCTCCTCGCCGCCAGCTTATTCCTGTCCACCCCTCCCATCGCCTCCACTGCCACACGCGCAAAATGCTTCATCTGCTCCTTCTCCAGCTCCACTCTCCCCTCCCAGCTCGTCCTCTCCGCCCGCACAAAACCCACCAGCTCCCTCA
>CANRET010000082.1 GCA_947629715.1 uncultured Akkermansia sp.
TCCCAACCGAGGCTGTGCGCCACGGGGCCGACATAGCTCATGGAGTTGGCGAGCTTGTCAATGGTCGCCATTGAGTTGCCGATTGCGGCGGCATAGACGTTCGTCACCCTCTCCGCTTGGTTTGCTTCGAGTCCGAACTGATTGAGGGCGGAGATGACCGTGTCGGTCGTAAAGGCAAGGTCGCTCTGGGTCGCGGATGCGAGGTTCAGCGTCGCCTGAATGGAGTCCGCCATTTGGTCCACTTTATAGCCCGCAGACGCCATATAGTAGAGCGCATCCGCCGCCTGCGATGCCGAGAAGACCGTCTTGCTGCCCATTTCACGGGCGATGTCCTTCATCCGTTGCAGTTCGTCACCCGTTGCGCCCGCAACCGAAGCCGCATTTGCCATCGACTGCTCGAACTCTTGCGAGACATTCACCGCCGCCGTGCCGAGCGCGACAAGCGGGAGCGTGATGCTCGCCGTGAGTTTTGTTCCCGCCTTCGTGAACCCCGCCGCGACTTTTTGGATCTGTTTTTGTGCGGTTTGTAACCCCTTCGAGAGTGAAGAGATATCCGCAGCGATCTTGACGACAAGATTGCGTATAACTGCCATCTATTCCCTCCCGATTTTTGGCATGAAAAAAGCAAGCACCGTTTGGTACTTGCCTTTTCGATCGTTTTATAAAATTCTTTTTTCTACTCCATTTCCCTCTTCGCGATCCGAATGAGGTCGCAGAGCCGATCCGTCATAAACAGCGGAACATTTAAGATGCCGCCATCGAGAGACAGATTCTTCAGCGACAGCCGCACCGCAAGCGGTGTTTCGTATTTCTTTCTATAATTCTTCAGACTGACCGAGGTGATATTGTCTGCCGACTTGACTTCCACAGGAATGATTTCGTTATCCACTTGGATGATAAAATCCACCTCATAGGGAGCTTCGGCCCAATAATGCGGTATGACTTCGGTTTGGCGTAGCAGACTTTGAAGAACATAGTTCTCCGTAAGTGCGCCCTTAAACTCAGTGAGCAAGCGATTCCCTTCGGCAAATGCCGTGTGATTGAGCCGCGATTGTCTGCGCAAAAGCCCTACATCTCCATGATAAATCTTGAAAGCATCTAACTCCTCATAGGCAGAGAGCGGCAGTCCGGGTTTGCTTATCTTGAACACCTTCTTCACGATGTCCGCATTTACGAGCCATTGCAGGGAGTCTTCATATTCCCTCGCTCTCGCTCCGCCCTTGACCGCAGAATAGAGGAATTTTTTGTTCTCCCTTGCAAGTTGCGATGGAAGTGAATTCCATATCAGAGTAATCTTCTGCACATCGTGCCGCTGCCATTCATCGGTATCATCGTGATGCTTTCCAAAATCTCTCTCGTAGGAGCCGAGGATGCCGTCCAACGCTTTGTCCACAAGTTGGACATCCCTGTCGGCCGTCCAACGCAGAACAGGTTCGGGCATACCGCCCGTGATAAAATACATCTTGAGTTTTTCACAAAGCGGGTTGAAGAATGCATCGGGAATATTCTCGATTGCATCTACACTCTGCATGAACTCATACAGATACACATCTCCATTGGCGATGAGAAATTCCGAGAACATCATAGGCCCCATATCGAGGAAGTCTACTTTCCCCACGGGAAACCCCTTTGACAATGTCAAGCCGAGCAGAGAACCTGCACAAACAACATAGTGATCGCTTGCATTTTCGCAAAAATATTTGAGAGCGTTCAAGGCATTGTTGCAACTTTGGATCTCGTCAAAGATGATAAGCGTATTCTTTGTGATGCGCTGCCCGCTTGCAAGAGATAGATTCTGCAAGATGCGATTAACATCCTTTGTGGTGGCAAAAAACTGCTTATATTCCTCCGACTCGTCGAAGTTGAAGTAGGCGATGCTTTCAAACTCTTTGCCGAATTCCTTTAATGCCCACGTCTTCCCTACCTGCCTTGCCCCACGCAGGATGAGCGGCTTGCGATACTTGGATTCTCTCCACTTTCGCAGATCGTCTGAAATAAATCGTTTCAATGGCGTCCCTCCTTAATGGACTTCTTCCATTATACCCCGATCTTCGATGAAAGTCAACATTTAACCACGCAAATTTTTGGAATTATGTGATTTTTCTCACGATAATTGTTGAGATTATGTGATTTATCTATCAGTTGCACTTTCCTAATGCTTGTTTGCTTTATTTCTCTTCTTTTGCTCGTAGATTTCTACGAGATTATCGATTGCCAATTCGGGCGACAGCGTATGGAACATGAGGTAGTTGGTTTTCATCGTTTCGACAGGCGCTTGGCGATAGATTTTCTTGCTCTCTTCGCCTTTGTAAAAGTGCCAATACCGATAGATGTATCCGATCCAGAACATCATATCTTTGGACAGCGGCTTGTCGGTTTTCCCGATTTTTGTCCCGCACTCATCGGCTATCTCTTCGAGCAGATATTCTTCTCCTGCCCATTGCATACGGTTATAAACAGAGTCGAGGTATCTTGCGACATTTGACCGCATGAATTCTCTCACAAAATCTTCGCTCTTATATCCCGCATCGACTGACAGTTTGAACAACCTCCCTTGAATATCGCAGAGTTTGGCATCCATTAGAGTCATTTCAGTCAGCTGTGCCATCGTAGAATTCCTCTCATCACCACCTTTAATACTTCTTCAAGATATCGTGATGCCCCACGTCAACAAGGATGATCATGGTATCGCCTTCATAGTACCAAATGATTCGGATGTCCATGTTGACGCTGCATTCAAACAGGTCATCTGTCCCTTGTATGCGTTTCGTTCGCAAGGACGGGTGCAGAGGATTTTCGGCGAGAATCGCCAACTTATTGCGAAGTTGTTTCTTCTCGATCTCCGTCAAATCACTATAGTGTTTCTGAAACCTATCGGTAAAGGTGATTTGAAACGCCATCACTTACCCTCCAGCTTGTCAAACAGAGAATCGATTGAACTGAAAACGGGCTGCTTGCCGCTAACGATATCCGCCCTCACCCCATCGATCTCGCGCCGAAGCTCCGCGACATAGTCTCTCGGATAAACCGTCACGGGCATAAGGCAAATCATCCCATCCTTTGAAAAGACTTCGAGTTTATCCCCTTCCTCTAAGCCGAGTCCCGTTACGATCTCTTTGGGAATGGTAATCTGCGATTTGGTTCTGAGTTCCGCTAACATATCACACCTCCTATTGAAAAGTAGGAATTTCTTACTTTCCTACTTATATTATACCCAGAAGGCGGTCGTTTGTCAACAGATTTCGGGAAAATTATTTGATTATGACCCCTTTCTCCGCCGCCATTGCCTTCAAGATGGCATCTCCGCGGCTGTTCTTGCTGCTCGGCTTCTTCCGCGCATCCTTGATGAGCGTCTTGAGCTTGGGCAATCGCTTCTGCCGGGCGAGGGCTTCGGTGTGCCAAGCGAGGCACAGAATGTCCTCAAATTCCTTCTGTTCCCGTGCGGATTTTTGACGGGCGAGCAGGGTCAGCTCGTAGGGCGTGTAGTCCCAAACAGACAGCGGATCGATGCCAAACGCAATGACTGCCCTTTCGCAGAGGGCATAGAGGTCAAAGGCGGCGGGAGTTATTCCCCCGCCGCGTCCCCTTTATTCTGCGGCTGTCCGAATGCGGCGGTAAATGCTTCACCGAGCTTTTCCGCTACGGTCGTAATATCGGAGTAGTCGTCGATGAGGTCGCCCACCTTTTCGGGTGTGAGCGTTTGGTCCTCATGGCACAGCCCCGCATATACGATGGCGAGCAGATCTTTGATGCTGACATTGTTGAGGTCGAGGGACATGATCGTTTTGCCCGTGATGTCCTCGATCTTGGCGAGCGCGTTCATTCCGTAGCGCAAGGTGCGCGGACGGTCCAGCGTGATGGTTACACCCTTTTTCATGTTTTCTTCTCCTTATTCTCCTTTTTGGAACGACAAAGCTCCCGTTCCCGTAAACTCGATGCTGATGGACACCACGTCATCCACGGGATCCTCGATGGACAGACTCGATATGTACGCCTCGCCCGAATAGTAGTTCTTCTCGTCGACGTACATCTTCACCGTCACGGTAGTCCCTTTGAGGAAAGCATCTTGCAATGCCGCCTGCCCTTCGGTGTCGGCGGGGACTTCGTAGTCGCCTTCGCTCGATGCCGTCCACTCTTTCAACCCCGAAATGTAGTTTTTCCAATCATCGCCGAGTGCGGTAGTTTCGAGCGTTTCGAGCGACAGTTCCAGCGACCAATTTTTGATGCCGACCACCTTGCTGATACTTGCGATAGCCACCTTGCCGTTTTTTCCTGCGATAGCCATAGACTTCTATTCTCCTTCTTCATTAAAATGGATCTCGAATTCCAACGAGGACATATATTCTTCGGTATCGAACTTCAAAGCCGTGTTCCCGTTGAATTCATAGTCTGTTTTGATAAACACGGCTTGGATCTCCACACCGCACATATTTCCGTGAAAATCCTGCAATGCGGTCTTCACCATCCGCGACAGTTGCCGTGCCTTTCTGAACGTCGTATCGTGGCAAACAAACTGCACCGTCTGTCTGACATACCCCGTGTCGCCTTGAAGTGCGGAATCGTAGTTGGCGAGGACGGGCGCATAGACGATTGCGGGCAGGATCGCATTTTGCGGGAGCATGATGGGATAGATCCTGTCTTGCACCTTCCCGGTTATCCCTTTATGCAACGACAGGTACTCATACAGAGCCTGACAGATGTCTTTCATATCTTTCCCCCTACCGCCCGCGCAATCTCGCTCACGATTGCCTCGTTGATTTGTTCTTGGTTATTGTCGACCGCATTCCGCAGGAACGGATTGGCGGGCCTTCCGCGGCTCCCAAGTTCGACGTGCGTCCCATAGGTGAGCGATTTGTCGTAATCGACTTGCACGGTCGCCTTCGTCTTGGTTGCTTTCCCGTTGGTGAGCTTCAGACTTGCTTTGAGTGCGCCCGTGTCTTCGGGACAATGCTTGCGGGCGTCGTCGAGCGCGATCTTCCCGCCCGCTTCAGCACCCCGCATCATCACCTTCTCCGCCGCATCCCCCATCGCCTTGATCGCCCGCACAAGGGCATCCGCCCCCTCCACCGACGTTTTGACTTTCCTTTGCTTCGCGCTGTAACTCATGATTCACAAGCTCCTTACAGTTCAGCACCGTTGCCCGATGCTCCGCCGCATCATCCGTGACGCCGATGATCTCAAAGGTTTTGCCGAGATACGAAACGCGGTGCATCGCATTGATCGAAGGATCGTAGCGAAGCGTGATTTTTACGACCACCTCCGCCGTCACCTGTTGCGATTGAAAAAACTCCGTGCCGCTCACAGGTTCGATCCTCGCCCATGCGCGGCACTTCGTTTCCCATTCCCCGACCACGCCCCCGAACGCATCTCTGTGCGTTACGAAGTGCAGAATATCCACCCTTCGGTTGAGTTTCCCGATATCCACTCAGAACGCCTCCTTGCGATACGCAAACAGCATTCGGCGGACAAGGTCGAGCGTTTCATTGATATCCACGCCCGACTTATCCTTTGCCACCTGTCTTTCTTCGTAAAGAGTCGCCGCCACGATCAACATCGCCTGATGGACGGTATCGGGAACTTCATCGAAATCCGAAAGCGGACGGCGGAGGACTTCTTCCGTCAGCTCTTTTGCCGTGACAATGAGCGAGGAGATGAGCCTGTCTTCTTCATCGCCGTCCACACGAAGAAATTCCTTCGTTTCCTGCAAGGTCAACATACTCATCCCCTCTCTTTCTGTCAGCTGCGCTTGGCGAGCGTGACGAACGGCGAAACGGTTGCCGTTCCCTTATAAGGCGTGAGCGGCTTGTTCCAGATCGGACGGCCGTCTGCGCGATAGATGAAACGGAATACGTTCTCGTCGTAGAGGAAACGGACATGGATGGAACTTGCCGCCTTTACGCCGCCCTTGTCGATGAGCAGATACTGCCCCACATCGGCGAGGATGATGTCGCCTTCCTCGCCCGGTGCGCTGCACTGTTCAAGCGGAATAACGGGGCGGCCGAACAGCGCCCCGTAGGGCTTGGCGGACAGACCGCCGGCGGGAACATAGACGGGCGTATCTCCGATCTTAAGCGTATAGAGAAGCGGCTCGATCTCCTGATTGATATACCAAACCGCATTCTGCCGCGAACGCGACCACAGCCTGTTCCACATCTTGACGATGTTCTCCACGACCAGCGTGTCCTTCTGCCCGCTCTCCTTGTCCACCTTGACAAGCGATTCGCTCTTAAGGATGCCGAGAGGTTCGCCTTCGCCCGTACCGTCGAGGATCGCATCGTCCATCTTGAAGCCGAACTCCTCGGCGAACGCCTGACGGATGACTGCTTCGAGCGCAGCCGCATCCTGCAGAAGCTCATCGGTCGCATAACACAGCCCCGTAAGCTTTTTCAGCGAAAGCTCGATCTGACGGAACTTGGGTTTGCTTGCGGTAAGCTCATCCGCTTCCGCCTCCCAATAGGTCTGGACGCCGCCCCAGCGCGAACCGTTGGCGCGGCTCTCTTCGTCCACCGCATTGATCTTGAGCGTGTTCGAGTTGGTGCTGATGGGAATCTTCTTCACCCGCGAGGCAAGAATGCCCGTTTCATAGGTTCTCTTGAGCAGTTCGGTCACGAAATCCTCTTGCACAAGGAAGCCGCCGTCCGAGGGAGTCGTTTCATTGAGTCCGCTCGCCGCACGGGTAGAAAGACGCGCATCTACCTTTCCGCCGGGCGTCGCCGCACGGTATGCGGCGAGAAGCTGTTCGCCAAACGTCGCAAATCTCTTCTCTTCGCCCTTATCGGGTGCGGGTTTGGTTTCGGGCTTTTCCTCCGCGCCTTCGTCGGGAGCCGCCGCCAAGATTTTTTCGGCGCGGCCGATGTCCGCGTCCCATGCGCGGATCTCGCCTTCATACTTATCGATTTCCTGCTGTTCCTCTTCCGAGAGGAATCTGTCTTCGGCTTCCGCCCTGTTGAGGATCGCCATTGCCTTGAG
>CANRET010000083.1 GCA_947629715.1 uncultured Akkermansia sp.
TATGTCGAGGTGTTCCGTTGAGAATTTCACTCTCAACTCCCCAGATTATACCACCTCGGATTAATAGTGTACGATTTGGAAATTCGGCGGCTTCGCCGCAAGGGGATGGGTCGTTTAGTGTGAGTGCGTCGTTGAGGGAGGATATTCACAGGGCGTATGAGAATGAGTATGGGGAGAAGAATGATGTGCCGCTGTGCAGTTGCCCGGCGTTGTTTCGGATGCTGGGGCTAAAGGAGGCGCCGATTGTGACGCGGCAGCATACGGTGCGCAAGTTGCGTTTTATTCACAAGCTGACGGAGGAGCAGATTGTGGAGGCGGTGCGGAGGTTTGATGATCCGCTGGGGGTGATTGTGGAGAATGCGGATTCTGTGATTATTTTGCCGGGGCTGCTGGGGGAGAATGCGAGGGGTGAAGCGGGCGATTTGATGGCGGCGATTCATTTGCAGCGGGCGAGGGATGGGGCGCATTTTATGGCGTCGCTGTATCCGCTGGATAATTTGCAGAAGATAGAGATGCAGCTTCAGCAGGGGAATTTGCGCTACTGCAAGTATAATGCAAAAGCCCTGGCTAACGTTAGTAGCAACGCGTCAGGTGGTACGGTGACCCCTGCCCTTGTGCGCCTACTAATCCACTAGGGCTTCAATGAGAATACTATCATAGGGGGCGGGGATGTCAAGGGGGATTTTTCTGCGGGTGTGAGGAATTTGGCGGCGGTGCATACGCTGAGTGTGGAGAAGTTTTTGGCGGCGGGGAAGATGGGTGGGATGCCGTTGCCGAGTGTGGCGGTGACGCGGCTGGATAGGCCGTATGGTATGATAGATGGTGTAGATAAGATTGTGCTGGTGGGGAGGCCGGAGATGGTTGACCCGGCGCGCGGGGCGCATGTGTGGAGTAAGGATGCGTGGACGGGGATGTTCCCGGAGGTGACGAGGAAGTTGACGAAGGCGGGGAGGGATGCGATGCGGGATTTGTATTACAAGATGGGGCGGTATGATTTGAAGTCTGATGTTTACGACGGGAGGAGGTTGGCTTATTATAGGGATAAGTTTTATGATGCGTGGCAGAAGGGGGAGACGCCGGGGGATATGATGGCGATGTTGCGGAGTGAGGATGGACACTATATTGCCAGGATGCTTTTTGGGATGGAGATGACGGGCTGGAATGGCGCGTTGAATGAGGCGTTTGCTTATGCGCATACGCATGATGAGGAGTTTAAGGGGTGGCTGGATGAGGTGGAGGGGAAGTGGTTTGGGAAGCTGATGATTGAGGGGACGCGCAAGGAGGCGACGCTGGAGAATGTGACGGCGTGGATGCTGAGGAATAAGAAGAGGAATGGGGAGAGGGGTTGGAATGGTGTATCGTTTGGTACGGGGAATGCGCGTGCGGCTGTGGCGCAGAGGTTGGGGAGTATGGAGGAGGTGAAGGCGCGGCGGGAGATGCTGACGGATAGTGAGAGCAGCGACAAGGAGAAGGGGGAGAATGATGATATGATTGAGCATGTTTTTGATATGTTCTTTGCGATGCCGCACGCGGAGGGTGAGGAGGCTGTGGAGAAGATGCAGGAGAGGGCGCAGAGGTATTTTGAGGCGTTGGGGAGTGTGAAGGGTGAGCCGACGGAGGAGAAGGTGGAGAAGGAGTTGCGCAAGGCGTTTGCGAATGATGAGCAGATGACGAAAATGGGGGTGTTTGTGACGCAGGGGGTGCTTGTGCTTAAGTATCTGCGAGAGGAGGCGGAGGATTATTTGGAGGCGGTGCCGCAGAGGGCGGTGAGGATGGATGAGTGGGTGTATGCGGTGATGAGTAAAGGGGCGTCGCAGAGGGAGGAGGTGCAGAGGGTGTGCCGTGAGAATGGGATAACGCCGATTGTGGTGGGTGCTAGTGGGAAGGAGCGCGCGCTGGGGGATTTGATTGATGATGGGGAGGTGTCGTTTAGTGTGGCGGAGGCGAAGGAGCGGGGGTTATTCAAGGATGGGGTGATGGAGGTGGAGAATGGTGTGCTGGTGGATGGGGGAACGGATTTTAGTGCGTCGGTGGATTTTTCGCATGTGAGTCCGGCGTTGTATAGGAGGCCGGATAAGGAGCATGTGGGGACGGGGGAAGGGAATCAGGTGTATGGGTGGGGTGTGCTGTATGGGGCGGAGAGTCCGGTGGTGAATAGGTCGTATCACCGGCAGTTTACGAGGATAAAGGGTGTTTTTGAGCAGGGGCAAGGGGAGAAGGCAAGGGAGCTGGCGAAGGAGGAGGTGGTTGAGGGGTTGAAGGCGCGCGGGGTGAGTAATGAGAGGGTGCTGAGTCAGGCTGATGCGTGGTGGCATTTGAAGTCGAGGGAGGAGGTGGAGAAGGATAGGGAGAATTCGCTGCAGGAGGTGAGGAATTTTGAGGAGATGTTACGCGTGGATAAGGAGAGAGGGGGAAGTGAGGAGGGGAGGAAGAGGCTTGAGGAGGAGCTGGATTATTGGAAGGGGAATGTGCAGGTGGCGGATTATTTTCTTGAGAATGATATTTTGGTGAGGAGGAAGGTGGATAAGTACCCGGTGAATTATCGGATGAGGGCGGATGTGGATGATGGGAATTTGCTGCATTGGGATGAGAAGTTGGATAGGTTTTTGGAGGAGCATCCGGATGTGGCGGCGGCGTTTGGTGAGTTGTTGAATGTGGATTTTGATATGTTTTTTGGCATTAAGGCGAGGAATGTTGCGTCGAGGGAAGGAAGGGAGTTGTATGCGCAGCTTGAGAAGAAGTTGGGGAGTGCGCGGGCGGCGAGTGAGTGGCTGGATGAGCATGGGATAAGGGGTGTGAAGTATGCGGATGGTGTGACGAGGAAGAAGGAGGGGAATAAGACGTATAATTATGTGATTTTCAATCCGGATTATGTTGAGGTGATTGCTATCAATAACCGGCATGAGTGGAGTGAGTATTCGGAGGATAATCCGGATTGGCAGAGGCCGGAGGATGTGGATTTTTCTGCGAGTGTGCGCAATCTTGCGGCGGTGCATACGATCAATCACGATGATTTTATCAATGCGGCGGATGAGTTGGGTGGGATGCCGTTGCCGAGTGTGGCGGTGACGCGGCTGGATAGGCCGTATAGTTGGGGGGATGATGAGACGTCTGTGACGCTGGTGGCGCGGCCGGATATGGTGGATCCGCGGAGTGGGACGGATGTGTATGCGCGGGATGCGTGGACTGGGCGGATGCCGAGGATTGAGTCGGAGATGGATGGTGAGGATTTGAGGACGTTTTTCTATGATGAGGAGGGGGAGAAGGTGGATGCGACGTTGGAGAATTTGACGGATTATTTGTACGGGAGGAAGAGGCGAGGGAATGAGGCGACGGAGAGGGAGTTGGATTTGACGCGGACGGCGCGTGCGTATTTGGCGCGGCGGATGAGGGATATGGAGGATGTGAAGGGGCAGAGGGAGAGGTTGCAGGGGGAGGATGAGGTGAGGGTGCTGAGCGAGGATATAGGGAAGTGGATGGATATGCTGCACGAGTACGATGTGTGGCAGGGGGATGATGAGTGGATTGGTGTGTTTGAGGCGTTGGCGGATGTGGATGAGGTGACGGAGGAGAGTGTGCGGGAGGCGATTATGGGGTGGACGGATGCGGATGGGCGCGCGGATTTGAGCGCGTTGCAAAATTCGGAGGCGATGGAGGAGGGGAGTGAGTTTATCAAGGAGACGGTGAGGATTATGAAGGAGCTGAGGGCGGAGAAGACGGATTATCTGGAGGCGGTGCCGCGGAGGGCGGTGAGGATGGATGAGTGGGCGTATGCGCTGTTTAGCGATAAGGTGGGGAATAAGGAGGCGGTGCGGCGTGTGTGCCGTGAGAATGGGATAACGCCGGTGGAGTATAAGGCTGGGGAGAGGAAGCAGGCGCTGGGGGATTTGATTGATGATGGGGAGGTGTCGTTTTCGGTGGGGGAGGCGCGTGAGATGGGGATGATGAAGGATGGTGTGATGGAGGCGGAGAATGGTGTGATTGTGGATGGGGGGACGGATTTTTCGGCGTCGGTGGATTTTTCGCACGCGAGCCGTGCGCTGTTCCGGAAGCCGGACAGGGAGCATGTGGGGACGGGGGAAGGAGCGCAGGTGTATGGGTGGGGGTATATTTATGGGGCAACGAATCCGGAGGTGAATAGGTTTTATCATAAATCATTCAGTGGATTTGTTGTCAGAACAAAGTTTACGAAAGATGGCGAGCCGATAAGTATCGAGGAGGTAAAAGAAGAGTTGAAGCGGTGCGGAGTAGATGATGAGAAGTTTTTAGAAAGCATTTATGAGACTGCGCCTGGCTTTGCAGTAACGCGAGAGCATCTTGAGAAGGTGCGCGCTATATTTGTCAATTCCATCAAGAGGGATATAAATATCCTTCCCAAAAAGTTTCTCAAGGAAGCGAAGAACAAGATTGCGTTTATTGATTACATGCTGGAGAACAAGGTAGGCATGACAGTGGAAAGGGAGTTCCGGAACGCAGTGAATTATCGGATGAGGGCGGATGTGGATGATAGCAATTTGTTGCTTTGGAATGGGACGATGAAGAAGTTTGCCAGAGAGCATGAGGATGTGTACCGGGAGGCGTTAGCGCTTTTTGAGGAGCGTTTTTCAAAGCATTCCATGGAGCTTGAGAGGGCGCGCGCTATGAAGATGAATGGGGAGTATTTTTATGAGTGGTTATCAGTTGCATTAAATTCAGCACGGGCGGCGAGTGAGTGGCTGGACGCGCACGGGATAAGGGGTGTGAAGTATGCAGACGGCGCTTCAAGGGGCAGAAAGACGAATAAGACGTACAACTACGTTATTTTCAATCCGGATTATATTGAGGTGATTGCTATCAATAACCGGCATGAGTGGAGTGAGTATTCGGAGGATAATCCGGATTGGCAGAGGGTGGAGGATGTGTTTAATGAGGAAGGGGGGATGAGTGCGAGTGTGGCGATGTGGAAGGGGACGCTGGGTGCGCTGAGGGAGAGTTTTCCGGAGGAGGGGACGGCGGCTTATACGCAGGAGATTTTTGTGTGTCCGACGCCGGCGGTGATGCAGATGGTGGGGGCGAGGGCGTTGGATATGGTGACGAGCGCGGCGGTGATTTACAAGGTGACAAAGAAGAAGCACGCGGTGAGTTGGGGTGCGTTGGAGCAGTTGCCGGAGGCGATGGCGGATCCGGTGTGCATAGCGGTGAGTAAGACGCCGGGATGTTTGGAGGTGATAACGGAGTTGGAGGAGGAGGGGAAGAATATCCTTGTGGCGGTGCAGTTGAATGTGACGTCGGCAGCGAATCCAAGTGTGATGGTGAACAGGATAGCGAGTCTCTATGGCAAGGATAGCATAGGGGCGCTGCTGAAGCACCGGATGCTGTATTGGAATGAAGCAAAAGCGCGCATTTGGATGAACAAATACCCGCTCCAATTGCGGCAATCAATTCATCCCATGCGCGCCTCTGATGCGAGGGTACTGACTCCGCAGGATTTAGTCAAGTATAAAGTGGAGAGCGGGCAAAGTTTTTCTGTGAGGGGTGAGGGTTTGCTGGACAGGGTGAATTTGCGGGAGATGGCGGAGGAGGAGAAGATGAGCCGGCTGATGACGCGGGCGCGGAGGGGAGCGGCGTGGTGGCGGAGGGTTTTCATGGATGATAAGACGAGCGCGGCGGATGCGGCGAGGGCGCTGGGGGAGGTGAGTAGTGTGATGGAGGCGGTGTATGCGTATTTACCGGCTGGGGAGAGACCGAGCTATGCTGGGAAGATGCGGCTGGTGGAGGCGTATGCGCGGCTGGTGGAGACTGGGCGAGTGTGGCACCGGGAGAATGCTAAAAGCGAAGAAGCGCGCGCGAAGCAGGAGGTGCTGGATGAGGTGATGGGTGAGCTGGAGAAGGTGGGGACGCTGAAGGGGGAGGCGCTGCGAGAGGTGCGGGAGGGGTATGTGCGCGAGGTGGCAGGGAGGAAGCTGAGCGAGGTGGCGGTGAGTATGGTGGAGGATGCAGTGGATGCGGTGGAGAGGCATTTGGTGAGGAGGGAGATGGATGTGGTGAAGAGGATGGCGGAGGCGTTGAAGCCGAGGAAGCTGAAGAGCGGGAAGCTGGCGCCGGGGAAGATGAGCGCGGAGGGGTACCGGAGGTTTGCGAAGTATATGAAGATGGTGGAGATGAGCGCGGAGGAGAAGGCGGAGAGGATGGAGGAGCTGGCGGCGAAGCTGGATAAGGAGAGCGAGGCGGAGAAGCAGGAGCCGATTGAGGAGGAGATGCGGGAGCTGGCAACGTTCGGCGCGCTGGGGAGCGGGCGGCTGGAGGAGGCGCGGCGCGGGGTGAGGGAGCTGGTGGGTTTTGTGCGGGCGGAGAGGACGAGCTGGGAGGGGAGAGTGGAGCTGGAGAAGGAGCAGATG
>CANRET010000084.1 GCA_947629715.1 uncultured Akkermansia sp.
GCATTACGTGTCGGGGTATAGTCTACACCCAGGTATTTCATCTGACCCTGCATACTCTTCAACGCATTACACGCGTCTCGTAAGGAGTACGTTTGAGAAAGCTGCATAAAGAGCAGGGTGAGCAAATGCACCCACGTATTCAATCCCTTTGAGTACTTATCGGCCTGGTAGCGCTTTGCAATGCTTTCCACCAATTCGCGAGGAATTTCTCTTGCAATTTGGGCTAAAATGGTTATCTTAGGCATGGAAGGTTTTTTGTTGTTGCACCCTTAGAATACTCTTTTCTGAGGAAACAAATCAACCTTCCTTTTTTTGTCTTCTCTCACCCTCCCTCATAATTTTCTTGGGACGGATGTGCGATTGGAGCAGACGCATTGCGCAGGGTGCGTGAAAGGCGTCCGGCATTGCTCACTCCCATGAGTCAGGAAGTGAAGTTCGAGACGTCCAGTCGGTGAACTGCGGGGGAATCGGAGCTGTGAAGTGCATACGTTCCCCGCTCACGGGGTGGAAAAATGACAGTCGCCATGCATGCAGCATCAAGCGACCGGGGCGGGCTTTCTGGCGACTCGGGTGGGAATAGACGGGATCGCCGATGAGCGGGTGACCGAGGTGAAGCATGTGAACGCGAATCTGATGAGTGCGCCCGGTGTGCAACGTGCAGAGCATCAGGGAGCTGTCAGTGTGTTCATCGTAGAACAACGTTTTATAGTCTGTGATGGCGGGTTTCCCGCTGCCGGGGTTGACGACGGTCATTTTGAGACGATTCACCGGGTGGCGACCGATATTGGTGAATACGGTGCCCTTCGATGGGGATGGGAGCCCCTGAACGACGGCCAGATAGATTTTCTGTGTGTCGCGTTCGGCAAATTGTGCGCTCAGCGAGTTGTGCGCGCCGTCGTTTTTTGCCACAACAATGCAGCCGCTGGTATCCTTGTCCAAGCGGTGAACAATGCCGGGACGCTCTACTCCGCCAATGCCGGAAAGATCTCCGCAATGGTGAAGCAGGGCGTTCACAAGAGTCCCGTCCGGGTTGCCTGCAGCGGGGTGCACTACCATGCCGCTCTCCTTGTCCAGCACGATGAGATGCTCGTCTTCGTAGAGGATGCGCAAGGGGAGCTCTTGCGGGACAGCGGCGGCAGGCTTCGGTTCAGGGATGTTGATGTGAAGTCGCATGCCGATTTCCACCGGTGTCTTCGGTTTGCAGGGCGAGCCGTCGTCAGAGCAGATCGCTCCGCTTTTGATGAGGCTCTGGATGCGAGCTCGCGAGAATTCCGGAAGATGCGCCGAGAGGTATCGGTCGAGGCGATCGCCGGCGCTGTCTTCCACAATGTGGAGCATGTCACATGCGGGTCGGGTTGTGGAGGAAGACAGTCGGCAGGTCGTAGCGTTCGTGCAGCATGGCTCCTACGGCCTTCACACCGAACGTCTCGGTAGCGTAATGTCCGGCGAACAACACGTTCATTCGCATATCTCGAGCAGCGTTGAGGACCCAGTGATTCTGCTCGCCGGTGAGGAAGGTGTCAAAGCCTTTTTCCTGCACCCGATAGATTTCCGGTCCGGCAGACCCGGAGGAGATGATGACGCGCCCTGCGGGGGCATCAGGATTGACAATGTTGCCGGTGACTGCTGAATCCGTGATGCGAGCATAAAGTTCTCGAAGTTCGCCGACGGAGCCGTTGAAAATTCCGGACACAGCCATCGCGATGCCGTGGCGCTCCATTTCCGTAGAGATGCGCAGGAGTCCGAGTTCGCGAGCGATACAGATATTGTTGCCAACGGATTGGTGGACATCCAACGGAAGGTGAGCCGAGTACACAGCCAGATTGTTGTGCAGGCAGGTTTCAATCTTCCGGCGCCACCAGCCGACTATGGGGCGCAGTCCGCACCAGAAAATGCCATGGTGGACAATGAGGAGGTCAGCTCCGGCCTCCACCGCATCATCCAAAGTCTTCTGTGTGGCATCTACTGCCAGCGCTACCTTGTGAATCCTGCCATTATTCTCGACTTGCAGTCCGTTAATGGCCATGGGTGAATCCTGAATGAACTGAACGGACAGTGTGTTGTTCAGCAGAGAGACGATTGTGTTGAGTTGTACGCTATTCATCGTTGCCGTGTATGTGGATATTGCGCGTTGATATTTCCTCATGAAGGCGGCGAGAGAACTCGCGCGCCATGTCGTAGCCGTTTTGACGAAGGTATTGTCCGAGAGCTGCTACCTCAACCAGACGAGTCATGTCGCGCCCCGGAGCAACCGGAAGTGTAATGCGTTCTACATCGACGCCGAGTATGGAAGTCTTCTTACGTTCCAGACCAAGACGCTCGGTTTCCGTCATTTCTCCGCCGGTCAAGTGGATGATGAGATTGATTTTTTTCTGCCGCCGAAAAGCGCGCAAACCGTACAGATCGGTCACGTTGATGATGCCGATGCCCCGGATTTCAATAAATCCGCTGCTGAGTTTGGGAGAGGCAGCGATAAGATCGCCGCTGATGTTGCGGATGTACACCATGTCGTCGGCTATCAGGGAGGCGCCGCGTTCGACGAGTCCGAGCGAAACCTCGCTCTTGCCGATACCGCTTTCTCCGGTGATGAGCACTCCCACACCGCGCACATCTACCATACAGCCGTGCAGAGTGGTACTGTCGGCAAACTCATTTTCAAGGATGATGGTGGCACGGTTCACCAAGCTCATCGTAGGAAGAGCCGAGCGAAACACCGGAACCGAACACTCGTCTGCTATGCGTACGATGTCTGTCGGTACATCCGCCCCTCGCGAGAAGATCAGGCAGGGCACGTCTTTCCCGCATATACGTCTCATGCGCTCACTGCGCTCGGGGTCTGCCAATTCGCCAAGGTAAGCCATCTCCCCCGAGCCGAAAATCTGGATGCGTTCCTGCGCGTAATACCCGAAAAAGCCTGATAACGCCAGGCCCGGGCGGTTGAGGGCAGGGCGCAGGATGGAACGCGTCATGCCCAAGGGGCTGTTGAGCAGTTCCAACTCCAGCTGCGAGCGGTACACCTCGTAGAAATGCGCCACAGTGATCTTATCGACTTTTCTGACGATATTGTCCTTCATCCATCAGTCATTCTCTCACATTGCCGTGCGCGCGTCAAGTTCGCAGAAACAACGTTCCATAACAATTGCGTGAGGCAACCCATTCTTCAGCCCGGTTCCTGTTTACCCTCTCATCCTGCGCATGACTTTTCCCTGCTCGTTTCGCGTTCAAATGTTGGTACCCCATCCATCGCCGCACACCAGACGCTCATTTCCGTCTCAAGACGCGCCTTGTTCCTGTTTTAGAGTTTACTTGACAAGGAGGTTGCGGGAGGATATATTGCCATGCGAGGGAATCCTCATCCATTCCGAAACAAAAAGCTATGAATACGCTCAGAAAATATCTCGCAGAGTTTGTCGGCACCTTTGTGCTGGTACTGTTCGCCTGCGGCACAGCTGCAGTTACCGGTTGTAAAATCAATGACGGCACCTACATTGCCACAGCTCTCGCCTTCGGCCTTGTGATCGTTGCCATGGCCTATTCCATCGGGAACGTCTCCGGCTGTCACGTGAATCCCGCTGTCTCCATCGGCATGCTTGCCACCGGGCGCATGAGCGTGAAGGATTTCATCGGCTACGTGATCTTCCAATTTTTAGGGGCCATAGTCGGAGCGGCTGTTCTCAACTCGTTGATCGGCGTGGAAACCGGTCTTGGCGTTAACGGCCTTTACAAAGACTGCGTGTGCGCTTCGCTGATTGTGGAGGTGATTCTGACCTGCGTGTTCGTGTTGGCTGTGCTGGGGGTGACAAGCAAGCAGAAGAACAGTGTGGTGGCCGGGCTTGTGATTGGCTTGTCGCTCACGCTGGTACACCTTCTGGGAATCCCGTTCACAGGCACTTCCGTGAACCCGGCGCGCAGCTTTGGACCGGCCTTGTTTGTGGGCGGGGCGGCGCTGTGCAACGTGTGGGTCTTTATTGTGGCTCCGCTGGTGGGCGGTTTGCTTGCGGCCTGCATCCACAAATTATTGGGCTGCGGCGCTCGGGACGAGTAAACAATACGGCTCGAGGAGTTTACAACTCTTCGTTAATGTCATTGTGCAGCGGGTTGCCTCCAAAGGGAACCCGCCGCCGTTCACCGGGATTTCCTGCTTGCATTCACGCGCGTGAGGCACTATACTGACCGCATGGAATGGAACGACAGGTTTATGGCGATGTTCACTGAGATGGTCGCACGTTTTCATTCACAGGACTCGCCCGCCGGGGGACAATTTGTGTTGCCCCACGAACGAGAAGCGTTGGCAAGTGTTGGTTATTCTCCCCAGGAGATGTATGCCTATGTGGAAGATTATGCGCGACTTGGAGACCCTTCTCCGAGTACGGTTCTCCTCATTGCTGCGGCGCGACGTTCATTCTTCCTGACGGTGCAGAGAGGCATAGCAGGCTCGGCTCAACTGCGCGAGACAGATTTGCCGAGTCCGGAGGAAACGCTGCAGGACATCAGCTATCTTCCTCGCATCATCCGTAAGGCAGAAGCCAAACTTTATGGCACGTTGCCCGTGGGGACCATGTTTTATTGCTCCAAGGATCGCGAATTTCTGCGCACGCACGGGGACATCCATCCTGCGGATTTCCTGTATGTGGTCTGGGGTGCGCACGGGGATCGGCAGAAGGTCATATCGTATGTACTGCGCATGATGGCAGTACAGAAGAAGCGCGGCGAAACGAATCAACCCAATTGATTGCAATGGCTTCTGTTTCTCCCCCGAGATTAGCGCCTTATTGCTCTGACGAAAGGAAAGGGTCGGAGCCCGAAGATCGCTTGGCCTCCCAGAGACAGGCTCTTGAAGAGATGTCGCAGCAACTGCTTGCCAAGTTGAATGAGATGGTGAAAGAGCAGGAGGTACGAGCGCGTGAGTTTGCTGAACGAGTGCATTCTGTTTCCTCTCTTCCGCAGCAGGGGTATTGGCAAGTGAATGCGCCGCGGTCTGACAAGCCTTTTGCTCCTCCGTCTCCCGAGTTTGAGAAGGGGGAGCCATCTCCAAAAAGAAAACCGACTGCGGAGCAGATGCCCACACGCCTCACTTCCGTTGCCTCTGATGTTCGCCGACGGGTCTCGCCCATCAGCCAAAAAACGAGAGAATGGCTTGAAGGGGGTAGGGAGAATGACGCGCAAAAGGCGGACAATAGAGGTTGCATCTTTTTCGCAATTGTCCTTTTCATCATTTACGCCACCTTTAAATCATGTGCGGAATAACGAACAAAAAACGAGAAAAGCAACTGTGGAATCGAGCCGGGGTACTGGGCTGCGTGGTTGCCGCACTGCTGTTTGCAGCGTGCGAAAAAGAAAAAGCTGCTTCCCAAGCTGCGCCGCCGGAGGTGATGACCTTCCCCATCCTGCAGCAGGAGGTGACTGACACCGGGGAGTGGTTCGGTTATTTGCGAGGCATTCGCGACACGGACTTGCATCCGCGAGTAACGGGATTTCTCCTCAGTCAGGAGTATGCCAACGGCAGCTATGTGAACGAGGGCGATGTTCTCTTTCGTATTGATCCTGCTACTTTTCAAGCTGAGCTCGATTTGGCGAAAGCCAATTTGGGAGCGGCGGAGGCGGGTGTTGTTTCAGCGAGGGCTACGTTGGAACAGGCTCAGATGGATGTGGATCGTTATGAGCCGCTGGTGAGCAACGGGGCCGTCTCTGAAAAAGAACTCAATGATGCTCGACACCGCCTGCGTGCTGCCAAAGCAGCATTGGATGCCGCGCTGGCCGCCGTGGAGCAAAATAAGGCCGCCGCAGATAAGGCTGAAATCAACTTGCAGTACACTGTCATTCGTGCGCCCTACGCCGGCATCATGAGTACGGCGGAAGTTTCTACCGGCGACCTGGTAAATCCCGCTGTCAAACTCGCCAATATCACTGCCGTGGATCCCGTGCGTCTGGAGTTTGGAATCAACAGCGATCGTATGATTGAGGCCTTCCGTAAGTACGGAGATCTGACCGCACGAGGAAAGAGCGAATTGCCGCCACCGCCGCCGGTGGACATTATGTTGGAGGATGGCACTGTGTTCCCGCAGAAAGGGAAACTCACGGCCATG
>CANRET010000085.1 GCA_947629715.1 uncultured Akkermansia sp.
GATGGCGTCTTGTGTGGAGCGTTTCTTTGGAGAAGCAGAGGACGCGTTGAGGGTATGGAACGTGAGTTCAAAGCCATCCTTGAAGCGATACTTTGGCATGGGGAGTCCTTCTTCACCGCAGAGGCGCATCATCGTTTGGATGCCGCGTCCCCACTTTTCAATTTCTCCGGCGCTGGTAAAGGCGCCTGCGATGAGAGGGTTGAAGGGGCAGGAATAATGGCGCTTCGTGAGGTCTTCTACCGTCCAATTTTTTGGGAGTTTGCCGGGGTTGTAAAGCGCGACCTGGTCCTTAAAAATCTTGATTTGAATGGAATTGCCGGAGGAATAGTCCCTGTGAACGACGGCATTGAGAATCGCCTCGCGCAGGACCGGGCGTGGGATGGGGTACTTCTCGATCCGTTGGAAGCCATCATAGGAGATGGTCGCCTTCATGTACTTGGTGTAGATGGTGTCCTCGAGTCGATCAACCTGCTCAAAGAGGGGGCCGGAGAACTCGTCCTGGTATTCGATGTCGGACTCGGAGCTGAAGAAGGCGACGCGTACCGTTGCGCCGAAGAAAAAGCGCTCCGGTTGCGGGTGAAAAAGCAAGATGGCAGCGCGCGTGAGTTCTCCTTTGTCCGTTATGAGTTGCAGGTTGCGCAAGATTGTTTCCTTGTCATCGAGAGGCGTCCCGATCTGATTCGGGTGAACTTTAGCGCATTTCATGCGGAAGAGACGGAATGCGTACTCCGACAGAACATCGATTGAGACGCCCGGGATCGTGACGGCGTCCCAGTTCAGATTTTGCCGCTGCATGAACATGCGCTCCAGGTCTTCTCCGGCGAGCTCCTGTGTTGTGCTGCCGGAGCGATAATAGTAACGTCCTTTGTAGCTGATCAGGCAGTTGTATGCCGGCACTTCCACGCAGAGGAACTCTGCACCCTTTTCTTTCATCAGGCGCACATCGGCGATGATCCCCAGCATATTCCTGATTTTATTGGGGATGTCTTCCAGCAGCTTGTGAGCGTTTTTCAGGGGCTTTACGACCTGCCCATGGTCATTGATGCCGACGTAAAGTCTCCCGCCCTCGGTGTTGGCAAAAGCGCTCAAACACTTGAGGTTGTCATCCTTCCACTCCGTTTTCCATTCCACATTCTGACTTTCTTTTTTCTCTCGCACGAATTGAGTATATCGTGATTTGAGGCTTTTTCCAATCAAAAAAAACAGCACGGACCCGATGATTGGTGAAGTTTTGTAGCCGGGGAGTGATGAGAGATGTGTTGCATCATCGCCCCCCCCCGGGCGTCGTCGGTTTCCCGGAATGCGACGGACAGCGCTCGGCGTGAACAGCCGAGGGAGCATACGCGTTGTCCCGTTTGCCAACTGTTTAATTTAAAGCTTGCTAACGCGGCATGTTGGGGGCAGCATGAGGATTCACCCAAACATAGAAAGGAACACAGACATGAAAGGAAATTTGATTTGGTTTGTTGTCGGCATGGCATCGTGCGCAGCTCTGAGCGCAATGTGCTGCTGCTGTCCGAGAGCGCGCGAATGGCGAGAAAGGGCCATGATGAAAGGACGCGAGGCCAAACGGAAGGCGCAGGAGGCCTGGGAGCATTTCAAGCGCGATGCCGAGCAACGCGCGAGCGACATGGCTCAGGTCACGCAGGAGACTCCCCAATAAGCTCTGCCCTGCACGGGTCCGATTCTGCTCAACATGCGTCCCCATCTCGTCATGCCCTGTGGTTTTGCCTTGCTGGTCATGGCGGGCTGTGAGTCCGGCGACCGGGCGGGGTGGTTGCAGCAGCAGGAGGAACCCGAACTCGTCGCGCCCTTGCCGCAGACACGTGTCGTGCGCTGCAGCAAGGCTGCGCGCGGGGGAGAAGTTCCGCCGGGAGAAGAAGAGATGCCGCAGGATTACGGGCAGTTTCGCAGCAGTGCGCAATACCGCACTACTCTGCGCACTTGGCGCGATGAAAGCCTGCTGAGCCGTGCCGGTCAACGTCGCGTGGTCATCTGCCTCTCCGATCAGCGCGGGCAATGCTTTGTGGATGGGCAGTTGGCCATGGATTTTCCGGTATGCACCGGCACGCCCTCGCACCCCACACCCACGGGCTGCTTCCGTGTCTCGGAGAAGGACCGTCACCATCGCTCCAATCTCTACCACTGCCCCATGCCTCTCTTCATGCGTCTCACGAGCGATGGGATTGGTTTGCATGTGGGGGACGTTTTCCGCGCGCCGGCCTCGCACGGCTGCATTCGCCTCACGCGCGAAGCCTGCGCCACTCTGTTTCGCGATCTGCCCCCCGGCGCCCAGGTTGATGTGCAACCATAAAAATCGCGGATGATGGAGCGCCTTCGGTCCAGCGGGTACGATTGGAGAACAGGCGCTGGCGGTAGCGGCAGACGGAACTCGCGCTTCCTTGTCGGCAGGGGCGGCGGAATCACCTGCCACTGATTGATCAGGAACTAACAAGAGGAGGCGAAATGCAAATGTCTTGACTTTCCCGGGTGCGGGGTGTAACCTGTGCGCGCTTCGGCAGACGGAGCGAAACATCCTACACAGCACATGGAAACGCAGAAGATTGAACGCGCCCTGTTGTCGGTCTCGGATAAGACAGGACTGGATCAATTTGCCAAAGGCTTGGTTGATATGGGCGTGCAGCTCATCTCCACGGGCGGTACCTGCAAGTACCTGCGGGAACTCGGGCTGCCGGTAACGGAGATATCGGACTACACCGGGGCGCCGGAGCTCTTTGACGGACGGGTGAAGACGCTGCACCCGAAGGTGCACGGCGGCTTGCTTCAACGCCGCGACCTGCCGGAGCATCAAAGGCAGGCCAAGGAGCACAATATCCCGCCGATTGACATGGTGTGCGTGAATCTTTACCCCTTTGAGCAGACAGTGGCCAGGGGCGGTGCAACGCTTGAGGAAGCTATAGAGAAGATTGACATCGGCGGGCCGTCCATGTTGCGCTCGGCGGCGAAAAATTACGCTGCGGTGACGGTGGTGACCGACCCGGCGGACTACGATGCCGTGCTGGAGGAGATGCGCACGCATGTGGCGGGCACCACGCTCAAGACGCGCGAGAAACTCGCCATCAAGGTTTTCATGCGCACATCGGCGTATGACACGGCCATCTCGAACTACCTGGGGCACCAGGCGGCGGGCAGCACGAAGATGAACTTCTCGCTCTCTCTGCCCTTTGCGCAGACTCTGCGCTACGGCGACAACCCGCACCAGCCCAGCGTGCTCTACGGGAGCTTCGAGAAGATTTTCCACCAGCTGCAGGGCAAGGAGCTTTCCTACACCAACGTGCTGGATTTGGATGCCGCTGCCTCCCTCATCTCCAACTTCCGACGTCCGACGGTAGGAATTCTCAAGCATACCAATCCCTGCGGCGTAGGGCAGGATGACGATGATCTGGTGGAGGCTTGGAAACGAGCCTATCAGACCGATACGCAGGCGCCTTTCGGCGGGGTGATCGTGATGAATCGTCCGATGACGGAAGCGCTTGCGCGCATCGTGGGGGCGATTTTCACGGATGTCATTATCGCGCCGGACTACGAACCCGGGGCGCGTGCGCTGCTGCAGAAGAAGAAGAACTGCCGCATCATGCGCGTGGATATGGAGGCTTGGCGCGAGTACTGCAAGACGCCCGTGGTGCGCTCCGCCCCCGGCGGCGTCATGACGATGAAGCGTGATGATGAGGCGCTCGGTCTGGACGGACTGGAAAACAAAGTTGTCACCAAACGCATCCCCACAGCGGACGAAATGGAGGCCATGCGCTTCGCGTGGCGCGTCTGCAAGCAGGTGCACTCTAACGCCATCGTCTTCACCGATAAAAACGGAACGCTCGGCATCGGAGCCGGACAGATGAGCCGCGTGGATTCCGCCAAGATTGCCGTGTGGAAAGCCGGAGAGGCGGGACTCTCCCTGAAAGGCAGCGTCATTGCGTCCGATGGTCTTTTCCCCTTCGCGGACGGTTTGCAAACGGCCATAGACGCCGGCGCCACCGCCTGCATCCAGCCCGGCGGATCCATCCGCGACCAGGAGGTGATCGACGCCGCCGACGCCGCCGGCATCGCCATGGTCTTCACCGGAGTACGTCACTTCCTGCACTGAGATTATGCTTCTGGGCGTCAACATTGACCACGTGGCTACGCTTCGACAGGCGCGGTATGCGGGCGAACCCACCGCCGCCGTGCCGGAGCCGAGCGTGACGGATGCTGCGCGCGCCGCCATGCAGGGCGGGGCGGACTCCATCACGCTGCACGTGCGCGAGGATCGTCGCCACATGCAAGAGGAAGATGCTCTCGCCGTGCGCCGCGAGATTCCCCTGCCGCTGAATCTGGAGATGGGCGCCACCGAAAGCATGCTGGATGTAGCTTGCCGCGTGCTGCCGGACTATGCGTGCCTGGTGCCGGAGAGGCGACAGGAGGTGACCACGGAGGGCGGATTGGATGTCGCTTCTCGACGCGAGGAACTCGGCGAACTCGTGACCGCGCTTACAGCTCAAAAAGTTTGCGTGAGCATGTTCATTGACCCCGATGCGGAGCAGGTGGAAGCCTCCGCTGCCGTTGGAGCGCCCATGGTGGAGTTGCACACCGGTCGCTTCGCCAACACGGCCGGTTCCGAGCACGGGCAGGAACTGAAGCGTCTCATCGCCGCCGCTGATCTCGCCCATTCTCTGGGGCTGGAAGTGCATGCCGGTCACGGCATCCGTCTTTCCCATATTCCCGAGGTGATGCGCATTCCCCACCTTACCGAACTCAACATCGGTCACACGCTTATCTCGCGCGCCGTCTTTGTCGGCCTCTCTCAGGCCGTACGCGAGATGAAACAGGCGTTGGAGCAGTCGCAATAGAGCGGGTGATTGCCGGGACTCTCGTTTCGCGGCGATGCCCGACAATGCTCGCAACCGGGGCGAATCCCGTCCGACGGTCAAAACGGAGAGAGTGGGATTTGAACCCTTGCGGCGTTCATTCTGAAATGGCGCGTGTGAAAAAAAGCGGGTTTGCATGAAAAAAAGTCTTGATTGGATGAGTCATCGCACGTATAATGCCTCCGCACTTCGCCCGACTCAGTTTGAGCTGCGGTTGTGCGATGCGCGGATGTAGCTCAGTGGTAGAGCGCAACCTTGCCAAGGTTGATGTCGTGGGTTCGAGTCCCATCATCCGCTTGCTGCCGGGTATGTTCATCGAGCATATCCGGTTTATTTTGTACGTCAGGCATGACATGGAACTGGGACGGAAGTTCCTACTCGCTCTCGCTGCACGGGCATTGCGGCGCGGCGGCAGAGGCGGGAGTTTGGGGAGGACGGTGTAGAAGTGAGACATGGGAGGTGGACTTAAGCGTCAGCGTGTGATACAATCAGCCCGCCGGTGCAGCAACCCGGCAAAGAATCAAAATGAGTAAAAGTACAACTCGCCGCATGCAGGCTGCGTGCCGGTGGTGCTTCGCGCACCCGTGGCACGTGGAGCAACTGGTCTATCTCGCGCTTCTTGCATGGTACAGGTTGTAGCATGCGCTGCTTCCGCCCCGGGACTTCTTCGGAAGTTCCGGGACGCAGGGGTGTGGATTGCAAGGATAAATGCAACAGATGACAGAAAAAGTTGAGGTCATGAGAAGAGAGGGGTAAAATAGTGACG
>CANRET010000086.1 GCA_947629715.1 uncultured Akkermansia sp.
GCCCCATAAGCGGAGCTACGCTGATCTTCCTTAGCGTAAAATAAAAATTCTCCCACCTAATTATTATAGTTGACTTCCAACATCGTACGTCGTACATAGGCAAACGCATTCCCAATGCGGTTGCCCTGGCGGATCTGGCTTGCGAGCGGCGGGAATGTGTGGTATGTTTTCCTCATGCTTTCCGGAGCCTTTCTTGATCATTTCGACAGGTCTGATTTGCGGCAGTGGTTTATGGAGCATGCTGCCTCGGCACACGAGTGCTGGGTGCCATACTATCGCAGGGTTCCGGCGGACAGAAAACACGTCCTTTATCTCGGCGCCGTGGAGGAGGCGCTTTGCTTCGGTTGGATCGACAGTGTGCTGCGGCGCATGGATGACGGCGTGACGCGGCAGCGTTTCTCTCCGCGCCGACCGGGTTCTGCCTCCAAATGGAGTGAACTCAACAAAGCGCGCTGCATGCGTTTGGAACGTCTGGGACTGATGACGGACGCAGGGCGTGAAGCATGGTCACGAGCCAAACCTTTTCGCATCGATGAGGACATCATGACGGCGTTGCGAGCTGACAGAAAACTGTGGAAGCGCTTTTGTGCGTTGCCAGAATTGTACCGTCGCATACGCATTGACACGATCCAGATCAAACGCAACCAGCCCGCTCTTTTTCAGCAGAGGCTCACCAAGTTTATGGAATGCACGCGGTGCGGACAGATGTTCGGTGCGTGGAACGACGGTGGTAAATTGAGTGACGTGGACGTTCCGCGAGAATGATTCGCTTTTATTGATTTTTTGACTTCCTTAAGAATCCTACTTGCTCACGACAGGCAGATATGGTAGAATGGGCGCGGTGAAAAAACTCGCGGTCATTTTTGTAGGGTTGATGCTTTTGTGCGCATGCAGTGTAAAGCGTCATCTCGCGCGCGTCCAGGAGAACGTAGTTGAGATGTATGAGGAGACGAGAGGTTGGGAAAAGTTGCCGCTGCGTTCCATCACGTGGAACCAGGCGATAAGCATGCTTTCAAAAAACAACATGCAGATACTGGAAGCTGAATCGTCCATCCATCAGGCGGAACGTGATTCATTGAGCGTGTACACAGAGATGATCCCCGGACTCTCCTACTACGGATATATCACGCGCGCTCTCTCAGAGCTTTCTGCCCCAGTGAACTCTGAGGAAATGAGTTCTTCAATCAACGTCACCTTTTCCGTGCCGGCGCTTACCCGTGTGCCTTACCGTGTGTATTCCGCCAAAGTACGCACTATTGCAGCTATGAAGGCTAAGGAGGGCAGGTACCGCGAGGCGGTTTCGCGTCTCTACAAGCTCGTGCGAGAACGCGAAATCGAAGAGCGGCGCCGGGAACTGATGAGCAACGCTCCCAAGGACGCGGAGCCTGCGTACGCAAAGACCGAGATTGAGAGAGTGGATGCAGACCAGCAGTATTGGCGAGACGTGGCACGTATCCTGGGACGGCGAGACGCACGTTGGAAAATTCTGCCTGACAGCATGCCTCACATCAAGTGGAGTGAGTATGAAAAACGCCTCGATCGTCTCAGTGAGCTGGTTGTTTGTCAGTACGCTATGCGACTGGAGCAGGCTCGCATGGCACAGTACGGTGTAGCGCTTCAGTATTTGCCTACGATAAACACCAGTATTTACAGTCCTTCTCTCTTTTCTTCCTCAGGAGGCATTTATCAGGGGGCGTTTTTGGACATGGATGACACCAAGCTGAATCTGAGCATCAGTTATTCCGTAGATACGACTCTCTACAATTGGGATACATACAAAACGAGCAAGGAACATTACGAACGCGAGAAAATCAAGGTCGCGGACGAACTCATGGATCATCGAGCGCGCATGCAGAAGCTCCGCCAGAGTATGAGTGAGTATCACAATTGGCGCAGCTACATGATGAAGCATATTGCCTACCTGAGTAATTTCGCCCCCTCTGGCGCGGAGGAGTTCATTACCCGCTCTTCTTCGATATTTGGCATGCGCAAGGAGCTGCTTGATCAGGAGAAAAACTCTGTGGAAGCCGAGGCTGCTGTGGTGCTGGAATACGGTATGCCTGACGAGTTGGGAAAATGAACCATGTGCAACTCTCCCCTTGGCTCGCTTGTGCTGGAGAAAGCTAGTAAACTGTGGCGCGGACAAGCTTCTTGACAACTGCTTCCAAGTCCGACATGTTGTAATAGTTCTCTTTTTGCAGTTGCTCACTCACTTTACGCACTTCGTCACTGATACGCTGCAGGCGTTCGCGTAGCGGTTGCAGAGCATCGCGTTGTTCTTCCGTGCGAGGAGGATCCAGTTGAGAGAGCATTTCCTTGGTGTGCTCGATAACGTCCATCATATCCTCCACGGTATGCGCGCCATCCCTTGCGCTTGTCTCATTATGCACCTTGCGCAATGCATAGAGAGCATCTTCTATGGCATCTGCCAGCTTATTGCAAAGCTGTCCGTGAGGCATATCATCCGCTTGCGGTACAGCAGATCTATTCTCCCCGATTTTGAACTGGGAGAAAAACGCCATGAGCGGTTCGCTCCCGTACGCTCCCATCTCACTCAATTTCTGCATTATCTCCAGACAGTTCTGTGATATGTGAGTCAACTCCGACATGTCGGCATGAATGGTCTGCGCTTCTTCTTCATCCGTAAAAGGAAGTCGTTCCAGCTCTCGCAGCATCTCATTCAAACGCTCCAATTTTCCGCATAAGGTCACAGCTGCTTGATCCGCTGTTTTGCGATCGGTAACCCGATTGAGCAGGGAGAGCATTTCGCGGAATTCGCTTAACATTTGCCCGCCGAGATGTTTTACCTGGTCTTTGTTGCACACGGCAGAAACCTCATGCATCGGCGTGTCGGTCGACGGAGACTGAGTCAAATCTGCAGGCTCCTGTGCGCCGTTTTGTTGCAGCATCAGCACAGTTCCGAACATCAGAAGACATTCTCTGCTTGCGAGCATGGTGTATTATAAGCGAACTGCATGGTACATGTCAAACACAATTGTGCACAGGGGATCAATAAAAATCAGCCAGGAAAACGAAAAATATATGACATAAAAGAGAAAAGGCTTGCTAAAATCGTCTAAAATGTGTAACCTTGCGCCGCGCGAGTTTATCCATCGGTCGTCGGTCCTTCATTTTCATCGAAAGCAAAGCTCGCATGAGGGGAAACCCGACCAACGCTCAACTACTATGTCTGATACCCAGAATACTGAAGAGAAGGAGGTCATTCAGCTGGCCCACTTTGAAATCCCGGATACCCTCAAACGCATTGAAGATTCGGAGGATCCCAATCACGTCACCTTCATTGCTGAGCCCATTGAGACCGGATTTGGTCACACGTTGGGCAACTCCTTGCGTCGTGTGCTGCTCAGTTCACTGGAGGGGGCTGCTATTACCAGTGTGCGCATTGCTGGCGCGCAGCACGAGTTCACCTCCCTTCCCGGTGTGGTGGAGGATGTGACCGAAATCATTCTCAATCTCAAGAAAATTAAGTTTATTCATCATGGCAAGGAGCCGCGTACCCTTTCCCTGCACGTCACCAAACAGGGGGTGGTCACCGCCGGTGACATCCAGGAAGATCACATCTACACCGTTGTCAATAAGGACCAAGTGATCTGTCACCTTGATCAGAGTACCATCTTTGACTGCGACTTCGAGGTGAATGTTGGTCGCGGTTTTTACACCGCAGACGACAACAATGAGAAGGATCGTCCCATCGGTGTGATTCCCATCGACTCCATCTTCTCTCCCGTCACCCGCGTGAAGTACGCTGTGGACAACGCTCGAGTGGGGCAAATGACAGAGTTTGACAAGCTCATTTTGGATATTTGGACGGACGGACGTTTGACTCCTTCGGATGCCATGCTGCAGGCTGCCAGCATTCTGCGCCACCATTTGGATGTATTTGTGGAAGGCGACTCTCGCAGCGTGGCTTTTGACAAGGCTCACGATGGAGATATGGACGCCAACACGGCGCAGCTCCGCAAGTTGCTCGCCATGAGTGTGAATGAAATTGAGCTTTCCGTGCGCGCTGCCAACTGTCTGAACAACGCCAACATTACTACCGTCGGGGAGCTGGCCATGAAGACGGAGAGTGAAATGCTCAAGTACCGCAATTTCGGCAAGAAGTCCCTCAATGAGATTAAGGAGAAGCTGGTGCAATACGGCTTGTCGCTCGGTATGACCTTTGAGCCGAGCTTGCTCACTCCTCCCTCTGCTCCGCAATCTCGTGCTCGCGAGGCGGCAGACGAGTCTCATGGCAACGATTTGCAGGACCTCATTACCCACAACATCGAGGCATTCGGTTTTGATGACGATGAGGAGATCAGCGAGTAACTTCTACCATCTACTTACACCGATATATTAATACCATGAGACACGGAGTAAAAAAGGCTAAGCTGCAGCGCACCGCATCGCATCGCAACGCTATGTTGGCTAATCAAGCTTGCAGCCTCATCAATCACGGACGCATTACCACCACACTGGCCAAGGCCAAAGCCTTGCGCCCCTACGTGGAAAAGCTTATCACTCTCGGCAAGGACGGTTCTCTTCACGCGCGCCGTTTAGCTTTGGCAGAGTTGCCCCAGCGGGATTCCGTCAAGAAGCTTTTCTCGGAGGTTGCCGAGGTCACTAAAGAGCGGAATGGCGGCTACACCCGCATTGTGAAGCTTGGTCAGCGCAAGACCGACAGCGCGCCGATGGCCCTCATCGAGATTATTGATCTGCCTCGTACCGTTGAGAAGGATCAGACGGTGAGTACGACTACAAGCGTGACCACGGCGTCTGAAACGGCCGAGCCTCAGCCGGAACCGGCGTCAGTTGCTGAATAAAGCTGAGCTTTTCTTTCTTTATTGCGCCCCGGGTTGTGCTGTGCGACTCGGGGCGTTGACGTTTTTTTCTTGTCTATCGCGCGTAATGCCTCAAAAGAAAAAGTCACCGAAGCCCGATGCCTCAAAATAAACGGTCACCCAAGAGCATAGCATTTTAGTCAGGATTTGCAAGTCTTTGCTCAGAGTTGGACTCATCAAATGACTCTTCCCTTCGTTGCCTTTGTCGTTTGATGTATTCGTAGAGCTTGCTCAATGCCTCTTCTACTTTGCGACTAAGTTCAATAGGATTGAGCCCGGTGTGTTGCTCCACGAGCTTTTTATATCTCTTTGATTCCGGGTGTGGATTGCAAAATTAAATGCAACAGGTTCTTGGCACAAAAAAGGGTGCCAAGAAGTTCAAAGCATGCTAGAGTA
>CANRET010000087.1 GCA_947629715.1 uncultured Akkermansia sp.
ATGTAGTGGTAATTTGTGTTGAACCATTTTTTCATGGCAAGAGCTGTGACATCGCCGTGCTCTCCCTGATAACCACGCGCCATGGCAAAATACGTCCCGACCTCATCCAGACCGAGACGAGCGTACTTCCCGGGAATGGCGTTGAGCATCCACGCTGTATCCAACATCCCATCGTAGAGGGAGAAATCATTGGATGGGATAAAAGCAGCGCCACATGCGTGTAATTTTTCCCATTGTGCAGCGCGCAACCGCTCAACATCCGCGAGCAGTTCATGTGTTTGTTTCTCCCCACGGAAATATGCTTCCGTGGCCTGTTTGAGTTCGCGATGTTCTCCGATGCGCGGGAAACCGACTACTGTATATTCCATGATATTCCTTTCGTGATTTTGCAAGCCGTTATGCCTGCATTTCTTCATCATAACAGGATAATCCGGCACCTGTAAAATACAAATAAACAATTATTCGCCATAGGAATAAACTATGACAAAAAAAAGAAAAGAAGTCAGAGCTTGGCACGAGCCTTGAGGCGTTGGATAAAGGCCTCGCCGAGACGGCTGGGATGCACGCGTTTGTGAGTGATGTAGCCGATCTCCATATAATCATCCACGCGCAGAGGACGCGAAACAATGTCGGGGCCATTGAGAGCGTTGTTGATGACACCGCTGCAAATGGTGTAGCCGTTCAGACCGATGAGAAGATTGAAGAGCGTGGCGCGATCGCGAACGAGGATGTTCTTCTTACGCTCGAGCGTACTTTGAATCTCCTCGGCAAAGTAAAAGGAATTGTGATCACCTTGCTCATACGAAAGGCGCGGGTAAAGAGCAAGGTCACGCAGGGTAAGGGCGTCTTTTTGTGCGAGGGGATTTTTGTTGCCGATGAAAACATGCGGTTTCGCAACGAAAAGGCGGGTGAATTGCAGCTCGTGAGCCTGAAGGGTGCGCCGCAGCACCTTTTCGTTTTCACGGTTGAGGTACAATACACCGACCTGACTGCGCAGTCTCGCCACATCCTCGATAACCTCATAGGTCTGCGTTTCACGAATACGGAAATCATACTCGTCTCCGCCACAATCTCGCAACACATCCACGAACGCCTCCACCACAAACGAATAGTGTTGCGCCGAGACGCAAAAATCCTGTCGCCCACGTTTTTTGCCGTTGTATTTCTGCTCAAGAAGATCCACCTGATCTACTACCTGCCGCGCGTAGGAAAGGAATTCCTCTCCCTCCACCGTGGTCACCGTCCCTTTATTCGTGCGGTTGAAAAGAACTATTCCCAACTCATCTTCCAGATCCTGTACCGAGGAGGTGAGACTCGGCTGGGACACGTAGAGCGCCCTTGCGGCCTCGGTCATGCTCCCCTTTGCCGCCACAGCTAATACATACTGCAATTGTCGAAATGTCATGTCCCCTTTCGCAGTTGACTGGCGTCGTCATTCAAACATAAAATTCACCCGATGACAACACTAATTTCTCGGTACGACTGCGCATGTGAAAGAAGCGCAAACCAAGAAGCTTGCTTGCCATTAACCCTACGCACGAGAGGACTCGAACCTCCACGGGACTTGCCCACCGGACCCTAAAACCGGCGCGTCTACCAATTCCGCCACGTGCGCGCTGAACGAGCAAATTGAATCACATTTCTGCGCTGTTTGCAAGTCCCTACAATCATGCATCAAGGCATGTGACTCTTTTCATCCTGCTGCATGCGCTCTCGAATGCCGCGTAAAAACACGGACTCCAGTGACCGATGCGCGGGAGAAGAGGCGAGCCAAGCATCACCGGCTTCGGCGCGCAATTTCTCAAGGAGTTCGGGGGATGGATCTTGCAAGAGAACCTGTTGTCTTCGAGGGTCATCGGTCAATTCCTCAATGCTCCCCTCCGCAATAAGACAACCCTGGTAAAGGATGCCCACGCGATCGCACACCTCCTGTACTTGCTCAAGGAGGTGCGAACAGAGGAACACAGTGAGTCCGCGCTCTTTCAGGTCCAGAATAATGTCGCGAATCACGCGCGAACCGATTGGGTCCACCCCGGCAGTCGGCTCATCCAACACGAGCAAACGAGGCTCCTGCACCAACGCCTGAGCCAGACCGATGCGCTGCAACATACCTTTGGAATAGCCGGAAAGTCGTCGATGCGCGGCATCTTGGAGTCCCACTAATTCCAACAGTTCCTGAGCACGCCCGGTCAACGCGCGTCCCCCCAGTCCGCAGAGTCGTCCGTAGAACCGAATCGTCTCTTCCCCGGTCAGAAATTTGTAGAAATACGGATTCTCAGGAAGGAAGCCAATCTCGCGACGGTTGGAGGAGGCCGTAGCAGGACGCCCGAACACACGACAGCTGCCCTCGTACGGAGCAAGCAATCCCACCAGCATTTTCATCACCGTACTCTTGCCGGAGCCATTCGGACCGATAAGACCGTACACCGAACCTTGAGGAATAGTGATGCTCACTCCCTTCACGGCATACACTCCACCCTTCCCCCACGTCCCGGAGAATGATTTGTGCACGTTCTGGATTTCAACAGCATTCATACCGCAAAGGATGCGTCACATTATACAATTTCGACATGACAAGTCAAAGCAATTGCGAATTGAATCCAAGGCAAACGCCTTTCCTAATGCGTTTGCCTTGGAGTTGGGATGCCCCACTGTCAGAGTGGGCCTTTTCTTGTGAAACAAATAAGGGGGTACGTATTTGAAATACGTACGTCAAGCCTAATTTGTAGAAATTTTTTCCCATCTTTTCAATGTCCTATCGGAAGCAGAGGTTTTCCTACACAGCAAAAAAATCCCTTCGGAACAGTTCCTTATAGCAGTTAATTGTCAATATTTTATACATTGTCAAATACGTATTTCAAATACGTACCCTCTCCGGGAGCGTAGTTCACCATGGAAAACGATAAGATATACCAGGTAGGTACCAATATTCAGGAAAAAGCCACCGTCATCTGGAACGTGGCCAATGCTATCTTCGGCATTTTTAAGCCGCACGAGTATGGTAAGGTCATTCTGCCAATGACCGTTATCAAGCGGTTCCATGACTGCCTTGCTGCCAAACACGCTGAGGTGCTGGCTGCTCACGAAAAGTACGCCAATCTGGCTCCCGGTGCTCTGGATATGATGCTCATGCGCGCTTCCGACTACAAGTTCTACAACACCAGCAAGTTTACCTTCGAAACCCTGGTGGCGGACCCGAACAACATCGAGACCAACTTCCGCAGCTATCTGGCAGGATTCTCCCGCAATGTGCAGGATATCCTCGCCAACTTCCGCTTCGAGGACCAGCTCAATGCCCTTGTGGAGAACAATTTGCTCTTCCTCGTGGTGAAGGAGTTTGCTTCGCCCAAGGGCTATCTGGGTCCGGATAAAATCAGTGCGGTGGATTGCGGCTACATCTTCGAGGAGCTGGTGCACAGGTTCTCTGAATCGTATGCGGAGGGCGCCGGCGCCCACTTCACCAGCCGTGATATCATCTACTTGATGACCGATCTGCTGCTCAGCGGCTCCACCCTCGGCGAGGCCAACGTGACGGTGTACGACATGACCATGGGCACCTCGCAGATGCTCTCGTGCATGGAGGAGCGTATCCACGCTCTTAACCCCGCCACGCCCGTGACCTGCTGCGGGCAGGAGCTCAATGCCGAGACCTTCGCCATTGCCATGTCCGATATGCTTATCCGTGGTGGCGATCCGAACAACATGCGCTACGGCGACACTCTCTCGGAAGACAAGTTCGGCGGCTACAGGTTCCGCTACATTATCTCGAACCCTCCCTTCGGCATTGATTGGAAGCGAGAAGAAAAGGCGGTAAAGGAAGAGCACGCCCGCGGCGAGGCGGGGCGCTTCGCCCCCGGTCTGCCCAAGATTTCCGACGGGCAGCAGCTCTTCCTGCTCAATGGTCTCTCCAAGCTGGATCGAGAGGGACGCATGGCCATCATTCAAAACGGATCGTCTCTGTTCAACGGCGATGCCGGCAGTGGCCCGTCCGAAATCCGCCGCTATATTCTGGAGCACGACTGGTTGGATGCCATCGTGCAACTGCCCAGCGATTCCTTCATGAACACCCCCATTACCACCTACGTGTGGCTGCTGGCTCGCAACAAGCCCGCCCATCGCCGAGGCAAGGTCCAGATCATCAATGCCTCTCGGTGTTTTGAACCTCGCCGCAAATCCATTGGCTACAAGCGTAATGACATCACAAACGCTTGCCGCGAGCTGATCATGCAAGCCTACGTTGCCTTTGAGCGCGATGCCTCCTATGGCGACCCCACCGGCATTTTCTGCGAGAGCAAGGTCTTTGATACCCAGGATCTCGGCTACTACAAGATTACTGTGGAGCGACCCCAGCGAGACGAGGCGGGCAACATCATCATGAAGAAAGACAAGCCTGTGCCCGATAAGGATCTGCGTGATACCGAGGACGTCCCCATGAAAGAGGATATTCAAACCTACATGGAGCGTGAGGTGCTGCCCTACGTGCCCGATGCCTGGGTGGATAAAAAAGCCGCCAAGGTGGGCTACGAAATCCCCATGACGCGCTTCTTCTACAAGTATCAGCCCCCCGAAGCCGCCGATTCTATCGTCGACCGTATCTCCTCTCTGGAGTCTGATATCGCTGAGGCCCTGAAAAATCTTTTCTCCTGATTCCTATGGCTAGACAAATGAAAGACAGCGGGGTGGAGTGGGTCGGGGAGATCCCGGAGGAGTGGTCTATAAACAGGGTCAAATATGTATGTACAGAAGTTCTCGACCAGTTACCTGCTACTACTGCTCCGGACTATGAGTTTGACTATGTTGATATTTCTTCTGTTACGTACGATAACGGAATTATCAATAAAGAGGCCATGTCATTTTCTTCAGCCCCGTCGAGGGCACGGAGAATTGTACGCTTGGGTGATATCATTTTTTCCACGGTTCGCACGTACTTGAAGGCAATAGCTTTGATTGGAGAACAGGATGAAAATGTTATTGTTTCAACTGGTTTTGCCGTATACAGAAGCATCTCAACTGATCGGAGATTTTTGTTTTATGCGATGCAAAATCATAGCTTCGTTTCAACCATAGAAGCACACTCTACTGGAGTGAGCTATCCCGCCATCGCATCGAGTAAAATATCCTCATTCCACATCGTTTTACCGAGCAGCACTGACCAGCGCCGTATCGCCGATTATCTCGATGCCAAATGCGCAGAGATAGACAAGGTTGTGGAGAAAACGAGGGAGACGAT
>CANRET010000088.1 GCA_947629715.1 uncultured Akkermansia sp.
CCTGTTGCCTCCGCCTCACTCAGACAATCTTCCACAGCCCGCACGGCTCCCTGCGTTTCGCGCCGCCTTCGTTCCTCTAAAATTCGTCGCGCTATTTCCCACACATCCCCCTCTGCCGTGTAGTACGTTTTTCTGTCCCCGCTGCGTGATTCCTTGTAAACAAGTCCGTAGCCTTCCAGTTCTTTCAAACCGGTTGATATGTTCGATCGTGCTATCCCCAGCGCTTCACTCATCTCTTCCGCCGTCATCGCGTCTCCCACTACGTACAGCAATCCATGAATCAACGCTGTACTCCTCCCTATCCCCCATCGCACGCCCATTTCTCCCCAACGGCGTACAAATTTTTCTTGCACTTCGCTGATTCCCATGAGCCAATTTTCTGAAATTTCAGAAAATTGTCAAGGTCTATTTTTGAATTTTTCAAGCATTGGACTAAGCAAGGTGTTCTGCTGGGTAGAATTTCTTGATGGCTTAAGGCTGACCATAAGATTCCCATGAAAAAATTCCCACGACTTCCCGTGAACAGAAGAATTATCGGGGAATGCAAGATTTCATCAGTGCTCGTTTTTTAAGATAGTCAAAGCTCTGGCGGAATGGCGGGCTGCGGCTGTATAGCGAATGTTGCTGATGAGTTCTCGATGAACGTCAGAGAGAGCCCTTCTGTTGCCGAGAACACGGATGATTTTCAGATAATTGTTTACCTGGTGCAAGGAGGTGGATTGCGAGGTGTTGTGCAGGGTGTCGCAGAGTTTGACAAGCAAGGTGTCACTTGGCAGACCAAGCAATTTTTTGCGCATGTAGGGCACCTTGCCTTCCTTTTCGAGTTGCTCTTCGTCATTGGTGAGCGCCTGCACATGATTAGCGACTTGAGTCCCGAATCGATCGGCGATTTGTCTGTACGTCACGTGGCAGTCTTCTATCGTGTCGTGCAGGTAGGCGGCGATGACGAGCTCGGGGTCGGAGGAATGCTTAGCGACGAGTTGAGCGACGGCGCGAGGGTGGGTGAAGTAGGGCACTTCGCCGGGTCCCTTGCGGAATTGACCGGCATGGGCGTTTTCGGCAAAGGCGGCGGCTTGAGGGATGAGAGCCTCGGCGTGGTTGAGACCGGGGAGGGAGTCGTCGAGCTTGAAAAAACGACGCATATGGGGGAGTAAACCGATACTTATCCGGAACAGCAACTCAAGAACAACAGCTCCGATGGCAGTGTAGGCAAACAGGATAAACGGGAGAAAAACATGAATGAGAGCGCTCTGAGCATCAGAGTTTGCGTCCTCTATAACCCTGATGATATAGTACATCGTCAAGGGAGTCCAAGTGATGAGGATTTCCCATGCGTAACGACGGAAAGAGACCTTTGCGGACAGGGAGAGGAGCAGAGCCAGAAATGGCGGCACGGCGTAAAACAGAAAGAAAATGCAGCCCCCTATGCCCATGGTGTTCACCAGTACGTTGAGGAGCGCGGCGAGGTCCACTGTTGCAAGTGCAGAGCACAGACCGAAATGTCTTTTCGGCGCATCGCCGGAGGTTAAATTCGCTGCGTCAACCGGGTTCTGCGGGGAGGAGGGGCTCATGCGAGGTTTTTTGACTCCATGGCACGGAGCATGTCAGCTTCCTGTTTGACGCGCACCTGCAGATCGGCGAGGGCATTCATGTAGTAAATGTACGCATCGTAGGGGGAAGGGTAGGGAGTGAAGCCATTGCCCTTTTCCATGTAGTGGAAGTGGTCAGCGCTTTGCAGTTTCCGCCACACATGGATCATGTCACGGTCGTGGCTGGCTTTCACTTGTTCCTCCAGTGCATAGATTTTTTTGATGGCTTCCTGCTGCATTACATTGGCATTCCACTGGGATGTGGTGCCGAACGTTGAACAGCTGATGGGCTGTGGGCAGTCGATGGTCCCGGTTGAATGAAAGCTGCGCACAGTTTCTCCAGGCGTCATGAAGACGTCTTCATTAAAAAGGATGGCCGGGATCAGAGTGCGCCAAAATTCGAACACGCCCGTGGAATCCGATTGTCGCTCACCGAGAGTTTCGTAATCCATGGAGATGCTCACAACCTGTCCCTCCTGGCGGTGCAGCCAGTCGGCAAAGGTGTAAGGCGAAAGCGGATACTCCGACCACGCCGGATCAACGCGACTTATGGCAAGGTCGTTCGAGAGACGCCGGTTGCGCACAATCGTCTTTGTTGCTGCGATGAGCGGTGCACATTGCAGGTCGTTGGTGTGCAGGTTGCTAATCATCTGGCGGTTGCCGTCTGCCATGATCCCCTCCATTCCCATATCGTACGCTTGAGCGGCGATGGCGTTTGAGTAGAGCATGCCCGTGTTCCAGAGCACCGTAGGACGCACGTCGAAAAGTTGTTCGATGAGGTCTGCATGCTCCGCTACTTGCTCCGCAAACTCCCCCGGCGAGTACAGAGACGCTAGAGAGGCGTAGTACGGCATGGCCAAAAACTCCACGCTGCCGGTGTCTGCTAACTCACGAAACGAGGTGATGAGATCCGGACGATGATGCTGCGCTTGTTCCAAGATGACGCCGGAGAGAGCGAGGGCGAAGCGGAAACGCCCGTCGGAAAGATCAACGAGCTGCTTCATGAGACGATTGGCGGGCAAGTAGCAGCGTTCTGTCACTTGGCTGAGCACTTGAGCGTTCAGGTTGTCATCTTCGTAGAACGCATGCTCTCCGATTTTGAAAAAATCGTAAGCGATAAGCCGGTTCGGCTGGTGCGCATGAAATGTGAGAGATATATTCATGGCTTGCTCTGCGCTTGCTTCTGATTCACCAGCCCAGCACGTGGTGGTACACGCGTATCATCTTGTCAGCCGCGGTATCCCAGTTGGAATTCTTGATGTCCTGAGCGCTTTGCTCGGCTACTTTCTTGTAGAGCTTTTCATCGGTTACAAGATCCACGATGTGCTTAGCCATCATGTCCACGTCCCAAAAGTCCGCCTTGAGCGCTCCTTTCATTACCTCCGCCACACCGCTTTGCTTGGAGATGACGGCAGGTATGTTGAATTGTGCGGCTTCCAAAGCGGAAAGACCGAACGGCTCTGATACTGACGGCATGCAATACACATCCGTGAGCGAGAGCAATTCGTTCACTTTAGTCTTGTCCAAAAATCCCGTAAAGTGGAAGCGATCACCCACGCCGTGGAAGGCGCCGGTTTCAATGAGCTGGCGAAGCTTTTCGCCCGTGCCCGCCATGACAAAGCGCACATTCTGAGTTTGCTCGAGAACTTTGGCGGCAATTTGCAGGAAAAACTCAGGTCCTTTTTGCGCCGTAAGGCGTCCGAGGAAGAGCACTAATTTCTCCGGGAATTTTTTCTTCGTGCGGAACACATGCACAGGATCCGCTCCGTTGTGTACCGGGAAAATCTTGTCCGGATTGATGCCGTAATGTCCTGCCGCTACCGTGCCGGTGTACTTGGATACAGGGATTACCGCATCCGCTTGCTCCATGCCGTACTTTTCGATGTCGTAAATCCACCCCCTTGCATCCGCTCCTGCTCTGTCAAATTGCGACGCGTGCAAGTGCACGACAAGCGGCTTTCCCGTAGCTTTCTTGACTTCAACGCCCGCAAGATAGGTCATCCAGTCATGGGCGTGAACCAAGTCGAACTCGTAGGCTCTCGCCATGACAGCGCATATCTTGGAGAATTCAATGACCTTGCGCGCCAAATCTCCCGAGTATAAATCCTCATGTGCCGTAAAGAGTTCCAGGTCCGTTTTGTGTACCTTGGAAAACAGCAGTTTCCCCTCCCGCGTAAAGACGATGCGTCCGGGCGTCCCTTCTCCACTTGCGTAGGGTTGCAAGTCGATCGGGGCCTTGCCCACGGCGGCAAAACTTTCGTACATGTAGCCGCTCTCCAGAGTTTCCACCTGGCGATATTCCAAGTTGTTGATGCCGACGAGATCGAACCCGTCGTACTCGTACCCCGGATTCGCCTTTGGGACGATGACGAACAAGTCAACTTTCTTGGCGAGAGCTTTGGATATCCCCATGCAAGCGACTCCGAGCCCACCGTTAATTAGCGGAGGGAATTCCCATCCAAGCTCGAGTACTTTGATCTTCTTCATGGTTCTTCGTAATAGCCGCGCTTGCCTTTGTTGGGAAGCACGCAGGGGTATTTAACGCCAAAAGACGCTCCATGTCCAGCGTAATGTATGTCTGCACACGAAATTGGTGAGCAAAACAGGACAGCAACCCCACACCGCCGCCCTTTTTCGAACGCCCCACCTCACGGTGCGCCCGTCGTCGGTAGCATCATTCTCGCGAAAGCGCAGCCAATCAGTTCTCCTGATTGGCTTTGCGGATGTCCTGCAGGGCTGAGATGAAGTCATCCAGTATTTCAGCAGGTACCATAATGCGATCGCGGTTCGAACTCACCTTTTCGGTAATCCTGACCACTCGTCCTCTCGCATTACTCTTCAAGTCGATGAAGAACGTTTTGCGATCGGCGATGATCTTCTCAGTGCATATAATATCGTCGTCCACGGCTGAACTATAGTGGGGCTGTTTGTCCACCATGACGTCACTATACTTTCTCCGAAGCTGATGGTCAAGAAAATTCGAAGCGTAAAGGACAAGTTTTTTCACATCGTACTCTTTTTCGCGGAGAGAAAACATGACTCCATTCCTCTTTTCAAGTGGGAATGTCGTATGTGTCCGAGCATGTGAAACCTGCGAAGGAAGCCTCCTTTTCGTCAATTGTCATGCGTTGATCTTGCGTAGCAGTGGACGCATGATCAGCTCAGCGCTCGTGGGCATAGCATGTGCGGATCCTTCGCGAGTGGACGGCTTGCCAAGTGCGGCGCACGTGGCGTCTCGACATGTTACAAGACGATCCGTGAGAGGAAGCGTCCATTCACGAACGGTGGAGACACGCAAGTTTTTTGCTTGGGGGGGGGAGGGGGAAAACAGTTAGTGTATGACAAAAAGCTGGGAGACGCGTGGCAGTAGGGGCGGGAAGGATTTTAGGGAGAAAGAAAGAGGGGGAGGGGAGTAAAAAAATGAAAAAAAATAGGGAATTAGCTTGACGAAATGGGGGAGGGGAGTATAATTCTTCT
>CANRET010000089.1 GCA_947629715.1 uncultured Akkermansia sp.
GTTCAGTTTGCCGCTTTCGCCAAAGGCGAGTGTCGCATCCTTGCCGCCGAGGGCATCTCCATTCCCCGCCGTGACTTCGCCGGTGAGTTTGACGGTGCCTGTAAAGCCGCCGTTGCTGCCGCTCACGGTGACGCCGCTGAATTCCACCGTGCCGTCTCCGCTCAGGGCTCCGCCGTAGGTGACTGTGCCGTCTCCATCAGCAGTCAGATTCCACGTAGAGCCTTCGCCTTTCACGGTGGCGTCGCCATTCAGGCTGACGGTGGCGCTTTCCTCCGTGTGCACGCTGTAGGTCAGGGAACCTCCGGTGACTGTGATGCTGCCGGTGCCGTCCTCGCCGCTTCTTCCGTAGGTTACTGGTTCGCTCCCTTCCTCGTTCCATTCGAGGGTGAGAGCGCCGTTGCCGGATTTCTCAATGCCGTTTTGATCCAGCGCAAGGGTCAAGCCGCCGTTGTCCCCTACCGTGGTTTCTTCGTCGCCCCAGGTGACGCCACTTGCGTACGCCGTCGCGCTCACGCTCACTTTCGCAGCGTCCGTGCTGCCGTCATCGCCCGCCTCAGCTACGAAGCCGCTCAGGTCGGTATCGGTTAAATCGCTGTTGCTGTATTCCAGCACACCGCCCATGAATTTGAGCTTGGTCTGACCTTCCTCCCCTTTCTTGGTCAAGGCTCCATCCTTCGCGACGACCAGGGTCCCGCCGTCATCCAGTTCGATGCTCGGCAGGTTGGTGTTCGCTGTGCCCAAGGTGAGCTTGGCGTCTTTTGCCTCGCCATCTTCTCCTCTTTCGCCGCCTATGACCAGAGCGCCCTTGTTGACCGGATCATCTCCGGGCATATCGAGACCTCCGCTGTCGCCCTTGAAGGTGTACTCCCCTGCTTCCACAAAGACGTTGCTCGGTTTGACCGGTCCGCTGATCTCGACGTCGTGGGAGCCGTCACCCCCATCGACGAAGTGCACGTCCTGACCGGCGGGCCCTTCCGAAGCTGGAGCACCGCCAATTTCGTTCTTCCATTCGCCGGGATCACCATCCGTCCACGTGCCACTGGATTCGTTGTCCCACTTGACGCCGTCTTTCGCATCCCAGCACAAGTAGCCGTTCTCATCCAGATGCAAGTTCTTGTAGTTGCGCGTCTTTTCGGTCGTGATGTTGAATTTGTCGGACCAACCGCTGTTCCAGTCAACCTCGGAAAGAGCGAAGAAGGACTTCTCCCCGCTCGGTCCGAAAGCTTTCATGAACTCATCCGTGACGTGGATGGTGAGTTTCCCACTCGCCCCCTCGTCCAAGGTGAATTCTGCGCCCAAGGTGATTTGCTTTGTGCCCGTCAGTTTCAGGACGGCGCCATCGCTCCAGCTCAGAGCGTTTGCCCCGCTCAGGGTCAGGTTGAGAGTTTCCAGGGTCGCTCCTCCTCCCAGCACGAGGCTCGTCAGACCGCTGCCATCCGTCTCAAATGACGTCAAGGTGAGTTTCTGGTTCGCCCCCAGTTCCAATCCGCCGCTGTTGGCCTGCAACGTTCCGATGCTGCCCCCGCCGTTCGCTACGAGTTTGCCGCCGCTCATCACGGTCAACGTTCCATCGCCCTCCAACGCGCCACTCACGGTGAATGTTGAGGCAATGTTGAATGAGGTCACGTCGCTGCTCACGCTCACGCCACCCGTAACCGTGGTTTCGTTCTCAAACGAGGCGGAGCCTCCGGTCGCAGAAATGTCGCCCGTAACGCTGACCTTCCCCTTGGAAGTGATCGTTCCCCCGCTCAGCTTGATCGAGCCGATGGTCATCGTTGCGTCGGTAACACCTTCACCTTGATTGGTTTGACTGGTCCATCGGAACTCACCACCGGAAACCTTCAGTATGCCGTTAACATTGCTGGATGCTCCGTTGGCCTGACTCGTTTGCACTTTCAGCGTCCCTTGCTGCACCTCCACATCATCGGTGATGTTGAAGTAACCGCTCAGTCCGCTGTGCAGGCACTGCGATCCCGCTCCGTTCATCACCACTTTTTCGGCCGTTAAATTGCCATCATAGTCTCGATCGTCCCCCTCTTCATTCAGGAACTCCACCGCTTTGACCACTATATTCGGTGTCCAGTTAGTCGTCTCAAGCCCCTTGTGCAACTTGAGCGTTCCGTTGTTGACTTCTAGCCGCGAATTACCACTGTTCGGGTTGAAAACGCCCATGACCTCTAAGTCCCCGTTCTCTACAGTCAGAGTTCCGCTGTTGATGGTCAATCCTCCGCCAATCGTGGTCGTCCCACCCGGCATCCCCGTGATGGTGGTGCTCACATGCTGAGAAATTGAAGTACCTGTATCCTGTGGCGTCTCAGTATTCGCGGCGCACAGCGTCAAGGTTCCCGTCAGACCACTCGCATCGAGGATGCCGATGGTGTTCTCTCCCCCTAAGAATCTGTCTCTTTCTCCCTCGATCTGCACGGTTCCCTCGGCCAGAATTCCTTCCATCTGAGCGTTGTAAGTGTCGCCGTTACCCAGAACCAGGGTCACCCCTTCCTTGAACTCGAAGTACTTGTACTCAATACCGTAGGTTCCATCGTTTCCAGCTTCCACGCGAGCATTTACACCATTGATAATGAATCTGCCGCTTTCTTCCGCAGTTCCATCGCGACGGAACCCGGCATTGGAGCCAATTTTCAGACAAGCGCCATTTTCCAAATACATGGAACTTCCTGCTCGCAACCGCAGCGAGTCGCCGTCAAACGTAACTGTATTACCCGCCCTGGTGAGCATTTGCCCGGACACGTACAGTTCGCTGTGAAAACTCACATCCGTACCCAGATCCAAGCTGCCAGCGTTAATATTACCAGCATCGAAGGTAATCTGTCCCTCACCCGACGTGACCAGCTTCCCGGCACGGACTGAACCCGAGACAGTGATAGTTGCGCCGTCGCTTAACGACGTGAAGGTCACCAGATCCCCGTCTGTCGTCACTTTCTGGCCGCCCACCGTCCACGGGTCTGTCTGCTCTGTGGCGCTCCAAGTGAAAGTGTTATCGCCTTCACTCGCCTCCCAGCGTATCCCCTCTGCCACAGATACCGTGATCTTGCCTTCACTGCCCCAGCCTATTTCATAGCCGACTACCGGTGTAAAGTCCACGAAAACGCTGCTCCAGCTGCTGTCGCTGAAGAGCTGGTACTCGCCGCTCATACTCTCCAAGACCGTTTCCAAGAAAGCTTCAGAAAGCTTGATGGCGAGCTTGTGTGTACCGTCCAGTGGCAAGTTTGTCGCTGCCAGCTTCAAATCGGCAAGCACACCGTCCAGCGCCAGATTGGCATTCCCGTCCAGCGTGAGAGCGCCCAAGTTCAGCGTGCCGGTCGTCACGCCCTCTCCGAACTCTAAAGTGGCTCCCTCTGCCAACGTGAGCCCCGTAAGCGTTTGACTTTCTCTCGACCACGCATCCAGTTTAAGGGAGGAATCCCCATCCAAGTGCAAAGTTCCGCCGCCGTTGCTACCAACTGTCAGTGAAGCGGCGACGAAAGATCCGCCCACGGTCAGAGTTGCGCTGTTGTCGATTGTGAGATGATGAACCAAGACGTTTCCGGACAGAGTTTGATTCTGATTCGCGCCGCTCACGGTCAGGTTCAAATGGCTGTCGGAAGCGCTCCCTTGCGAGGGTCCATTCGTGCCCAGATCTCCGTCGAAGGTGTACGTGCCTGTTCCATTGAGTACCAGCTCGGCGTAGCCCGAGCCCTCCCCGCCTTCAATGATGTAACCACCGGCAGAGGAGTTCAGACCGTACACGGTGAGGGTCTTCGTTTCCTCCGCCGTCGCTCCTTTTCCGAGAACCAGGTAGGGAGCTGACCCGCCGCCGTTACCGGTGAAGCCCAAAGTGCCGTTCAGCGTTCCGCCGTTCAGGAACTCCACGTGGGCGACTGCATCGTCGCCATAGGAACCCAGCAGGAGATTGTACGAAGTTCCGGCGTCTCCGGTGGTCAGCTCTCCCTCCACCTTGAACACGGAGCCACCCTGTACTGAAATGAGCGTATCGCTCTCAATCACGAGCGAACCGGACAGCGTCACGGTCGCATTGTTGAGGCGCAGAGCTCCCTCCCACGCGTTCTCGCCAGATCTTCCCCCAAGATGCAGAGTCTCTGTTTGAAAGGTCCAACTCTCATTAAGGTAGAGCATGGCGTCTTTCACGTAGATGTTCTTGACGGAGGCGCCGCCGCCAAATTCCCATCCCCCGGTGAAATGGAACTTGCCATCCGTAATCAACAGATCCCCGATATGACCTTGCAGGGAAAGTTTGCCGACCTCGTACTCACTGTTCGACTCCGATTCTACGATCTTGACGTTGATGGCGCCCTCCTCATCACTTCCGCCCTGCAAGGTTACTGTACCCGAGAGCCCTCCGTTGTACGTGAGCGTGCCGCTTTGGGCGACGAGCAGACCATCGCTCGCTGTTTCGCTACTTCCTTGGAATTCCGCTTCATCCGGCCAGGCAGCCTGAACCTGAGCATTGGCGGCGAAGAAGACGGCCGCGATGCCTGAGGCGGAGGCGATGGTCGTGGGGATGGAAGCAGCGGGTAAGGCGGCCGCAGCAAGGCATGCCAGGAGAGCTCTGCGAAGGGAGGACGGAAGATGCAGTTTCATGACTGATTGTTTTTGAGGGTGGGAGGGACGATGAAGCCGGGCGGATCTCGGTGTCCCCGAAATCTCCCCGCCTCCATTGTTTTTGCAGTTTATCTCTTTTCAAAAGAGATGTCCAGTATCCTTTTCAAAAAATTTTTTTCTCCTTGACACAGCCACCTCCGCCCTTTCCGAAGGACCGGCATTCATCATCAATCCGTTAGCGCTTAAAAACGCCCGAAATCTCTTTTCAAAAGAGATGAGCAAACAGTGCTTGCGAAGGCTTGAAAATGAAGTATGACACAAAAAAATTGTCCCTCCTTCTCACGAAAAAAGAGAGGAACGGAAAACGCAAAACATGATGATCATGAGCGTCTTGCGCCCGGCTTAGCTGCTTATCTCTTTTGAAAAGAGGTGAGCAGGGTTGGAAATGGGCGACGTTTCCCAAAAAAGGCGGGCGCACCGTCGGGGGAT
>CANRET010000090.1 GCA_947629715.1 uncultured Akkermansia sp.
TTGTAACGCTTAGAGATGACCGCTCGGTTAATCTCTATAGAATACGAGGTCGAGACAACCTTTTTATTCGTTCCGTCGAGATAACGAGCACAGGAAAAATCATTGGTTCCCCGGTACAGAGTGGAAACCGATGTATAATTACTTATGAGGAAAAAAGCGGGAATTTCATAAGAGTAATGCAAAACTCTTATGAACTTCCTCAGTTTCGATTAATCAATAAGAATTATTTATCGTCAAGGGTTGAAGAAACTACCCCAAGTGCCCCATACCAATCTGAAAGTTATCAGGAACCTATTCAAACACATTCGAGGTCATCGGGAGATTCATCACAAAGCTCAAGCGATAGCAGTGGTTGTTTTGTTTTGATCCTTCTATTTTTTTGTATGTCTTTGTAGTTTCGATTAATAAATAAAAAGCATGCAGAGTTCAAGCAATAGAAATGTTAGTGGCCCTGGTTGTGGTTGTGTTCTCCTAGTTTTTTTGTATGCCGCTATAGGTATGTTTTTGGAAAGAAGTTGTGGTATTATTTTGCCGGGGTTAGAAGAGCAGTCAGAGAAAATTCAGGAAAGCAGCAGTAGTGTTGCGCGGGTCGAACAGGAAAGAAGGAGTTCTCCACGCCAAGACGTGTCCTGGTCGGACATAGAACGGCTTGATGTTATGGTTAAACGGTTGCGTGCTCTAAAATGCAAGAGCGCCGAGTCCGCCTTGTACCAGAGGAGGCTTCTTGCGTTATTGCCGCTTATTCGCAACGGCGCGGATGTGGATGTGACACTGCCGGAGACGAAAGGGAACACGGCTTTACACTTTGCTTGCGCACTGGGAAGTTGGAGTATTTCCCAATGGCTCGTTGAACACGGAGCGAATGTGAATGCAAGGACCCATCGCGGAGCAACGCCGATGGACTGCCTAGGCAAGGACAACGCAGCGCGTATCCGAAAACTCCTTAAGGATCACGGCGGGCATTATGGTCTTTAGCGGAAAGATGCCTGTATCAATAAACAACCCTTCAACCCTTTCTCACTAAAACGATACCAAACACCCTTAACCAACACTCATACGATGATTGACAAAGAAAAATTGAATCAGCGCTTCATGATGCTTGAAAAAAAGAAATTGGGTAAAGCACTCTTTGAGGAAGTCGTAGCTTCCGAAACATCCTTGGAAAAAGTGCGATCGCTCATCGAAGCCGGCGCGGATGTGAATGTGGAGGATGTAGAGGCGCAGATTGAGAACAGCACATTCACCTCAACACTTCAGGCAGCAGTGGGTCTTAAAAAAGTAGAGATTGTCAAGCTCCTGTTGAAGGCAGGGGCAAAAGTCAATGATGTGGACAAGGAGGGAGATACTGCGCTTATGTTTGCGGCGTGGAAGGGACACGTGGAGATTGTCAGGCTCCTTCTGGATGCAAGGGCGGATGTCAATACCGAGAACAAGCACGGAAATACTGCGCTTATATTTGCGGCGAGTGAGGGACACGTGGAGATTATCAAGCTCCTTCTGGATGCAAGGGCGGATGTCAATACCGAGAACAAGTACGGAAATACTGCGCTTACATGGACGGCGCAGAATGGACATGTGGAGACTGTCAAGCTCCTGTTGGATGCAGGAGCAAAAGTCGATGCCGAGACCGAGGAAGGATGGACTGCGCTTATGTTGGCAGCGCAGAATGGACACGTGGAGATTGTCAAGCTCCTGTTGAAGGCCGGGGCGGATGTCGATGCCGAGAGCGAAGATGGATGGACTGCGCTTATGTTTGCGGCATGGAATGGACATACGGAGATTGTTGAGTTACTTGTGGAGGTTTGTGAGGCGGATGTCAACGCCGTGAACAAAGATGGAAATCCTGCGCTTATATTAGCAATGGAGAAGGGATATGTAGGGATCGTCAAGTTACTACTGGAAGCCGGGGCAAATGCCAATGCCAAAGACAAGGATGGAAAGATTGCGCTTATATTAGCGGTGGAAAAGGGATATGTAGAGAGCGTCAAGTTACTGCTGAAAGCCGGAGCAAATGCCAATGCCAAAAACAAGGATGGAATGCCTGCGCTTGTATTAAGCGTGTGGGATGAAAAGATTGAGATTATCAAGTTACTGCTGGAAGCCGGGGCGAATGTCAACGCCAGAGACGAGGATGGATGGACGGCGCTTATGGTGGCAGCTCAGCATGGACACGTGAAGATTGTCAAGCTCCTGTTGGAAACAGGGGCGGATGTCAATGCAGCGAACAAGTATGGAAGCACTGTGCTGGAGCTTATACCCAATTCTCACGAGCAAATCCTATACACCCTCATCGGTGCTGGCGCTAGGAGGAAGGCCTCAATGATTAGAAGAATGGTAGGATGGATTCGACTAGAGACTGAATGTCTGCTATCACGGGACCACGACCACCCAATGTAAAACAGGATATGAGCGAAGAAGACATCGAACGTGAAGTTATCATAGGATGGATAGAAGACCGCGAGGCATATGTGATCCGCGCAGACAAGATATTGGAGGGGAAGGAACCGTATTTTAAGTTCTATGATTCAGATGAGCTGGAGACGTCGGAGCATGTGGCGAGGATGTCGTTTACCAGAGTTGGATATATTGAGGGAGGAGAAGATGGGTTACCGGGTTTTAGGCTCAACAAGGATCAAGTAAGGGCTATGGTAGAATTTTTCGAAGGTGAATGTCAGGAAGAAAATTACAGAGAATGCAGAAAACTCCTTAAAGACCATGGCGGACATGATGACCTTTAGCGAAAAGACATCCGTATCAAGAAACAATCCTTCAACCCTTTCTCACTAAAACAATACCAAACCACCTAACCAACACTCATACTATGATTGACAAAGAAAAATTGAATCAACGCTCCATCACGATGCTCGAAAAGAAGAAGCTGGGTAAAGACCTCTTCCAGGAAGTCACGGCTCCCCAACCCTCCGTAGAAAAAGTCCGCTCACTCATCGATGCAGGGGCAGATGTCAATGCCGCGAACGAGGATGGAGATACTGCGCTTATGAACGCGGCGTGTAATGGACACGTGGAGATTGCCAAGCACCTGTTGGAGGCTGGGGCGGATATCAATGCCAGAAACAAGGAGGGGCGAACTGCGCTTATTGATAAAGCGTTTGATGGAGATGTGGAGGCTGTCAAGCACCTGTTGGAAGTAGGTGCGGATGTCAATGCAACGGGCGAGTGTGGGGAAACTGCTCTTATGGAGGCGGCGACGATTGGAGAAGCGGAAATAGTCAGGCTCCTGTTGAAGGCCGGGGCGGATGCCAATGCCGAGGCCGAGAATGGGCAGACAGCGCTTAAGTTTGCGGTGGAGTATGAACACGTGGAGATAGTCAAGCTCCTGTTGAAGGCCGGGGCGGATGTCATCAATGCAGCGGACCAGCTTACGAGTGCAGTGGTGAAAGGACACGCGAAGATAGTCAAGCTTCTGTTGGAAGCCGGGGCGGATGCCAATGCTGCGGACGAGTATGGGCAAACTGCGCTCATGACGGCGGCGTCTGGTGGATACATGAAGGTAGTCAAGCTTCTGTTGGAAGCCGGGGCAGATGTTAATGCTGCGGAAAAGTATGGGCAAACTGCGCTTATGGTGGCGGCGGAGGGGAAACAGGTGAAGATAGTCAAGCTTCTGTTGGAAGCCGGGGCGGATGCCAATGCCAAGGACAAGGGAGGAGATACTGCGCTCATGACGGCGGCGTCTGGTGGATACATGAAGATAGTCAAGCTCCTGTTGGAAGCCGGGGCGGATGCTAATGCGGAAAATTGGCAAGGAAGAACTGCACTTATGGTGGCGGCGAAGGAGGGACACTTGAAAATTGTCAAGCTCCTGCTGGATACAGGGGCGGATGGTTAATGCTGAGAACGGGAATGGAAGAACTGCACTGGATTTTACTTCTGAAACCAGAATTTTCAATAGACGGAAGGCGCCAGCTTACGACGAAATTATTGCCCTTCTCAGTGCCGCTGGCGCTAGAGGATCGGAGGGTTTTTAAATCTTCAAAAATCTAAGTCCCAATGATTAAGTGATCTCCCCAACTCAAAAATGTTTGGTCAGTGCATGAAAGGGAGAAGATTACTAAAGGAATTAACAGAACTTAGATATAATACAGAAACAGGACATGAGCGAAGAAGAAAATACCGAACGTGAAGTTATCATAGGTGAAATAGAAGCCTATGAGATCTACCTTATCCGCGCAGACAAGATCTTGGAGGGGAAGGAGCCGTATTAAGTTCTATGATTCAGATGAGTTGGACACATCGGAACATGTGGAGAGGGTACCGTTTACAAGGGTTGGATATATCGAGGGAGGAGAAGATGGGTTACCGGGTTTTAGACTCAACAAGGATCAAGTAAGAGCTATGGTAGAATTTTTCGAAGGTGAATGTCAGGAAGAAAACTACAGAGAATGCACCTACTGGCAGTACGGGATCGTGCAATACAACAAAGAAAACGTCGATGCCTCGCGTGACTGGAAGGACGTAACCAAGAAATACCTGAAAGAACACCCGGAGGAATTCAAGGAGAACGTCGTGCTCCCCATCGATTTAGAGCTGCCGGATTATTTGAATGAACTGGGAAAATTGAAGTCACGCAGACATCGGACGAGTAAAAAACGAGACTGCGGCGGGACGAATCCGCGATGAATCAGGAGAGAATGCAGAAAACTCAGTCGAAGGAAATTTTTGTTCTTCGGTGAGGTGCCGAGTACATCCGTCCCAAGAAAATGTAATGCATGGGAGGGAAGCATGATGATGGCAGGAGTTGGCGATTTTTGGGCAATTCCATAAAACTTTACGTGCTATTGAGCA
>CANRET010000091.1 GCA_947629715.1 uncultured Akkermansia sp.
GAATACTGCAATAATGAAGTACAGCCCGGTGCAGCTAACTGCCCGGCCTGTGGTGCCCCGGTTCCTGCCGTGAATGTGACGCCTGCTGCTGCCCCTGCACCCCGGCAGGCTCCTGTTCACGCTGCTTCCGTTCAGCCTCAATATCAACAACAATACTCGACTCCTCCAAAACGTCGTCTTGTTTACATCCTGTTGGCTGTTTTCATTGGTGAATTCGGCGTACATAATTTCTACGCCGGTTACACCAAACGCGGTCTGCTCCAATTGCTTATTGGACTTCTCGGCTTACCCTTTGTTATAGGACCACTCATAACCGCCGTGTGGGCTATCATCGAGGCCTTCACTATCACGCAAAGCGCCGACGGACGGGAAATGCTCAGTTGATTATTCCTTCTCCCTAATTATAACCCATACAACATACACCATGAAAAAAAGAGTAGTATACGTATTGCTGGCGGTATTCCTCGGCTACTTTGGCATACATAATTTCTATGCCGGATATACAGGTCGTGCGATTGCTCAGCTCATCCTTGGCCTCACCGTAATCGGTTTGGTTGTCACCGGACCGTGGTCACTCATTGAGGCGCTCGTTGTCAACAAGCTCCCCGATGGTCAGCTTATGAGCTAGTTTTAGGTTCGTACACTCAGCCTCATTCTCTTATGAAGAGAGAATGAGGCTTTCCCTCTCTCAAGGGAGATGCAGCCGCCTTGCGATGGGTAAGAGCAGCTTACCCTCCTGCCAAGCCTGTCCCGGATGGTTTTTGGGGCAGCGTAAATAACGCGGAATGGGCGACAGCAAAATTGCCTCGGAATTCAACGGATTCAAAGGTAGGGATCGGGCTTGTTGAGAAAGTCAAGGACGTAAGCGGTAACACCGTCCTCGAGAGGAGTCATGGGTTTGTCATAACCGACGGCGCGGAGCTTGGTGAGGTCGGCCTGAGTGAAGTATTGGTATTTGTCACGCAGGGATTCGGGCATATCGACGTACACGATACGCGGTTCTTTGCCGAGGGCGTGCCAGGTGGCAGCAGCTAGGTCGTAGAAAGAGCGCGCCTCCCCTGCGCCCACGTTGAAGAGACCGCTTACTGTTGGGTGTTCCAGCATCCAAAGAATGACGGATGCAATGTCACCCACCCACACAAAGTCACGTAGCTGCCAACCATCTTTATATTTTGGGTTGTAGGATTTAAAGAGTTTGACTTCTCGGTCGTGCAGCACATCCGGGAAGATGTGAGCAACGACGCTTTTCTGGCCTCCTTTGTGGTACTCGTTGGGACCGTAGACATTGAAGAACTTGAGACCGACATGTTGGGGTGGAGCAGGGTGTTCGGAATCGAGTTCACGGGCAACCCAGCGGTCGAAGAGAGCCTTGCTCCAGCCGTAGGGATTCAGCGGGCGAAGGGCGTTGAGGTGTTCCAGACTGTCATCATCCTTAAACCCCAGAGAACCATCGCCATAAGTGGCAGCAGACGAGGCGTAAATGAAGGGAATCCGGACATCGGCGCAGAACCTCCAGAGCTCTTGGGAAAGCGTGAAGTTAGAACGGACAATGAGGTCGGCATCGGTCTCCGTTGTGGTGGAAATAGCGCCCATGTGGATGATGGTTTGGATCTCCTCGGCGTGTTCGGCGAGGAAGCTGCGGAGATGCGGGGGTTCCACAATGGCGGACAGCTCACGTTTTGCGATGTTTTTCCACTTGTCGTCTGTTCCCAGCCAATCCACCGCCACGAGCCCCGGATCATTTTTACGCTGGAGAGCAGCCAAAATATTGGAGCCGATAAAGCCGGCTCCGCCTGTTACAATAATCATAGCGCTTGAATAATGGGTTGAAAGTTACCTTGAAAGAGGAAGTTCCGTATGCAACCGGCGGCAGTCGCAGCTTCGATGTCACGTTGTTTGTCACCCACGCTCACGCAGGCCGCCATGTCCAGTTGGTGCTTATCGCGCGCTGCGAGGAACATGCCCGGCGCCGGCTTGCGCATAGGACCGGAAAGAAAGGGACAGTGGAACACATCGGCAATACGGATGCCGCGCGCCGAAAACTCGTTCACCATGTATTTGGTAACGGTTTCGTAATCGGCCTCGGTGTAGTAACCGCGCTCAATGCCGGACTGGTTGGTGATGACGATGATGAGATAGCCCAACTCCTGCGCGCGTGTACACAGATCGAAGATACCCGGAATGAAGCAAAAGTCCTCCCGGCGGCACACGTAACCGTGGTCCGCGTTGATTGTGCCGTCGCGATCCAGGAACAGGGCCTTAGGCATACAGAGAAGATTCAATGATATCGCAAATCAAGTGACCTGTGGCGATGTGCAGCTCCTGGATGTGCGCAGAAGTATCTGCCGGCACTGCCAGCGCCAAGTCCGCCAGCGTTGCCATCTCCCCGCCTTTCGCGCCCACCAGAGCGATGGTGCGAACTCTCATTTTTTTCGCCTGCTGCATAGCCAGCGTCACGTTGCGTGAGTTGCCGGAGGTGGACAGCCCGATAAGCACGTCCCCGGCGCACCCCACGCCTTCCAATTGGCGTGCGAAGATCTGTTCGAAAGAATAGTCGTTGGCAATGGCGGTGATGTTGGAAGTATCGACCGTAAGTGAAAGAGCAGGCAGAGCCGGGCGATTGAGCTTGTATCTCCCCACCAATTCAGCAGCCAAATGTTGGGATTGCGCCGCACTCCCGCCATTGCCGCAGAAGATGATCTTGTGCCCGTCACGCAGGGCAGACAGGCACATCTGTGCCGCCTGCTCAATTTGAGGAGCGAAGGAGCAGAGTTCCTCCGCAGCGCGTGCGAGTTGTTGCAACTGATCAACGATATAGCTTTTCATTGGTGTCATTTCATCTTGTGAACGAGATCGGAGGTAGAGTAGCCTTCTACTCGGGGCAGCGTGACAACTTGTCCGCCGTAGGATTGGACGAATCGAGCCTCCGGCCAGCGGTCAATCGTATATCCTTCTTTGGCCAGCACGTCCGGTCTCAGCCGTTGCACCACATCCATAGCCGTGTCATCGTCGAACAGAATAACGTAGTCCACGTACTCCAGAGAAGCGACCAAAAGTGATCGAGTGGTCTCATCCTGTACCGGACGATTTTCCCCCTTCAGTCGGCGTACGCATGCATCCGAATTAAGCGCTACCACCAGCACATCGCACAGCTGACGCGCAGCCATAAAAGAGCGCAGATGTCCCAAGTGACAGCAGTCGAAAGCGCCGTTGGTGAGGCCGATGCGCTTGCCCTCTTTGCGCAGGTTGTGAATCGCCTTTTCTGCTTGGTCAATCGTCATTATTTTGCGTTCCGGGGACAGAAATTTCGTGCTGTCGTGGGTTTCTTCCTGTAAGAGGGAGTGCGCTATCTCATCCGAAGTCACCGTGGCCGTGCCGAGCTTTGCGACGACAAGCCCGGAAGCTGCATTTGCAAGACGCATGGCCTCCTCGATCGGCGCACCGCAGCCGAGCGCGGCACCCAGCATGGCCAGTGAGGTATCGCCTGCTCCGGATACATCGTACACCTCTTTGGCTTGGGTGGGGATGCGCAGGAAGGGCGGGTCGGCCTGCGGGGAAATGAGCGCCATGCCGTGTTCGCCGAGCGTGACGATGAGATTGTCAATGTTCAGACGATGAATGAGCGCGAGCGCGAGTTCGGTGAGGCGAGGCTCAAAGTCTCGGGCACGCGGTGGCGGGAGAGTCGCTGCGACGGCTTGACAAAATTCCTTAAGATTCGGTTTCACCAGCGTGGCTCCGCTGTATTTGCCATAATCCTGTCCCTTGGGGTCCACAATGACTTTTTTACTCAGTTCCCGGCAGATGCTGATGAGCATCGGCGCGGTCTGCTCCGTGAGGAGGCCTTTGCCATAGTCGGAGAGCAGCACAATGTCTGCCTGCTGCACCATGCGCCGCACGATGTTGGTGATGCGTGGCAGTTCTCCTTCCAAGAGAGGCAGGGGTTCTTCGCGATCGACGCGCGACAAGTGGCTGCCAGAAGCGATGAGGCGCATTTTCACGATAGTGGGAAATCCTGCGGGACGGAAGAGCATCGGTCTTGCTCCGCATTCTTTGAGCATTTTTTCTACACGGTCGCCGTCTGCATCCCGTCCCGCCAGACCGACCACCGAGACACTGCATCCCAGAGCGCGCAGGTTGGCCACTACATTGCCCGCGCCGCCCAGCATTTCCTTTTGCTCGCAAATTTGAAAAACAGGCACCGGCGCTTCCGGTGAAATGCGCTCTACCTTGCCGTAGGTGAAGCGATCCAGCATCAAATCCCCTACAACCAGGACGCGTACGTTTGCCAGAGATCGCAGAATTTCGATAAGAGACGCCATAGAGAACGCTCTGCATTATACTGGCGCAAACGTGACATGGCAAGTAGATTTCCGCTGTGGATTGCAAGGATAAATGCAACAGATGACAGAAAAAGTTGAGGTCATGAGAAGAGAGGGGTAAAATAGTGA
>CANRET010000092.1 GCA_947629715.1 uncultured Akkermansia sp.
ACTGGCGGCATGTCAATCTCAGAGGGATTATACGAGCGGGCATGTCGGGTGATTCCGGGTGGGGTAAACTCGCCGGTGCGGGCGTTCCGGAGGCTAGGGAGGGCACCGTTTTTCGTGGAAAAGGCGCAGGGAGCACGTCTCACCGACACGACCGGGCGTGAGTATGTGGATTACGTGGGCACATGGGGACCGGCAATCTTGGGGCACGCGCCTCAGGTGGTGGTGCAGGCGGTGACGCAAGCCGCGAAGCGTGGTCTGAGCTTTGGCACACCAACGCCTCAGGAGGTTGAAATGGCCGAAACTGTGTGCCGTATGGTGCCGAGTATTGAGAAGGTACGCATGACCAACAGCGGTACCGAGGCCACTATGAGCGCCGTGCGTTTGGCTCGTGGGTACACGGGGCGGCCGCTCGTCGTCAAGTTTGCGGGCTGCTACCATGGGCATTCCGATAGTCTGTTGGTGGCAGCGGGAAGTGGCGCGCTCACACACGGTGAGCCGGACAGTGCGGGTGTGCCGCGCGAGTTGGCGGCTCTCACGCTGGTACTGCCATTCAATGATACATCCGCGTTGGAGCGCGCGTTTGCGGAGCGGGGGCATGAGATTGCAGGCGTCATTGTGGAGCCGTTTCCGGGGAATGCCGGCTTTTATCTGCCTCGACCGGGCTACCTGGAGCGTATGCGCGAGATCACGGAAAAGTACGGCGCACTGCTGATCTTTGATGAGGTGATGACCGGATTCCGCATTTCGCCCGCCGGTGTGCAGGGCAAGTTGGGTATCACGCCGGATCTCACCACGCTCGGCAAAATCATCGGTGGCGGTTTGCCCGTAGGCGCTTTCGGGGGACGCCGTGAGATCATGGACTGTGTTTCTCCGCTTGGGGCGGTGTATCAAGCCGGCACGCTGAGTGGCAATCCGCTCGCTATGGCGGCCGGTCTGGCACAGCTTCGCGAGCTGGAACGTACGCATGCTTGGGAGCGTTTGGAAGCTCTTGGTGCGCGCTTGGAAGAGGGAGTGCGCGCTGCGTTGCATGACCTTAAACTGCCCTTCGTCTTTAAGCGCAGCGGATCGATGTTCTGCCTGCATTTCACTGCGCAGGATGTGGTTGATTTGCGGACCGCGCAGACCTCCGATTTTGGGAAGTACAAGAGCTATTTTCTCTCCTTGCTCGACCAGGGCATTTTCGTAGCTCCTTCCCCATACGAAACGGGTTTCATCAGCACGGCGCACACCGAGGCGGATATCGATGCCACAGTGCAGGCGATGCGCCGCGCACTTTCTTCACTTGTTTGAGTATGACGACGAACAATCATTGAATGACGGGCGGTCGGTGTGCATCATAGGCAGTATGATACCACAGGAGACAAACCGTTGCGATAGTGCGTGTCAAATCATCAGTTCGTCGGCGCTTTATCGTACTCAGGCAGGCGTGTTCGTTTTGCGTGCCGGAGTATCGCTGCTCATGCTTACACACGGCTGGGGAAAATTGGTGATGCTGATGGAGGGGAAGGGGAGTGAATGGATGGATCCACTTGGGATAGGGGCTACGGCGTCGCTGGCACTCTGCGTATTCGCGGAGTTTTTCTGTAGCATGGCGATCCTTATCGGTTTCCTGACGCGAGCGGCTTCCTTTGTCCTTGTTGTCAATTTTTTTGTAGCCGTGTTTGTGTACGGCAACCAGAGTGTTTGGCCACAGAATGAACTGCCGCTACTCTACATGATCTGCTTTGTTGTCCTCATCGGCACCGGTAGTGGTCCGCTGGGCGTGGATCGCGCGCTTGCACGACGCCTGCGCTGCGATCATTCGCACGCGAGCCGGTGATCCGGAGGCGCTTATTTGGGTGCGCTTCCCTTTCGGGAGTAGGGATCCGTGACAAGAGTCCACAGCTCCTGCAATTTCTGTGTTTGGAAGTAGGGCTCTTTAATGAGACGCCACATCTGGGCGCTGAAGCGGTTCTGGGCGCGGGCCCATATCTCAATATCGGCTTGAGAGCCGTCGGTGGGCGGTGGAAGCAAACGGAACAGACTGCGAACTTTGGGAACTGCCTTTTTCGCACTTTCTTCGTCATTCACCGCTTCCATCAGCGCGGCAGCCTCTTCCAAGGCTTTCACCTCTTTTTTGAGCGTCGAATCCTGCACCTTATCCGCCTGAGAGGTGCCGACTGCCGACGTTTGGGCGCTTGCAAAGCCGACAAGACCTGCAGCGCTGAGCATGGAAGCGATGAGGAGGGTGCGTATCATGAGAGAAGTACGTTAGAATTGCTCATCCTTGCGGAAGAAGCGGTCAATTTCAGTGAGGGCGTTTTCAGGAGAATCGGAGGCATGGCAGACATTGAGCATGCTGTTGGTGCCGAAATCGCCTCGGATAGTTCCTTTAGCCGCCTTCTGCGAGTTGGTGGGGCCGAGAATGGAGCGCACGCGTGCGACCACGCCGGGACCGCCGAGGATGAGTGCTACCACAGGGCTGCTCTGCATGAAGGCAGACAACTTCGGGAAGAGCGGCTCACCGTCAATCACCAAGTCTAAGATGTGAGCGTAGTGTTCGCGAAGGATCTTGTCATTCAGCTGTATCATCTTGATGCCGTGCAGAATGAAGCCCTCTGCCAGAAGGCGTTGCAAAATCGTACCGGAAAGATTGCGTTGCACACAATCCGGTTTGAAGAGAATCAGTGTCCGTTCTTCCATGGGTGTGGTGTTGACGGAATAATACATACGCCGTAGGAACGCATGTGTCAAGGAAAAAGCGCGTGCAGAATACAGTCAACGGGGGCGTGATTCGCATTCACAGGGGTGAGCCAGGACTCGCGACGCAGCCAAGTACGCTGGCGTTTGGCATATTGCCGAGTGATGAGGGTCAAGCGTTGCTCAAGCTCGCTACGCGTCGTTCCCCCAGCGATAAAGGATTGCACCTCGTTCAGGCCAAGAGTTTTGGAAGCTGTGGCAGAAAGTTCGCCGAGCGCGTGTACTTCGTCTGCGACGCCGTTTTCAATCATGGTGTGGGCACGCCGCGCGATACGCTCATCAAGTTCCGGCGTCTCGCGTGTGAGGACGAATCCAGGACCGGCCGGGGCGTGCTGCCAATTTTTCTGCCAATGCGAGAGAGGCTTGCCGCCGGTTATCACGATTTCTAAATTGCGTGCCACGTAGCGGGGGTTCTGCAGGTTGGTGTGTGCAGCCCCCTCCGGATCCGCTTCTTTCAAACGCGCCACAAGCTCCTGTAGCGGAAGAGCGCTGAGTTTGGCTCGCAGGGCGGCATCTGACGGTGGAGCAGGGGAGATGCCGTGTGAGATGAACTTGACGTACAGCCCGGAGCCTCCGGTGACAATAGGACGGTTTCCACGCGTTTGAATCTCGGCTATGGCTTGCTCCGCACGGCGGGCGTGGGTGGCAGCATCGTTGATCTCACAAGTCTCCAGAAAACCGATGAGGTGGTGCGGTACGCGCCCCAACTCACCGGCTCGTGGCGCAGCGGTGAGAATGGGCATGTCTCGGTACACTTGGTAGGCATCAGCGCTCACAATTTCAGCGCATCCCATGTGCTCCGCCAGTTCCACGGCGAGTTGACTCTTGCCACAGCCGGTCGGGCCGAGAATGAAAATCGGAGTGAGTTCCTCCATGGACGTCAATTTTTCCTGCCGACGTACGGTCCGTACGCGTTGTCCTGCGGCTCAGAGGGCATGATCAGACGCACCAGCACAATGATCCCAATGACCAACAAGACCACAAACGCTAGCAGAACTGCTGCGAATAGGACTGTTGCGGCTGTCTCGTTTCCTGTGAACAAATCAGCGACGTCGGACGAGAAAAACAGAAATAGATAAGACCAAGCTGTCAGGAGAATGACCAACGTGCTCGCGATATATGCCAACGTCGCGGAGTAGCCCGCATCGTGCAATCTTCGTACGGTGGCAGCCAGTACAGAGATGAATAGAACGAGTCCGACGATGACGCTGACGACAAGGTAAGCACTGAAAGTGACAGGCTGAGCGGACCATATAAGTTGATGAAAATCGCTGATCTGTTCCACCGTCGCTTCAGTTTCAGGAGGGGAAGCAATAAAGGATTTCCCGAACATATTGAGTACTCCGTTGATGAGCCAAAGGCACAGGTAGTACCACCAGAATTGAGGACGCGTACTGCGCCCTCTGAAAGTGAAGAAGTGGGTGAAACCGTGTTTCACATGAGTGACGAAATCAGAAGCAGAGACCGGGCTTGTACTCATGGTGTGTGTGCTGTCAGAAGAGATTAAAGCATGCTCTGCATGGGGTGTCAAGCCACTTGGCTCGCCTCCCAGGGCAAACGCATTTGAAAACTGGATTCATTTTAAGGAAAGAGACAAAAGGTTCATTTATGCTCTAAATCGTTGCCAAACAATATATCATCAAGTACATCCGTATCCCACGTCGCCCTCAGTCTCAGC
>CANRET010000093.1 GCA_947629715.1 uncultured Akkermansia sp.
CGTTCCTATTTGCTCCATAGGGATAGGACAAAAAGAAAAACGACGTAACCGTTTCAGTTACGCCGTTCGGCTGTGTTTCTATTTAGTTTTTGGCGGTTTTAGTCCTCTTTCTTATCCGTTTCGGCACGAGAGCGCAAAGCATCGTACCCCGCCTGTATGAGTTCGACCTTTGTTATTTTGTTCTCTTTAAGATAACCGTTGATTTCCTCTAAAAGTTCTCTCGGTATCATAGTCTGAAAATTGCCGCACGTCGCCCTACGCTTTTCTTTGTTCTTTTCTTCGTATCGGCGGTTCGCTTTTCTCTGCGGCGTGTCCTCTTTCCTTGTTACCATAAAAACCTCTATTTTGCCATATCAAGCAATTCCGCCACGCTTTTAGAGATATGCCAAAATAAGACCGGCGGTATTGCATTACCAATTTGCCGATAAGCATCTGCTTCCGTACCAACGAATTTGAATGTATCGGGAAAAGACTGTATGCGCGCCGCCTCTCTCGGCGTAAATCTTCTATATAATTCACTTTGGGAGTCAACAAGCAATACAGGGTCACGAGAGTTCAAACTAACTTTCGCAAGATGACTTGTAACCGTTAAACACGGCTGATCAAGGCTTTGCGCCAACCCTCTTTTCATATTGTTCTTTGCGTTTTTCATCCCTTCTACTGCTTTTTGAGAAAAATAATATTTCTTCTCCTCAATCCTCAGTACAGGAACCGCCACAGACAACGGAACCCACGCCCCCTCATTGGGTTTTTCGGGAAATTCAAATGGTATGTTTATATCCTTACGAACACACACCATAATCATCCGCTCCCTTTTTTGCGGTACTCCATAATCTGCGGCATTTACAAGCCTATAATATGTATTATATCCCACATCCGCGAAAGCATCTCTTACTCGCCTAAAAATGCTTCCACCTTGCAAGGTCATAAGTCCCTTTACATTTTCGGCAATGCAAATTTTGGGCTGTTTATCCCTTGCAATTCTAACCATTTGCTTGTAAAGATTGGCTCTATCGTCAAATGGATCTTTGGTCGGATTCACTGTGCTAAATGATTGGCAAGGAAATCCTCCGACCAAAACATCATGTTCGGGTATATCCGATGATGGCGTATCGCATATATCTTTGCACACCAATAAATCCGTATCAAAATTGGCGCGATGCGTTTCTATCGCCTTTTTATCTATGTCGGTTGCATAGATAATATCGAACGGCAGTCGGTCGTAAAATTTCTTGTTGAAAGTGAAATCCCCGACCATTCCGCAGTCAGCACCACCACACCCTGAAAATAAGGAAACTACTCTATACATTGCCTCTCCAATTCAGCGTCTATTGCGCTACTTGAAAAATCTACTCGATACATCATAGGGATGACTTGAACTTTGCCGTCGGCTTCTTTCTTGTAAATGTTGTTTATGACGAAAACAACAACTCCATCTCTAACGAAATATACGCGATATATCGAATAATAGTCCCGATGCTGTTGTGCCGCAACCCATTCATTTCGTGTAATGTTAATAGTATCCACCCAAGTGTCATCTCCTAAATTAGGTGCAGTAACACGTTTGGTGGCTTTTACCTCTATGTATTTTACAAATTCAGCCATATCACCCTTTTCGGCTATAACAGACTGAATATCGTAACCGAGTCCTTTTGTCCTTCCTAACGGAATTACTTTGTTTACAAGACGAGGGTTAAATGCGGCTACTCTTCTCCGTTCATATTCATATACATACTGTTCTCCCTCATCCCCAAGTTCGACGGTAGAACCTTCCGTCGTATTGCCTTCTGCTGGCTTACTTTCGCCTTGTTTAGGAACACGCTCAATAAGCGCAGATACGTTCGTCGCAAATATATCCGCTATATCACTAACTTTGGAGAAGTATTCATCCCAATCTAAAAATACTTGGCTCCGCTCGGTCGCATTATCAAGATTATATGAGTAGACATTGAACGCAGGCGGCACTCCACATTGTTTTACAAACGCTTCAAGACATTCATCCTCTTTATGGTTCAAAAGCACCCGATGCTCTTCGTCTATAAAAATCAAATTGGCAAGTTCCAAATAGTTGAGTTGCTCCCGAATATGTTGCATAGTAAACGAGGATGCTTTATTAGGAACGAAAATTTTACGAACTATGCCCTTTTTTATATCAAGTTCGTATTGTCGCATCACTTCCTCGGGGGAAGCATTTCCTTTAAGTACGTCCAACGCATTCAGAATATAATAACCGATAGCATTAACCGTCATTGGCATCGCAATACTTTCCGCAATCATCAAGCAACGAATAATGAACGGATATTGTCTAAATGATATATTTTGTTCGGTATGTGCAATAAGTGTCTGCACCTTATTCATCCCATTCGGGAACTGCATCTTATAGCAAATATCTTTGAAAAATGCAGGTTGGTCATTGTCGGCAATGTATTTATTTGTTCTTTCGGCTGCATAGTAAAATCCGTCATCCGAGAGATAATACATACCAAAAAGTTTCCCCGCAATTTCAGTTCTATGATTATCGAGAGTTTTCTTTGTAATGCCCGCTTCATCTTTTCCCATAATGCGAGCAAAAGCGGAATTAAATTTAGCCTCAAATTCGTCTTTGGGACACGGACAAATATCGTCGATAACGAGAGCGTAGGCGGGCAACAAATTATCAAGTTCGCGTTTTGACTTTCCTCTTATAATAATGCACCTAAATTGGTTGGTGTGATTATACATTATTTGCCCTCCAAATACAGTTTAAGTTCTTCTGCAATAGCCTGTGCTAACAGCGGCGGAACAGCATTACCGACCTGTTTTAATTGGCTTGTCTTTATCCCATACAAACGAAAAGTATCGGGAAAAGATTGAATCCGAGCAGACTCACGCGCCGTTGGTACTCTATTTGCAGAATAATGGAAATGATGATTATGCCCCGTGTCTATCGTAAAGCAAGGGCGGTTGCTATCCATTCTTGTCCAAGCAATATGGACTTTCCGTGTTTGCCATAACTCGTGAGGCAAAGATTCATAATTTCCCCCATCGGGAACCATTGCAATTATTTCTTTTGTTCTTTGATTATGAATAGTAGCAACGTGATTCCACAAGACACGGCTTCCTTTCCTCATCAACTTTTGGTATTCGGTCATAGCGGGTAACACATAAGATGTTTCATCGGGAAGGGCTACCTCGTCCGAAATAAAATCGAGATCGGATATTGCATCTCTACAAGTAACTTTGTTATCCGCTGTTGTAGGAGTAGGAAAAACAAATTTTTTGTCCCCAAACACTTCTTTATTTAAGCCTACAAAAAATACTCTCCTGCGATGCTGTGGAACACCAAAGTCATCTGCGGAAAGAATTTTCCAAGTGACATTATATCCACGCGAGGAAAAATCATCAATTACTGCATCACGAACCGCCCCTTTCGCCATACTAACCAAACCGGGAACATTCTCCATAACAAACGCTTTTGGCTTGATTGCACCGACCATTTCCACGAAAGACTTATATAACACATTCCGAGGGTCATCTATTAGCCTTTTCCCCGAAACCGAAAAACCCTGACAAGGGGGACCGCCTATTATGACTGACACCTGTGACGCATTTGTGTTCCCCTCTTTTAATAATCTCTCAACAGAAACTTTTGTTATATCATCATTGATAGTTTTACTTGAAGGGAAATTTGCTTGATAGGTAATCGTAGCATCTTCCCACATATCTATTCCAACAAGCGGAGAGTACCCTGCTTGATGAAAGCCCTGTGTAAAACCGCCACATCCGCAGAACAAATCTATAAAGCCATATTGCATTTTAGTTCTCCTTCTTCCGCCCATCTGTGGGTTTTAGGGTATTTATCGGGATTGCCCACGCTTCGCCAAGTTTGAACACGCCTTCAATTCTTCCTGCGGAACATAACTTTTGAACACGCCTTTGAGAAATATTCCACTTTTCTGCGGCTTGGCTTGCCGTCATATATTGCTCTGCCACTTATCCCTCCAACCGTAGCTTTTGTTCTACGGGACGAATAATATTATATCATGTACATCTTTTTTTTGCAAGAACTTTAACCCCTCATTCAAAAATAAGTTTTACATTCCTTGTCAAAACAATCAACTCGCTCGGCTTCGACAAATAGATTTTTTATTTTTTCTATTTTAGGGTATTGACTGTATTTTCCGTCTTTGATATAATAAGCACAATGACTGTCTAACAAGCCAAAGTCTTTTGAGTGCATAGCCTTCGTTGCTATAATCTCTAAAAACATAGGGCGGGAGAAATCCCGCCCTATGTTTTATTCTCTTGGCAAATCG
>CANRET010000094.1 GCA_947629715.1 uncultured Akkermansia sp.
TGCGTTGCGCAAATTTTCCGAATCATCAACGTGTGCGGATGAGTTCGCCAGATCCGTCATCATAATGACCGTTTGTTGTCATGATTCTTGATACGTATATACGATGGTATCAATCCATAAGAACATTCTCTTCGTTGATGAACTTCTCTCAAATGCGTTTCCTCTGAGGACTAGGAGTAATGCTGATCTCCATCACGTACTCGGTTGGAACGATGGACGAAATCAGTACGCTCCTCCCAATCGAAAAATACATTATCCCCCTTTCCTCGCTTCTCACACGACAAGATAAATCAGATAACTATTTTTTACCATGAAAAAGAAAAACACAGAAGAACTCCGAATGAAGCTTCACAAAGCCATTGAGGACGAAACCAGCACGCCGGAGGAAATCAGGCAGCTGATCGCCGAAGGCGCTCTATTGGACGACCGGAATGATCGAGTTCCTCCACTCTATTTTGCTGCAGAGGGAGGTCGAGCCGATATCATAGAAATTTTGCTGGGAGCTGGGGCGGATGTGGACAAAGGAGAGTGTTTCGCTACCCCCCTCATCGCGGCAGCGCAGTCAGGGAACGTGAAGGCTGTCGAGGTATTGCTAAATGCCGGTGCAGACATCAATGCGGAGCCAGATGTGCCTATTGGTCCGGTCATTATTGCCGCAGCTCGGATGGGAAATCCGGAGATAATCAAGTTACTTCTGGAAGCCGGGGCGGATGTCAATGTGCAATCAGAGTTCTGGTGGACTGATGAGACAGCGCTCATCGCAGCAGCAGAGTACGGAAGTGTGGAGGCACTTAAGCTTCTGTTGGCTGCGGGTGCAGACGTCAATGCGCAGGTTAAATCCAAGTTGTTTGGCACGGCACTCATTGCGGCAGCACGGTCAGGAAGCACGGAAGCAATCAGGGTATTGCTGGACGCCGGAGCGGACGTCAATGCGCAAGCACGATCCAAGTGGTTTGGGACAGCGCTCATTGCCGCAGCACGGGTAGGAGGCACGGGAGCAGCCAGGGTACTGCTAGATGCCGGGGCGGATGTCAATGCACAGGCAGAATTCGGGAGGTACGGCACGGCACTCATTGCGGCAGCGGAGTGGGGAAACACGGAGGTAATCAAGCTGCTCCTGGAAGCCGGCGCGGATGTCAATGCACAAACGGAATCCGGAGCTTACGGCGCAGCTCTTTTCGCGGCAGCGGAGTCGGGAAGAGCGGAGGCACTCAAGCTTCTGTTGGAAGCCGGTGCAGACATCAATGCTCAGACGGAATCTGAATTTTATGGCACTGTCCTCATCGCAGCAACGTGGTCAGGAAGTACGAAAGCGGTCCAAGTGCTGCTGGATGCGGGCGCGGATGTGAATAGAGCGACAGGTGGGAAAACACCGCTCATTATCGCCGCATACACAGGAAATACAAAAATTATCCAGCTCCTTCTGGAAGCCGGAGCCGACGTGAACAGAGCGGCTGAGTACGCTACCCCTCTCATCGCGGCAGCGGCTCATGGAGGAAGCGGACGACAGGTAAAACTGCTGCTGGAAGCCGGCGCGGATGTCAATGCCGAAGCAGGCGGTAAAACGGCGCTTATGGTTGCTTTAGAGCGAAACAATTTTCCTCTCGCGCACTTCCTGCGCCGTGCCGGTGCTGTTGACAAGCCAAGAAAACTCACTCAGGGAAAGGAGTCGCGACATTGAGGGTGAGCCGTATCGCGTAATCAAGCAAGGCAGCGGACGAAATCGGTACGATCATCCCAATCGAAAAATACATTGTCCCCTCCACTAACAACACGACAAGATAAACCAACTAACTTTTTTCAACATGAAAAAGAACAACAACAAAAGACTCCGAATGAGGCTTTACAACGCCATTATGGACGAAAACAGCAAGCCGGAGCAAATTAGAAACCTGATTGCCGCAGGTGCTCTGGAAAATCAAAATCTCCGTAAATGGATGGCACGGGAAATTAAAAACCTGGTTCGCTCAGGCGATATGAAAAAATTAAAAGGTGAGGTAGGGCGTCATGTCTTCTACCGCCCCCCTCTTTCTATTGCGGCACAGGTAGGTCGCGCCGACATCGTGCAGCTGCTGTTGGATGCCGGGGAAGAAATAGAATCCAACTATTTCGGTGAGCAGTGTAGCTCTCTGAGTGTTGCCGCTCTGTGGGGACATGAGGCTGTCGTTCAACTGATGTTAGACGCCTCGGCAGGTCAGAAACGCATAGATTTGAACGAGCCGCTGCGCTTTGCTGTATATGGTGGACATAGCAACATTGTCCACATGCTTTTGGATGCAGGAGCGGACGCCAACGCGGAAACATTTTTCTGTCCAAGAGACGACATAGGATCCATGACAGAGTACGAAAACCGCCGGCTATGCAATTTTTATCCAATCGAGGATTGGTTTAGAGCTAATCCTCCACTGGATCTAGCCATTCGAACCGAACGACGGGACATCATCGATCTGCTCCTGGATGCAGGAGCGCACATTAACGGTTCTGATAAGAATGGGGATCTTACGCCCCTGTGCCTCGCAGCACGCGCGGGTAATTTGGAACTCATGCAGCATTTGATCGACAGGGGCGCAGATGTCAATGATAAAACATCAGAATACACGCCGCTCATAGCGGCTGCCCATGAGGGCTGTGAAGAGAGCGTTCGTTTTCTCCTTGACCACGGCGCCGACGTGAACGCCTCCCGCAGAGAGCATACCCCACTCTCTGCGGGAGCGTGGCATGCCAATGAACATTTCGTTCCGATCTTACGCATTTTGCTGGAAGCCGGAGCGGACGTGAATACTGAGGCAGGAGAACGCCCCCCACTCCTTGCGGCAACCATGGCCGGGAGCTTGGAAGGAATGCAACTGCTGCTTGAGGCAGGAGCGGATGTGAACAGGACAACGAAGATACATACCCCGCTTATTGTCGCCGCAGAGAAAGGAAGTATGGAAGAAGTGCAGATGCTTCTTGACGCCGGGGCAGACGTCAACAAAGCGACGGAAGTGTATACGCCCCTCATCGCTGCGGCGAGGGGATCTAACCCCGACGTCATCCGACTGCTGCTGAAGGCGGGAGCAGACGTGAATGCTACAGCAGGGACTTGTACACCGCTCATCTCAGCAGCAAGATTTTGCAAACATACGGGATGTCTGAAAATACTCTTAAAAGCCGGTGCGGATGTGAACGCTGTGTCGGACGGGCGAACCGCATGGGAGTTCGCACTGGAGGCGAATAACATTCTCTCTGCACACATCTTGCGCGCAGCCGGAGCGAAAGCTTTAGCAACGAATGAGAACAATTGGAGAAAAAGTCTTAAGAAAAAGAGTCCAAACGTAGAGGAGTTGAAGATTGCAATCCAAAACGGCTGTTCCGCGGTAGAATTTCGCCGACTCATCAAAAAAGGAATGCTCCACAAAAGCTACTATGATATACATAAGGGGACCTACCCTCCTACTCTGCTTTTCAAGGCGGTACAAGCCGGGAGGCTGGACATCGTACGACTCCTCCTCCAGACCAGGACGGGATTGGACATCAATGCAGACGACTTCGGATTCGGTAACCCTTTAACATTGGCCATTAAAGCAGAACAAATAAATATAGTCAATTTTTTACTAAACTCCGGAGCAGATGTGAATCGGATATCAGGATGCGTAAGAATAGATGTTCCTTCCGAAACACCTCTCGGAACAGCGGCACGCACAGGAAACACAAAACTCATGCAGAAACTTATCGACCGCGGAGCGATGATCAACCCATCGGTCGAGCAGCTTCGCACTCTTCACTACACCCCTCTCATGTCAGCATTGCGTGAAAAATGTGAAGAAAGCGTACGATTTCTCCTTGTTCATGGAGCGGATGTAAACGCCAAGGCGAGAGAGCATACCGCTCTCATCACTGCCGTAGAAGCAGAATATTCAGACGGCGTGCGCTTGCTGCTGGAAGCCGGAGCAGACGTCAACGGAGCGACAAAAGAATACACGCCGCTCATTGCCGCCGCATGGATGGGAAATACGGAGATTATCCGTCTTCTGTTGGAAGCCGGTGCAAATGTGAACGTTGCTGTTGAATGGAAAACACCGCTTATTGTCGCTGCGCTTGCTGGAAATACGGAGAGTATTCGTCTTCTGTTGGACGCCGGAGCGAATGTAAATATGAGGGCTGTATGTGTTACTCCCCTCATAGCCGCATCAGCTTATCACGTAAGCTCACGGACGGTACAACTACTTCTGGCTGCCGGCGCGGACGTGAATGCCGAAGCGT
>CANRET010000095.1 GCA_947629715.1 uncultured Akkermansia sp.
GGCAACGAGTTAGACCATAAGTGAACCTCTTGTCTCTTTCCTTAAAATGAATCCAGTTTTCAAATGCGTTTGCCCTGAGATCACACCCAGGGTAAAATTGGATCGCAAAATTAAATGCAACAGGTCAACAGAACAAAGGGGAGAGGCTGATGCATAATCGTGGAGAAGGAAAAGTTCCTTGTTTATCTCTTTTTGAAAGAGATGTCCAGCCTAAAATGAGCTAAATTATTGAAGACTAATAGATGTGCATTTCTGCTGCCGCCAAAAATAGGAGGGGCGCTCGCCTATTTCATCTGCTATAATATATTATAATATATTTATAATCAATATGAAGAAAATACATAAAAGTGTATCTCTTTCGAAAAGAGGTACACTAGCGTGCAATTAACAGATGTATGCGATGAGTGGCGAGAAAAAAACGACAACCAAAGGAAGGCGCATCTATTTCGTGGAGTTCTTGCGAATATTTTTGATAATCTCTGTATTTTTTCTTCATTACACGCCGTATGTGCCGGAGGTAAAGAAGGAGCTGTGTGAGTATTTAGGAACACAGAGCATTCGTCCGGATTTTGCTGTGGAGTTTTTTTTCATCATCGGTGGATTCTTTTTGGGCCGGAAAATTAAGCAAGCAAAGGAGTTAAATGCCCTGCAAAGCATAGGACACGTATGGATACGCCTTACGCCGGGATTGTTGTTTTTCTACGCGTTGTTGCTGGCTCTGGGGGCTCGCAGCTGGAGCATGTACCCATTTTTTTACTTTCCGACCGGACACAACGGTCTGGCAGGTGAGCTGATAGGGTGGGGTGACTGGTATGTGGGAGCGTATTTTGCTATCAGTTGTTTGTTCATTGGACTTTTCTCTACGTGCCGTGAAAAGGCGTGGCTGTGGCTTTGTCTTTTTGTTTTTTTTGCCCAGTGCATGCAGGTGAATGTAAAACCTCTGAAAGGACTCGCTCTTGGTGGTTTGTTTTTCGGATGGATTCCGGCAAGTCTCGTGCGGGGGTATACCTGTATGGGGATCGGTGTGGTGGCAGCCTACCTCAGCGATCAGTGGCAATTGCGGCGTACCCGCCTCGTACGCATTCTCGCCACGGTTCTTGAGCTAGGCTCATTGGTTTTGATGTTTAATTTCATGTACCGTTCTTCGCAGGTGCGATACAGTTTCATCGCAGTGGAGTTCTCGTTTGCGTTTTTGCTCATTAGCGCATCGCATAGCTGGGGTCTTATTTCCTCCCTAGTCAACCGCATGAGCTGGGTACAGCTCGTCTCCCGTTACACATACTCTTTTCTTTTGGCCCAGGCGGCTTTTTTCCGCTATATGTACGTGAACCGCAGCTTTCATCTCGAAGGTCCCATTGCCGCATTAGTTATTCTTATCGCCGTTATCCCTATGACTCTCATTGAGTACCATCTGATAGAAGGTTGGCTTGTCCCCAAGCTCAAGCGTTTTTTTGTAATTGAACCGCAGTAACACGCCGCTCTTCCCTGTGAGGACTAATTACTCCTTGATAGTGATTGACCGATTAGGGTTGCTCCTTGGGCGGCGGACGACTTCACGGGGTTAGTCGGCTTGTTTGCTTGTTCGGAGATTTTCTTGGGCATTTCACTGCGCAGGAGGGCGCAGATGTTGGTGTAAGAATCTGCTCATAATGGAAGGACAACTCTGACTGGTCAACCACTACACGGAAGTAACTAGTCCCCACAAGGAAGAAAGGGACGCCGCCTGTTCCACAGCCACGGTAGAACTACACAACAAGCCGATTGTCACGGCACATACCCTGTGTCGGCGACGTGTGTTGCATTGAATTTTGCGATCCTCACTTCGCTTCTTTAGTCACGCTCGCGTTCTGAGAAATGCCTTCCTTGCAACATCTACGCGAGAAATAAGCATCTCATGCACTCGTCCAAATGCCTCCTCCGCATTGAATGCGACCGAGGGCAAAACGATAGAGGGGATATCCGCGAGATAATCCACATTTGCCAATTTCTCCTGCATGCCCATTTCAAATTGCCGCTGCGTGGGGATCTTACCGCTTGATACGTACATGTAGTGACAAAAACACTCCACAAGGCGCGCCGCATCGATGTCGGCGTGTAATAATGCATAGTCTAAATCAAAGAGATCCCTGCCTTTTCTGCGCTGATATAATGCACGCATCTTCGTGCCCAGCAGCTCTTCCAATTCATACGTCAGAACATCACTGCTTCCGGTGAACCAGCCATTACGTACAGTGAAAGGGATCACACGCCACGGCAATACATGAAAATGCTCCCGCCCATTGACCTCTACCTTAAGTCGCATCTTTTCTACGGGATCAATTTCAGATTCATACCTATACAGCAGAGTATTGTTGATGCGGGTTGGTTTTACCCGGGGTTCCGGCATATAGGATAAAGCTTCTCTTAAATGGTCAAGGATCTCTTTGATTGGACCGGCTTGAATCTGTACAAGATCAATGTCCTCCGAATACCTTGGTTGCGGTTTTAAATATAACTTATGTAACGCGGTACCTCCGCGAAAGGCAAGACGTTCCTTGAGAAAGGAATCTGAAAAAATGGCCACCAGAGTGCGACTGATCAAAAGATCTTGCTCCACCATGGATTCTGTAAACCAAGGGTGTTCGGGTCGCCATTCTCGTATGTATTCGCTGTTAATCATCGAGATCGTTTTCTGGGTGTGCGTTAATGATAACTTTCCATTTCGCATCCATATCGGAGTTGTTGCACACTTCACCAAAGGAAAGCGGTACCGGATGCAAACGGAAGCGAGACGTCAACTGCTTGTGGAGAGAGTCCGCAGCGGCGCTTTCTCCGAGCAAACGATCCATCATATACCCCAACCGCTGAGCTGCCGACACCGGCACGTTTTGCATGAGAAGATCAGGCAGCGGCTCCCAGTGACATGCCTCCATAAGCTCTGCAAGCACCGTGAGCACATGAGATAACCCTCCGGAGGCGTGCACATACTGCACAAGAGACAGCGCAGTGAACTCCGGCGTTGTAACGTTCATAGCGCCATATTGCGTTTTTACTCGACGCGTCAATTCCGCCGGAATCACTTCGCCAAAGCTACGTTTCGCGATAAAATCAATTCTGTTGGCGCCTTTGACCGTACCCCTGAGTGGAGGGTTCGAAGTCATCACGGTAAATCTCATGGGCCTTTGGTGAGCCGCTCCGTAAATTGCCGCGGCATTCAACAGAGAAACACAGTAGGGCCTTCCTAAGTATGCCATAAGCTTGTCGATAAACTCGCTAGGCGGCATCATTCCCACACCGCGGTACTCTAAAGGAAGAATCAAATAGAAACCTCGCCATACGCCAACAATAGTCTTTCGTTTTTTCTCGCGGTACAGTCCTGCTCGCAGAACAGCCAGCGGCATCTCCGTAAAAGCGGCTTTCAGTTCCTCAAGTGTGAACGTGATTTTGCCATGTTCAGCTTGTTTCTCAATCCAACTTTTTACGCTTGCTTTTTCCATTTTTGCTTGCAATATAATACAAAAATTGCATCATATTGCAAGCAAAATATCTATCTACCCTCAAAAGGAGTCTCCGCATTGCTTCAAAATAAAGTCACCGAGGGGGCGCTAAAAACGGGGGAAGAGGATTTCCCAAGTGCCGTTGGCTTGTTTGCCTGTTCAACGATTTTCTTGTTCATTCCCCCGTGCAGAATGGCGCAGATGTAGGTGCAAAGGATGTGCCCATAACTTGGATCGTTGTTACATGTCCTGCCTACCCCGTAATCATGCGCATGCCGTCATCTCACCGATCACGTTATGAGATGCCAACGACTTCTTCCCTCCAATGAGTAACTTCTATTTCTTGAGAAACGCGTAATGCCTCTTTAGAAAATCCGGTGTGTAACGGTCTATGAAAAGAGCCTGCTGAATGCGGCAGAGTGCCTGTTCGTTCAATTGCCCGTCCGGTACCAGATTTCCCTCCCTGATGAGTCCTGCTAATTGCTCGTAGGAGTACTCTCGAGCCATGGCAAAAAGAATATAGGAATCATGCGTGATCCCAGGATGTTCCCCGGAATGAAGTACGCACGTCGCTTTCTGATTGGGGCGCAACGACGTCCAATTAGCCAGTAGCATCTTTCCTCCCTCGGCAATGGCAACGACAACCCACCGATGGCCCATCACTCCTGTGTTGCGAAATACGCACCCCGGCCGCACTCTCTGTC
>CANRET010000096.1 GCA_947629715.1 uncultured Akkermansia sp.
ATTCTAAATACGTATCACAATGAAAACAAAATCTGATAGAACGACGGAGCTGGCGGCGGTGGAGGTGCTGCGGCAGACGGGGGTGGATGTGCTGGAAGCTGCGTTGGTGGCAAAGAGAGCGCTGGAAGCGGGGAGAGGGCGCGTGAAGCGCGCCATGGCGTGCATTGAGACCGGGGAGGAAGAACTGCGACGGCGCGAAAAGACGGTCACTTTTGCCCGGGCCGTGGAGGAGGCACTGGAAGCGAGGAAGGATCGACGAAAACGGACGCTGTGCGATTTCCGTGGCATTGCGAAGCGGTTCATGAAACGCTGCAAGGGTCTGGCAACCAGACGCATGCGCAGCATCTCCGCCGAAGAATGTCGCGATTACATCCGACTAGCGTTTGACACAGCGCGGCAGCGAAACAAAGCGAGACTCATCCTCAGCGGTGTGTTCTCCACGGCGTGCAAGCGAGGCTGGTGCGCGGAAAACCCGGTGCGGAAAGTGGAGTCGGAACGGATCGAAGAAAAGCGCATTAGCATCTTGAACAAGGAGGAAATCGGGCGACTCATGCGCACCGCCGAGACCTCCGAGGGTGGCGCCTGTCTCGCCGCGATCGCCATCATGCTCTACGCGGGCGTGCGCCCGAATGAGGTGGAACGCCTGCGCTGGAGTGACGTACGGCTCGATGACGGCGTTATCTGCATCGCCCCGCACCACAGCAAGACCGGCGGCGCACGACACGTCACCATCTTCCCGCCGCTGGCACGCATTCTGCAACGCGTCCGGCGTCCCGGGAACGAGCGGATTTGTCCGCCGAACTGGCGAAGACGCCGTGCCCGCCTTCACCGTGAAGCCGGCTTCGCGAACTGGCAACCGGACGTGCTGAGGCACACCTTTGCCACGCACCACCTGGCAACCTTCCGCAATTACGCCGAGCTGCAATTAGAGATGGGGCACCGCTCGGCGGAACTGTTGTGCACGCGCTACATCGCCATGGAAGGCGTGTACCGACGGGAAGACTCCCTGCTGGTGTGCTAAGTCTCGTATCTTTTTGCCCCTCCCTCGCATGCCAACGTAGCTGAACGGGTGCGGAGTGCGTCATACTCCCTCACAAGTTGGAAAATGGGTATATAATCAGGTTATGAAAACGCCTGTTTTTTCCTCCTCAGCTCGGCTTTGGTCCGCTTTTATGGCAGGGGATGCCCTGGGTTCGCCGGCAGAATTTTGCTATCGCCATGACATCGTTGCTCATTTTCCGCATGGGTTGCAGAAGATGGTTCCCGGGTTCGGCATCGTAACCGATCGTGAGGCCGGTGTGGTGACAGATGACACGCAGATGGCCGTTTGCCTGCAGCGCGCATTGGTGCGCGCGGATGGGTACGACCCGGACATTGCCCGCGAGGAATACCTCGCTTGGCTCGCCACCGATCCGCTGGATGTGGGGGAAACGGTGAAGGATTCCTTGGAGGGGCGCTTTAACCCGGAGTCGCAGGGCAATGGCGCGCTCATGCGCATCTTCCCCATCGCGCTGTGGGCGGTGGATCATCCCCAATTCGATTGGAAGAATGCAGCTTTGCAGGACGCCGCCCTCACTCATCCGCACCCCACCTGTCTTCTTGCGAATTACGTTTTCACCGGTTCTCTTGTCTTCGCTCTCACTGCTGCACAGAAGGGACGCCCGGCTTCACCTCAGCGCGTTCTGCGTCATGCTCTTGGCCTCTGCAGAGGGAAGGGGAGCCCCTTCGGTCCGAACCATTCCTCCGCCGTCGCCGTGGAAGCAGCTCTCCGCGCCTCTCGTCACCGTGTGCCGGACTACGATGGCAAATTGATCGGCTGGGTTCTCGTGACGCTGCAGGGCGCTTTCTACCAGCTTCTCCATGCTCCCTCCCTGCGCGCTGCCATCACTCGCTCCGCCTCGGCCGGCGGCGATACCGACACCAATGCCGCCACCGCCGCCGTGCTTTACGCCGCCACCTTCCCCGATGCCTCTCTGCCCGCCACCTGGCTCACCACCCTCCGTCGCCGAAATCCGGAGTACGCTCACCTGATCTGATAGGTCTTCACCTTGGCGATGATTTCAGCCAGGGTGAGCGTCGGGGGAATCAGGTAGTGCGGCTCCACCTCATCCACGGTAGGTATATATTGCTGCGTCCGCCGTTCCCAGTCGGCGAACGACTCTCCACGGTGCACAGGGGCGTGAAGCGGGGAAATCTCCTTCCATGGACGTTTCGGCGCTCGTTGGATATCGCAAAGAACCCGACGAGCCTTGCTGAGACTCGGCCGCCACCAGGACAACGTGGTGCCCAATTCCTTGGCAACGGGATCAAGCAATCTGTACATATAGCATGAGCCGCTGAGAACAGAGCCATTGATGTCGAGCGCGTACAGGGGATGCCCTTCGACAGAGGTCCGCTTCCAGCCGGCTTCCCCCCTTTTCCACGCCCAAAGGAGATCGCCTAAATCAAGCGTCGTCAGCGCAGCTCCTCCCTTTACCTCCCGGCATTCCGCCATCTCCGGCGCTTGGATAATCCTCTCTGTATTCTCCAGTAACAGGTCAATGTTGTCCGACAACAGCTCCAGCGCGTCTCCCTGTGGCACAGGTCGGCGGCTGCAAAGCTCTACCGGCTGTGCCAGGAATTCTTCCCACTCCTGTGACGTCTTCGGCTGATCATCCAGCCACTTGTTTTCAGGCTTCTGAGCCGCGTTTTGAGGCGTCCCGCTTGAAGGTAAGATGGGGTCTTGCGGTACGGATGCATCGGAGCGGGAGGAATCGCCGGTCGGCGAGGGTAATCTATCGAGTCTTGCCATATCGTTGAGTTGTGCTTGATTGGTTGAACGATCGACAGCACAAGCCCGCAGATACAAAAAACCGCGGCTCCCACCCGCTTTCAGGGTGAATGCCACGGCATCTTGTTCATTTACAATCAGCGTTCCCGCCGAAGGATTGACCTGTGCCGTCACATTATTTGCCCATCCGCCGCACGCGCGGCTTCCGGGGTGACCTTACGGCGTCACCTGATCCGTTGCGAAGCTTTTTCCGCCTCGCTCTGTGCCCCCTTTTACCACCATCCATCCGCCCTGGCAAGCACTATTTTTCCAAAAAGCGGATTTTAATTCTCTCAAGAGTCCGGCATCTCAAAATGAGGCAAGCTTCTGTCTTGTCGCGCGTTGTTTTTTTTGAGTGGGGTAGGGGTCAATGAGGTGGATTATGCTTGCAATTGACATTATGAGTCCATCATCAAACAATCGTCTTAAACAGAAGTCTTCATAAAAATTCATAGAACAAGAGTAAATAGGAATGTATATGAAAAATCATGAATCTAAAAATGCACTGATGATGGTCAGGGATTTTCTTCTCTGTGAGATGTCCTTGCTTGGTCAAGCTCAACAAAAAGAGAAAGGAAAAAAATGGGAAGTTTCGCTGGATTCCAATCAAACGAGATTAGGTGAGCCCTATTTTAAGTTCTATAATGCCTTTACATACAGGAAGGCCACGAAGGTTGCGAGGATATCGTTCCTGGAACCTCGTTACGTGATTCATCGTGGCTATCCTTTCCATTTCAAACTTGATGCTGTTCAGAAACATGCGTTAATGAAATTCCTGACAGCCCCGGCAAAAGGCTTATTCCCCGATAGCTTTACCAATTGGCAAGCTGCTCTTGTGACCTATAATGTCCAAAATATCGATTATCAATTTCGTCAATGGTATGATTTTGATGCAAACGAGTTAAGAAAAGCAAGGGGTAGAATGAGGTTTGCCTTGCTCATCGACCTCCCGATGCCAAACTATTTACTCCTCAGGTGATGCATCGTGCTCGCCAAGGGTTGACACAAATGATAATTCATCGAACAAGTATAAAAGAGGATTACGGATTTTCAAACGATATGAAACAGAATGACAGGATTGCACAATTATTGGTCAGGGATTTCCTCCTTACGGAAATGGC
>CANRET010000097.1 GCA_947629715.1 uncultured Akkermansia sp.
AAGTACTCGTGGGACTTGCTGTCATATTTTTCTATGAATTCCTTATCAAACTTTCTGCAAAGTACCTTCTTGACGATCTCTATCAAGATTTCTTCTGCTTTTCTAGTTGGGAATACATCTCGCCTGTCCAGGTTACTCAAACCAAAAACAAAATCCTTTCTGTTAGTTATTTCTACATTTGTCCAATCATTTACGATCTTTTTGCTTATTTCATCAAATGACTTTCCCTTGTCAACTATGTCCAGCATGTTGATTTCGGTATAGTCATAGGAGATTTTAATGTTCTCTCTCCTTGTCCTGTCTGCTTTTCTCCTGACCCCAAACCAATCGCGTTCCGTACGAATGGCAAATCTGATGTGTTTCTCGTTCATTGTTTTGGTTGTGGTTTCGTATTGTTTTTTTGAATGTTCTATCATTTTATGATTTCGTTAAGGTTCAGAGGAGGAAGGGGAAGCTCCGGCAGCGCGCAGGAGATCGACGACATCGGCGTGCTGGTTCTCCAGGGCAAGGTCCAGAGCTGTTCTGCCTTCAACTGAGATATTCACGTCGGCTCCGGCTTTCAGCAAGATGGAGACGATTTCCGTCCAGCCACTTTCAGCAGCCAGCATCAAGGGAGTACGAATCTTCCGAAATAGACCGACAGCCGACGTGGCATTGGCGTCCGCCCCGGCAGCAAGCAAGAGCTTGACCAGATCCGCCTGTCCTGATGCCGCCGCCGCCGAGAGCAGGGTAAGTTCCACTCTTTCACATGAACTCTTATTAACGTCCAACCCCTGCTCCAACAAGAACTTCACAATTCCTTCATCCACGTGCTCATATTGAATGCTTTTCGCTAATGTTTCGTAAACGTAAGTATCGTTGGGACCCGCACCCGACTCCAGCATACGTGCGACGATTTCTAGGCTACACTTATTTTTAATGGCATTTGACAGGGCTGCTCCTTGTGCGTTCGCACCTAACTTCAGGAGCATTTTCACCGTGGCAAAATATCCACGGAAAGCAGCGACTTCCAACGCCGTCTTTTTGTAACGAGAGTAACCACATATCCACCGGGGCTGTACGTTCACATCCGCTCCCTGTTCTATCAAAAACTTCACAGCATCCGTCCGTCCGCGGCATGCTGCATACCACAAAGCTCCGCATAGTTCTTTTTGGGTGGGCTTTTCTGCGACAGAGTCAAGGATGTACTTGATCATGTGAGGATACCCGCCCGCTGCAGCAGCTCCTAAAATCGTATAGAGCGACCCCGTTTTGTTCGCATCCGCCCCGGCCTCCAAGAGCAGCTTAAAGGAAAGAATATCCCCATTCTTAGCTGCTTCACACAAAGCTGTGCCGCTGGACGTCACGGCGTTCACCTCCGCCCCTGCATCCAAAAGCGTCTGCACGATGTCCGTGCGCCCTCCATCCACAGCGCGCACCAGCGGAGTCAGGTACCCTTTTGCATTCACATTCGCACCGGCTTTTAGCAGGAATTTAATCATGGAGAGCCTCTTTGCCTCAATCGCCGCATCGAGCGGCGTCCGGTCGTTTCTCATGCAATTCACATCTGCCCCGTACTGCAGCAGGAGCTTGACCATGGGGATATAACCGGATGCTGCCGCAGCATGGAGGGGCGTTTCGCTGTCCTCATCTCCCGACTTATCGTTCGGATCCGCACCCGCCGTCAACAATTTCCTTGCCTTCTCGATGCCATTTTTTCCCTCGTGGACGGCGCGGAGAAGATCCCGGAAGACCTTCTTCTTTTCTCTTGTTTTCTGTGTCTCTTTTTGATTTTTCATTTTGGGTTGATTGTGTGTTAGGTTGTTCTTTTGCTTGGATGTATTTTACTTCTAAGGGTAGTTACAATCTGTCCCACCACTCTCCGGGTATGTGACCGATCACGATGTAGGAAACATCAGGAAGAGATCGGTCGTTTTGAAAAGCGTCAAGGATGCGCTTATCTTTATCATTTCCATACGGATGAAAAAACGTGTAATTCATATTCGATAATATTTAAGAAGGCTCTGTCCAGCCACAGCATCATACAGAAGTTCTGTGAAAATTAAGACTCTCTCCTACCACAGTGTTGATTTTTTTGAATCTGGTGCATTCTTTGTTGGCAGAGCCTATTATTAACGGTTTTTGCTCTTTGACTGAGAGAATCTTAATTTTGTATAATCAGGAATTGGAAGATCAATCGGGAGATGATTAGGATATATCATCTTCTTCATTTTGTTCATCTTTGTTTTGGAAAAGTTCAAACCACCCTCTAAATTAAAATTCAAGATAAGCATTTCCCAGACTGTTTCTCCGTGAAAAATTTTCATGTTGAGGATTTCAAGAAGTTTTGCTCGTTCGTGAGAATTAAGTGCCCAATCTTTCTTATCATCGCGGCTAACGTGGTAGATATATTCCGGAGATTTGAAATTGATTCTTGCTACCTTACTCGCTTTCTTGTAGTCTTTGTGGTTGTAGAGTTTGAAATAACTCCCGTTTCTTCCCTCGTTCCTATTGACCTGTACAGAGATGTTCAAATCATCGTCGGTGTAAACATTGGCCATCTCACAAAGCAGGGGATTAGCCAACTCAAAATCAATAGTTATCTTCTCCATACGCTCCTCTAAGACATCTTTGTTTATGATGTCTTGCAAGAGTTTGTTCATGTTTTTTCCGGTCATTGTTTTATTGCTTTATTCTAGTTCTGTGAAAAAATCAATACTGTGGTAGGACAGAGCCTATTTCTATTGAGACTCACCAACTTCATGTTGAACACTTGTTAGTTGAGCATCGAGGTTGTTGTTAAGGAAAATCACCATTCCTTGTGCTCCTGCATTAGTTGGATATTTGAGCGGGAATTCATGATAAATTGCTTCTGCGTCTTGCTTGAACGAGTTTGATTTGCAATCATTTGTCAACAGAAGAAACTTTGACTCTTTATCTTCCCTATTGACTTGAAGTGTTGTCAAATCAGGTAAGTTCACATGTTTAAGCACTTTGTAGAAGCACCCTCTTGACCACTTATCCAGAAACATTCTAACCTTTTTCTTCATCACCATAATTGCAAAGTCTCTATCAGTGTAAGTGTTTTCTCTGACTTCAACACCAGTAAAATCTTCGCCAATTTCTTCTGCTAGTTTACGATAAGGAGCTGTTTCTTCAAAATACTCCAAATCGCGAATAGCAAATCTCCTTAAATTTTCAGGAGATAGCTTTCTCTTAGCTACTTCTGTGTAGCATTCTATCACATTTTTGATTTGTTCTTCGGTGAATTCGGTGTCCATAATTTTAGATGGGGTTACGAGTTTCAGGTGCTTCTCCAGATTTGAGATCAATAGCTGCTACTGACATTCTTATTATTTTGCATACATCTATTGCCAAGTAAAATAAACAGGGTCTCCAATCATCTTACTTTTGCATTTCTTCCTATAAATCAACACTGTGGTAGGACAGAGTCAAATTATATTCTTAATTTTAATAGGGAGTTTTTAAGTTAAATGAGCATGTTGTTGCTTCAAAGGTACTCCCACACATGTTTCCCCAATATCTCCAGTTCGGGGAAAAGCCAGCTATGCGTATACGCGGTCCGATATCTGAGCAGCGAACATCTGGTTTTGTCGATAGCGCCTGCTTGACGCAGGATGCGAGCGAGGAAAAGATCTCCATTATTCAGAGCGTACATAAGGGCAGTACATCCGAACGCTTCGGCATTCACGTCCGCGCCGGCAGCCAGAAGTAGTTGTACCGTCCGTGAGCTTACGTGATAAGCTGATGCG
>CANRET010000098.1 GCA_947629715.1 uncultured Akkermansia sp.
GATTTGAAACCGGGGGATCCCGAATACGAAAAGCTCAAACGCAGCATCCAAGAATTCGGATATGTCGAACCCGTGATCTGGAACAAGCGGATGGGGCGGGTGGTCGGCGGGCATCAGCGGCTCAAGGTGATGAAAGACCTTGGCTACACCGAGGTCGACTGTGTTGTCGTAGACCTCGAAGAGCCGCAGGAAAAGGCACTCAACATCGCGCTGAACAAAATCAGCGGTGAATGGGACACCACGCTCCTCGCCGATTTGCTCCGCGACCTCGACAACAGCGGGTTCGACATTACCCTCACGGGCTTTGATCTCGCGGAAGCGCAGGAGCTATTCGGCAGCGGTTCGATGGAGAACGTCCATGAGGATGACTTCGATGCGGAGGCCGCCCTCGAAGACAATGCCGAGCCAAAGACGAAATTGGGCGACTTGTGGCTCATCGGACCGCACCGTCTGCTGTGCGGCGACAGCACGAAGGAAGCCGATGTCGCAAAGGTTTTGGGCGGCGTGACGGCGGATATCATGGTCACGGATCCGCCATACAATGTGGACTATGGCTCGTCCATCGTGGGGAAGAAGAACCATTCGACAACCCGCGAGGAGAGCTACATCGCCAACGATAACCTCTCGGACGATGAGTTCTACCAATTCCTTTTCGCCTTTTATCGGGCGGCGGCAACGGGACTCAAAAAGGGTGCGCCCGTCTATGTGTTCCATTCCACGAAGGAGACGGTCAACTTCACGAACGCGCTCGTCAACGCGGGATTCAAGTATGCCCAAACCCTTGTGTGGTACAAGAACCACTTTACGCTTGGACGGCAGGATTATCAATGGATCCACGAACCCATCCTCTATGGATGGAAGGAGGGGGCGGGGCATTACTTCATCGATGACCGTTCGCTCCCCACGGTGTTTGAGGATCTGCAAGCGAGCATCAAGAAGATGAGCAAGGCGGAGCTGGTCGAGCTGTTGGAAAAGATACTCGAAACGCCGACCACGGTCATCCGCGATAACAAGCCCGCCAAATCCCCGGACCACCCTACGATGAAACCCATCACGCTGTGTGCGAAACTCATCTATAACAGCAGCCACGAAGGGGATGTCGTGTTGGAGCCGTTCGGTGGTAGCGGCTCAACGTTGATCGCCGCCGCCCAGCTCGACCGCAAATGCTGTGCCATCGAGCTTGAACCCAAATATTGCGACGTGATCGTGCGCAGATACCGAGAAAATTATCCCGATGCGGAGGTCAAACACATCCGTGACGGGGTGGAAATTTTCGATTAAATTCTTTCTCTATTCTGCCACTTTTCGCTGGACTCTTCCGCCGTCATACGGTATCTTTGGAGAAAACGAAAGGAGGTGAAATAAGATGACGGTAGGCGAATTCATCAAGCTGTGCTTTCTGGCCGAGGAAACCAAATGCGTGATTTACGGACTGTCCGAAGACAAGGACGTTTTCGAAGGCACGGTCGACTCGATCCCCGAAGAATTCCGTAACGTGAATTTGGAGAGTTTCGAGATCAATCAGTCGTCGGGACTCATGCTGCATATCGGCTGAGCAGACGGGCGACTCATCAAGCAGACCCCGGAGCAACCGCTTTGGGGGTCAGCTTTTCCCCGAAAAAAATTCCTTGCTTTTTCGAAAAATTCTTTCGGTTTTGGGGCGGTTTTCGCTGGGCTCTTTCTCTGTTTTACGGTATTGTTGGGGTACAAAAACAAGAGGGGAAGAACCCCAAAGGAGCAACAAAATGGAAAAGGTAAAGAAGTACAATTACGAATGGAAAACAGCGGATGAGGCAATCGCGCACCTGCACGAGAAGAGGGACTTCGAGAGCTGGGGGATCGACACCCTCGCGGGACTTTGCGGGACAGACGAAGAGAGCTACCGCAAGGCAGACACCCTGTGGCAACGGCTGAGGGCGGCCTTCAATAAGGAGGCGGAACACTACGATCCCGAAACCAACTACAGCAAGCTCGGTTCGGTCGGCGACAAAGCAAGGCGGGAAGTGCTGCGGTCTGCATGGTGGGACTTGTTGAATGGGGACGAACTTGGGGACTACAGCCAGCTGACTACGATCATCGAAGTCCTCCATAACGGCGAGCAGCTCGAAACGGGTGTGATCCTGTTCGGGAGCTAAAACAAAAACCGCAGTGCAAGTGGAGAACAAAGATATGCCGAAGAAGAAAATCTATGACATAAACTTCAGACCTGTGGCGACCGCTGTGTTCACCGTCTCGGCCGTGAGTATGAAACAGGCAAGAGAAATCGCGGAAGAGGAATTGGACAAGATGCCAAAAGAAGAATTGATCGAACTCCTCTTGGATGCGGTTCAATTCGAGGGGCTCAAAATCACGAAAGTCAGCTATGTGGACGATGACGATCCGATGGCATAATGTCGCATGGAAACAGCCGCCCGAAAGGGCGGTTTTCCGTTGAAAATTCCTCGCTGTTTCGGAAAATTCTTTCGGTTTTAGGGCGGTTTTCGCTGGGCTCTTTCTGTGCTTTACGGTATTGTTGTCTTACAAAATACAAGAAAGGGCAACAGCCCGAAGGAGTCAAAATGAAAACGATCCAAGCATACGAAGAAGCCATTGAAAACGGCACGAAAGACCTCAGCGGCGCGGGCATTAACAGAAGGATGTACCTAGCGTACCGCCATAGCAAAAAGGCAGGGGCGGCGGATCTGAACTTCGACGATCTGCTGTGGGATACCGATGTGGACCACATCGTGCAAACGTGCCGCCGGGAGTGCATCGAACGAATCACGATCAGTTCCTCGTTCAGCGATGTGATGGGGGTGCTGTGGGCATTCCTGCAGAAAGGTTGCACGATTGAAGGAATGAAAAACGTCCCCACGATCAACTTCCAATACAACGATGAAACCTGTGTGTCGGAGCAGGTGTATGCCCCGGCAATCATTATCAGGATAAACCGCGAGGGGGCGGCGGTGAAACACCAAATACTGTCATACCTGCTTTCGCACCTCGAACTCAAATACGGCAGTCTGACCGCACCCGAAAAATACCATGTGTATAACGAGGACATCGGCGAGGAAGAGATACTGTCGATCCCCGAAGTCGTCAACCTTATAGAGCAGGTGGACGAAGACTACGATGAGATGACAGGCAAAGCATAACGGAAACGCCACGAAAAAGCCGTCCTACGGGGCGGATTTTTCGTGGGGAAATTCTTTGCTTTTTCGGAAAAATCTTTTGGGTTTGGGGCGTTTTTCGCTGGGCTCTTTCTTCGTTTTACGGTATTGTTGGGGTACAAAAACGAAGAGGGGACAGCACCCCGAAGGAGAAGAAAAATGAAACAAATCGCAAAATTCGATGAGCTGCTTGAGCGGAACGTGACAGCCGCCGACCACCCCGAAGTCAGCATAGCCATGCTGAGAGCATATTGGCTGAGCAAAAATAAGCAAGCCGAATACGTCGACTTTGGAGAATGCATCTGCGATGCCGCTATCGAACAGATCGTGCAGGAGTGCCGCGATGCGGGGATCGACCGCATCACCATAAGCTCAGGTTTCAGCAGTATGCCCGCAACCATCTGGCGGTTCATCGAATGCGGCTGTGAGCTGACGGGCATGATGAAAGTCCCTGCGGACTACATGGACGGCGAATTCGGTGAAGAACTGCGCCGCCCCATGATCCCCGCATTCGTCATCAAAATCAACTGAGGAGGGCGGCGGTCATGAAAAAGATAAAAGAGCTGGAAGAAGCATTGAAG
>CANRET010000099.1 GCA_947629715.1 uncultured Akkermansia sp.
GGCAACGATTTAGAGCATAAGTGAACCTCTTGTCTCTTTCCTTAAAATGAATCCAGTTTTCAAATGCGTTTGCCCTGACGGCTAGGGCAACGCATTTGACAATGTGATTGCCTGTTTTAATTCCGTCGTCACAGATGAACGAACTTTCCGAAGAACGAAAGGGCTATCGTCCTCAAATCTGCTTCCATTCAGTGGAAGCACGCGCCCCGTAGAGGGGATGAGCGTAGAGTCGGCGTGCGAGAAGCGATGGGGAAGAAAAGCCGACGAGGAAGCGCCGTCGCTGGGTGTCGCGGTCGAACTCGGGCAGCTCTGCATCCGCGGGCGGCTCTGTCAATGCGGGAAAAAGCGGAAGCTGTGGCACCTCGCCACGACAGGCGGGACAATGGCCGCAGGGTTGACTGAGAGGCTTCCCGGTGAAATACTCCTCCAGAGCGCTGTTCAGACAAGAGGGAGCGGTGAGCATTTGTTCCAGCGCATCGAGTCGAGCCAGCTCGGCATCCCGGCGCGCGGCGTAGAGAGCATTCAACTCAGCGGCTACATCAACGGGATCAGCACCTTTTTCTCCGGGGACAACACAAATGGCGCGCTGACGGAACGTGATCTTCCATTCCCCGGCACGTTCACACTCAGCAAACTGCTCCATGGCATCGGAGAAGCTGCAATTCCACGCGAGGGCCGCCTCCTCTACTTCGCCTTCGCGATGTTCGTCCAGCCAGCGCAGACGGTTGCTTTCCTGCTCATCTCGACCGTGCAAAATACTGCTGATTGCGAAGAGCGGACGCACCTTATAATACTTGTAGCCTCGGGATTCCACCCGCACAGCGCTTCGCTCCGACAGGATGTCCAACGCTCGCTGCGGCACATCCTCCGGCACATCGCAGGTCGCGCCCAGTTCCCAAAGCGAGACCACCCGCGGGGCAGCGGGCAACAGCCAACGCATGCAGTACAGTACCCCCTCCGCGTCCGGAAGCGCGGCGTAGATGCGGTTACGTGCACGAACACGGTCTGCCCCGTCCAACAACACCAGCGAACTGCTCGGTAATCCATCCCTCCCTGCTCGGCCGCTTTCCTGCAAGTACGCTTCCGGAGAGGCAGGTAAGTTCACATGCACCACGCTGCGCACGTCCGGCTTATCAATTCCCATGCCAAACGCAATGGTTGCCACAAGCACGTCCGGCTCATTGGCGAGAAAAGCATCTTGAAGTTTTTCACGCAGTTCGGCGGGCATTCCGGCGTGATAGCAAGACGCCGAAATGCCCCATTGTTGCGTTATCATTGCCGCCAATTCTTCCGCACTTTTGCGCGTGCAAGTGTACACGATGCAGGGTCGGTTTCGTGCATCAGTCAGATGTTCCTTCAGTCGCTCCTCCGGAGCATCCGAGCTGATCACACGGCGCATGATGTTGGCACGGTATGGGGACACTTCCACCACGCAGTGCGGAGAAATCTCGAAAGCACGGCAGAGATCTTCTTTCACCCGCGGGGCCGCCGTGGCAGTGAAAGCCATAATGCAGGCAAAACGCTTCTCCCTTGCCCACGAGGGTAAACGTAAATAGTCCGGACGGAAACTGTGCCCCCACTGCGAAATGCAGTGTGCCTCGTCCACCACAAAAAGTTGAAGCGATGCGTGCGACAAGGCTTCATTGAGCTGCGGATTTTCCAACGATTCAGGCGCGACGTACAACAACTGCAGATTCCCCAATGCAAGCTCCGATAATAACGAGGCTCGTTCCTCCGGTTCCAGAGTGGAATCAAATCTCGCTGCATTCGCGCCGATGCTGCGCAGATACTCCACCTGCTCGCGCATGAGCGCCAACAATGGAGATACAATCACCGAAACGCCTCCCCGCAAAAGAGCAGCCGCTTGGTAACACAAGCTCTTGCCGTAGCCCGTGGGTAGCAAACCCAGCACAGATTCCCCGGCCACGGCATGTCCAATGAGCTCTTTCTGCCCCGGACGCAATCTCTCTTTGCCAAAGCGACGTAGCACTTCCGCTTCGTCAAACACGGCTGCCGGCTTTCTCTTTGTCCCCATGCACCCGCATGATACACGCCCCGCGCAGACTCGTCAAGAGGCAGCGTGCGCATCGGAATTTACCTTACTTATCTCAAGTGTTTCCTCCTTTTTGCTTGACTTCTCTACCCCTCCCGCGTCAAAATTCGCTGCAGAGGCGCTTGACTGCATCGTCCTCCTTTGATGAACTGCTGCACCCCACGCCCCAATCCTGACCGTTTCATGGCTTCATCTCCACCTACCCGAGTTATCTCCATTGATGCGCTGCGAGGAGCAGACATGCTCCTGCTCTGCGGCGGCGCAAGCTTGCTCTGTTCTCTTTCTCCGTGGCTTGGCGGGGAATCTCTGCGGGCCCAACTCACGCACGCTGCTTGGGGGCAGACGCTTACCTGCTGGGATTTGGTGATGCCTCTCTTCATCTTCATCGTCGGTGTCGGCATGCCCTTCGCTTTCGCTTCTTACCACGCCCGCAAATACAGCATCGGGCGTATTTTGTGGCGCATCGGACGCCGTTGCGTGCTGCTCTTCCTGCTCGGCATGCTCGTCCAGGGAAATTTAACCAGTGCGGATCCTTCCCGCATGAGCCTTTTCTGCAACACACTTCAGGCCATTGCCGAGGGATATCTCATCGCTTCGCTCTGTCTGCTCTTCGGTGGACTGCGCACACAAATCATTACTTGCCTTTCCTGCCTCGTGCTTTACTGGATCGCACTGCGCTTCATCCCGTACGGATCCTCCCAGCCGGGACTTTTTTTGCCGCATGACAATCTGGCTTATTTCATTGACTGCACGTTGCAAGGACATTGGCAGGACAGAACGCCCTACACGTGGATCCTCACGTCTCTCTCTTTCGGGGCGCTCACCCTGCTCGGTGTGTTTGCCGGGCACATGCTGCGCTGCATTGCGCCGGGAAAACGCTGTATGCTTGCTCTGGCTGGCACAGGTCTGTTGTGCCTGACCGCAGGCTTTCTGCTGGAATATGACACGCCAATCATTAAGCATATTTACACCGTCAGCATGACACTGTGGGCCGCAGGTTGGTGTTTTTTCCTGTTGGCGCTCTCCCATTTCGCTTTTGATCTGCACCCCTCTGCAGCGCGCTTGGCCGCGCCTCTCCGCGTGTTCGGGTCCAATGCCATTTTGGCCTATCTGCTCACTCAAACACCCGGCTCCAACGGTCTCTCACTGTGGCAGGGATTTTGCGTCCCTCTCTTTGCTCCCCTTTGCTCCCACGCTGGTCCTGCTGCACCTGCGGCTCTAGGTTTTTGTTCACTCTCAGCCCTCTTTCTTCTGCTGCTTTTTCTTTTTAACCACCGTATCTTTTTGCGCGTTTGATGCGCGTGCAGGCCCAGGGTGGCATCGAGGATCCTTTGTCGCATGGTTTTGGTTTGACTAGGTTCGTCTCCTCACAAAACGCGGTACAGAGGCGACTTGCTGCTTTTGATAAAAGCGGACGAGAAGAGATTGAGAGTACGATGTGTTGCAGTCGGGGCGACAGAGATGGCTCGTCCGTGCGGGGATGCAGACGACACGGGCAGGGTAGGGCATTGCAACCTGTTAACTAGTCGGAGAGCGTGAGAAAAAGGAACAGAAAAAGAAGTCGCATGCCTCCTGCGTGCAGCCGGAGGTGTTATCCTTGGGGTAAAAGTAAAGAATCACCCTCTGCCCTCGAA
>CANRET010000100.1 GCA_947629715.1 uncultured Akkermansia sp.
GGGATGCGAAATAGCTTAACAATAAGACGCCCTGACTTTGTCCGTTTGATTTGAAATATAAAACGGAAGATTCGTCGCAAAATTCGGTGGTATAATATACAAAGAACACTAAAAAGCCGCTCTGCGCGGGTTGAAAAAACATCCCGCACCTCGAATCCTTCGGATGTAAAAATGTAACCGAGTACGCGCTCAAGCACGTGAGAAAGATCCGTTCGTACATGTCGAGAGTCCGGCTTGTCGAAAGTGAGATGACTTTCTTCAATAATTTTCAGCAAACGTTCGAGGGGATGCGCTCGACAGAGAAACATGGAGCCTGCGACGAATTTTGCATTTTTCAACGAGATGTTATGCTGTGCACAAAAAGCAGTGGTTAAATGATACGCCTCAGCATGTGATTTATCTTCACGTTGACCGAGTATAATACGATGATGCGCCACCATGCCGAGTTGCGGCGTTGTTTCCAGGGCGTGCAGACAGCATGTCAACTTTTCAGGTTTAGAAAATGGTCCCAATAGATAATCTCTCCATTTGGAATCGCTTACATCACTGCGCCCTGCCAGCCGCCACGTATTCTTGGGCATGTCTCGTTTCGTATGGAGCTTCGCAACGTAGCTGTATTTGCGGAGATCCACTTGCCTGAGCACTTGCAGGAACGGGGCTATGTCATATCCCGAATTTTCCACTTTAATGAGGCTAATCCCATGTCCGAACGCGTGCACTTTTGCCTCAAATGCTGCATCATCCTTCACGTAAGTCACGTAGATTTCACAAGGGTAGGCAACGAGGTTATGCAGGCAGACTTCAAGCTCCCCCCACATTTCCGTGTAGTACACATGCACATGCACGAGAATCTGCTTCATCCCGGCAGTCACGGTGCATTCGCTATTCGTCATCTCAGCCATGCCCGCCCCCTTCTCTATAATTTAACAGCGGAATTCTATTGAAAAGAAAAATGGAGGTCCTCTTATACGTCCTGACGATTTTAAGAAGAGGAATAACCTTAAAAAGTTTTATATGCAATGCCTCTCTCCCGTCCCGACGGTATGCCGCATACCACTCGGGATATTTGATCCGCGCCCAGCATTGCAGCATCTCCGTGGCCTTGGTCATCTGCTGACGCTGATGTGAAGTCGTGTTTTCACTATGCATCCTATAGTGAAACAGTGTTTCCGGTATGTTATAAAATGCGCTGAACTCCATCATCCGCAGCCAAAGACGGTGGTCTTCCGAAGGTGAGTATTCCGCCTCATAACGTAGGTGATGCTGTTCCAAAACTTCTCTGCGAATCATTGCAGCCGGGTGAAGCAGCACACACCACTCCATGAGATGTTTTTTTATTTCAATACTTTCCTCCGGGTGATGCAATTCCCCGCCGCCCGGGAAGATGTCCGCCCAGCAGCTGCACACGCCCACATCCGGGTGCGAATCAAGATAGGCCACCTCTTTGGCAAAACGTTCCGGCAGAGAGATATCGTCGTGATCCATGACCGCCACGTATTCTCCACGTGCCATATCCAACAGTTTATTGCGCGCGGCGGAGATGCCCATGTTGTACTCGTTGCGTACATACCTGATGCGCGAATCCCGGAAAGAGGAAATGATGGCATCCAGCTCCGTATTGTCCGGTGAATCGTTGAGTATAAGGAACTCGAAATCCGTAAATGTTTGCCCCAAAATGGAGGAAACGCTCTCACGCAAATGCCCCGGATTCGTGTTGTAAATGGGCATAACAACGGAGATTTTAGGCTCAGCGTCAGGCATAAGCTCCTCCTTTCCTGCCATCACAACGGCAAAGCACAGCAGAAATACGTCCAAAGTATTTTTGTCGTGCTTTCATGGGAATAAGGGGTGTCATAAATTAACAGGTTGCGTAGCGGCGCTTGTAAAACCAGTAGCGCAGGCGTTGCTTGAGGGAGAGATCTGCCGGGTGAAAGATGCCCCGCTGCTCCAACTCACGCAGGCGCGGCATGTAGAGTCCGAGCCAGCCTTTGCTGCCGTCCGAATCCCCGCATTTGATGAGCTTCATGACCATGCGGAAAAAACGCTTGGCAATGAGTCGCCTCAGAGCTCTCTCCTCTCGACGCGAAAGGGAATGCGATCGGTAGAACGCTTCCATTTCTTCGCCGCAGATGATTTCGTGATCAATGCGCTGGAGTGTCACGGGGCAATTGACCAGGCTCTCCTCGTGTTCCCGGTACATGTAGAGGCGCGGCGACACGCAGACTCCGTCTTTGGCCAGGTGGAGCGCGTTGTAGAGGAAGAGGATGTCCTCGCCCCACTTGATGGCCTCCGGAAATTCAAGCCCTTGCACGAGCGAGACTCGGAAGAGACGCCCGGTCACCAGCGAGGGCAGAAAGGGTCTGCGCCTCAGCAAGTGGTGTTCCAAAGGACGTGGACACAGCACGGCGCTCACCTTGGCGCTTGTGTCCTCAGGCTCGTATTGCCGTCTGTATTCGCACCAGGAAAAATCAGCTGTCGGATGCTCCTCGAGGGCATGACAGAGAAGCTCCAGGTACCGGGGCGCCACCTCATCATCCGCATCCACGAAAGCGATGTACTTCCCACGGGCCTCTCGCAACCCTCGATTCCTCGCTGCCCCCGATCCCGCGTTCCCTTGCGTGATCACACGCACACGCTCATCTCTTGCCGCATATTCAGCGAGGATGTCTCCGCTGCCGTCCGTGCTCCCGTCATCCACGCAGATGAGCTCTATCTCCCGCAGCGTTTGCCCCACAAGACTCTCCATGCACTGCCGCAAGTAGGGCTGTGCATTGTACACGGGCACAATCACGGAGACGGAAGGATTCATGGGGCAGCCGAGTGGATTCTTTGTTGCACCAAAAGGGGAATGCCTGCCAGACAACACTTGGTCTGCATCCGGCAACAAGTCAGGGTGGATTTATCTTTGGTAACGATGCGCAACAAACCTCCCCATTTGCGCGTGGAGCGCTCCCATCTGTCCTCGACGAGCAGGATAAACCGCTCCCTCGCAACGGCAGGAAGATCTTTCTGCGGCAGGATGCGCTCCTTCACAAAACCTGCGGCTTCCTTCCTGACGATCGCTAACTCCTCCTCACTGACTGCGCAGCGGTAAGCTCTCATGCAGAGTTGAAGCCAGCGGCAGCTTGCGAATCCGGCATGTGATGCAATAAGCCCCTGCTTATCGTAGTATTGCCAAATACGGTTCGCTATCTCTACCATAACCTTGGCGCGTCCCGGTTGCTTTCGAGAGTCACATCCCATATAGCTTTTTTCATGGCGGCGGTAGGAATACAGCGATTCGTTGACAAAGCAAATCCGTTGCACATAAGCCGTGTAACAAGCGAAGAAAAACTCGTCCTCGTAGCGCAGTCCTTCCGGAAAACGTAGCTGCTTTTGCTTAATAATTTCGCGCCTGTAGATTTTGTTCCACACACAGACATCGCAGCGCAGCAGTAGTTCATCACTTGCCGCCACCTCACCCGCCGTCGGCAAACGGAAATACTTGCTCTGCTGACGCTGTCCCCGCGTTTTTTCATACACTTCCTGCACCCCGCAAATCGCCATGTCCGCCCCATTCTGCATCGCTGCGTGCATCTTCTCGCACATGGTCGGCTCGTACCAATCATCCCCGTCGCAGAACATGATGAACGGCGCCGTAGCGGCATTCAGTCCG
>CANRET010000101.1 GCA_947629715.1 uncultured Akkermansia sp.
GCCATTTAACTGAACCGACAACCAAACGAAATGAAAAAGAGAGAAAAGAATGAGGAAAAGCGCGAAAGGCTCCGCATAAGGCTATACAAAGCCATTGAGGACAAGAACAGCTCGATCGAGCAAATCACCCGGCTCATATGCTCGGGCGCCCTGAATTCCTTGAAAAGATGGATAGAAAGTACTTATCATTCCCCCCTCTTTGTGGCCGCTCAGGCAGGGCGTGCCGATGTCGTGAAGCTGTTGCTGAAGAGTGGGGAATGCTTGACAGATCCCAGAGACAGCAGCTCACGTTTCGATGAGCCGGGATCTGCCCTGAGCGTGGCAGCATTATGGGGACACGCGGATATCGTGAAACTGCTCCTGGATGCAGCAAAAGAGGAGGAAGAGGACCTCTACCTCGAAGGGGCGCTGTGCTCCGCTGTTTATGCCGGACGTATTGACATCATTCGGCAGTTGCTTGCGGCAGGGGCAAAGGCTGAGCCGGACAGGTCGATAGACGAAGAGACGCCGCTGTCTTTAGCCATCAAAATCGATCGGCTGGACATCATCGACCTGCTGCTGGACGCGGGGGCGGACGTCAACTGCCGAATGGAAGCTCATACTCCTCTGATCATTGCGGCGTTTTCCGGGAACATCGAACTCATGCAGCACCTGATCGACAGAGGGGCGGATGTCCATGCGGAGACGGATGTGTACACGCCACTCATAGCGGCGGTATATTCGGGGTGCGAGGAAAGCATTCGTTTCTTCCTCGACCATGGAGCGGATGCAAATGCTGTAACAAGCGTTTGCTCTCCCCTATCTGTTGCAGCGAGCCACGCCAACGAACACTTTGCGTCGATTGTGCGTATGCTGATGGAAGCCGGGGCGGACGTCAACGCTGTATCAGATTATGAAACTCCGCTTATTGCCGCCGCACAGAAAGGCTTCATGGATGGGGTGCGTCTGTTCCTGGACGCCGGAGCAGATGTCAACATTCAGAGTGACTTTTACACTCCTCTCATCGCCGCGGCAGAGGGCTGCAATCAAGACATCGTTCGACTTTTGCTGGATGCGGGCGCCGATGTCAATGCGAAAACTGAATCCTATACTCCTCTCATCGCCGCTGTGGAGACGGGGGACATCGAAATCGTCCGCATGCTTCTCGACGCCGGTGCCGACGTCCACGCTACCACCAGGGACCACGCTCCGCTGGTCAGCGCCGTGGAACGTGAAGAGGAACCCGGCGGACCGGAGGTGATCAATCTCCTGCTGGATGTCGGCGCCGATGTGAATGCCGAAGCGGACGGCACAACGGCGCTTATGGTCGCCCTGGCTCGAAGTGATCTCTCCCTCGCGCGGCGTCTGCGCCGCGCCGGAGCCATCGATAAGCCGAGAAAATTTCGGTGGTGGAAGGAGGACTAGGGTGAAATGGATTCTCATCACGCACCAGGGTAGGATGATGGCCAAAATCGGTACGCTCCTCCCAATCGGAAGATCCACTGTACCCCTTCCTCCCGCCTCCCACACGACAAGATAAATCAGACAACTATTTTTTACCATGAAAAAGAAAAACACAGAAGAACTACGCAGAAGGCTATACGACGCCATTTGGGACAAGAACAGTACACCGGAACAAATCAGGCAGCTGATAGACGCCGGCGCCACCTTGGAACCCATACAGGATGAGGATGGTTTACGATCTCCCCTCTCTATCGCAACACAGAAGGGGCGAGTCGATATCGTTCGTACACTGCTGGAGGCCGGGGCGGACGTCAACGAACAAGCTCAGACAGGATATTACGGCACAGTCCTCATCGCGGCAGCGAGCAGAGGAAACGAGGAGATCGTCAAGCTACTACTCGAAGCCGGAGCAGACGTCAATGCGCAGGTTCAGACCGGCTCATTCGGCACAGCACTCATCGCGGCGGCGAGCAGGGGAAACGAGAAGATCGTCAAGCTACTGCTCGATGCCGGAGCGGACGTCAATGCACAAGCTCAGATAGGAGATTACGGCACAGCCCTCATCACGGCAGTGGTACTCGCAAACGAGGCGAGTATCAAGCTACTGCTCGATGCCGGAGCGGATGTCAATGCGCAGGCTCAGAGAGGCTCATTCGGCACAGCACTCATCGCAGCGGCGATCAGAGGGAACGAGGAGATCATCAAGCTACTACTCGAAGCCGGAGCAGACGTCAACACACAAGCTCAGATAGGAGATTACGGCACGGCCCTCATCGCAGCGGCGATCGGAGGGAACGAGGAGATCATCAAGCTACTGCTGGAAGCCGGGGCGGATGTCCACTCACATGCTCAGATAGGAGATTACGGCACGGCCCTCATCGCAGCGGCGATCAGAGGGAACGAGGAGATCATCAAGCTACTGCTCAATGCCGGAGCGGACGTCAATGCGCAGGGATGGGATGTCTGGGGTACAGCCCTCATCGCGGCGGCGGAATCCGAAGACGAGGAGATCATCAGGTTACTACTCGGCGCCGGGGCGGACGTCAACGCACAAGCTCAGACCGGAGTATTCGGTGCAGCCCTCATCGCGGCGGCGATCAGAGGAAACGAGGAGATCATCAAGCTACTGCTCGATGCCGGAGCGGACGTCAATGCACAAGCTCAGAGCGGAGATCAGTGCGACACAGCCCTCATCGCCGGTGTAGGGACGGGGAACATCGAAATCGTGCGCATGCTTCTCGAAGCAGGGGCGGACGTCAACGCACAAGCTCAGATAGGATATCACGGCACAGCCCTCATCGCAGCGGCGGGATCCGCAAACGAGGAGATCGTCAAGCTACTGCTGGAAGCAGGGGCGGATGTCAACGCACAAGCTCAGACCGACTCATTCGGCACAGCCCTCATCGCCGGTGTAGGGACGGGGAACATCGAAATCGTGCGCATGCTTCTCGAAGCAGGGGCGGACGTCAACGCACAAGCTCGGACAGGATATCACGGCACGGCCCTCATCGCGGCGGCGAGCAGAAGAAACGAGGAGATCGTCAAGCTACTGCTGGAAGCCGGAGCGGATGTCAATGCACAAGCTCAGACCGGCTCATTCGGCACAGCCCTCATCGCAGCGGCGGGATCCGCAAACGAGGAGATCATCAAGCTACTACTCGAAGCCGGTGCCGATATCAACAAAGCGATAGGGGGGAACACGCCGCTTATTGCCGCCGCAAAGACGGATAATCCGAAGTCCGTTCGTCTCCTGTTGGAAGCGGGCGCGGATGTGAACAAGGCGGGTGGAAACCTTACCCCCCTCATCGCCGCAGTTTCCAACGACGGGTACCTACCACATATTATGGTGGATCTACTCTTGGAAGCCGGAGCGGACCTAGACGCCGAAATGGACGGTCAGACGGCACTCTCGATTGCTGTGGCGCGGGGCGATCTTTCCCTTGCGCTCTCCCTGCGCCAAGCCAGGGATGCCCATAAACAGGAGAAAATCCTATGAAGGGAGGAGAACTAGGACATGGCACCGCATCAGAAAATGCGGTTGCCTATTTACGAATTACGAATTACGATTTATTAATAATGTATGCGTTGCGCAAATTTTCCGAATCATCAACGTGTGCGGATGAGTTCGCCAGATCCGTCATCATAATGACCGTTTGTT
>CANRET010000102.1 GCA_947629715.1 uncultured Akkermansia sp.
AGGTTAGGAAACCGCCGTATGCCATAAAAGGCACGTACGGTGGTGTGAGAGGGGGCGAAAGCCCCCTACTCGATTGCAACTCGTCATTGTCACAGGGATCTTGCAGTTTTTAGTTCACTTGACACTATCTGTTCTATATGGCAAACCTCAATGTACACGGGCAAGAGAATGTAGTAGCTCCGGGATTTTATATGCCGAATCGGTTGAGTGTGCAGGCCTGCAAGACGCTTAATTATCTGTTGCAGGGCAGACTTTGCTACATCACGGATGAGGCGTTCCCGCTTCGACCGGATGTGGAGCAGTACCTGAAAGAAAAGCGGATTGCAATCCATCGCTTCGATTTCCGGCATTCCACGCCGCTGGCGGCTCGTGAGCGTGTGCAGGGACTGCTTCGGGCGGGAAAGAGCGTGATCTTTTTGCCGGGACAGTTGGCGAAGGTTCGTGGTGCGCTCACAGATGTTCCTTCGCTGTTTCTGGAGTACGCGGATTCGATGAATATGCCGGTTGTGCCTCTGTTTTTGGGTTACTACGGCACGACATTTGATACGCTGTACCGGGATGAGCCGGAGATTGACAGCCACGAGGAGTTTTATGTGATGCCGAGGCTGGAGGCTGGGGCGCGCAGTGTGAGTGTGCGTCTGCTGACGGCGTGGATGGAGAAGGGGATGGAGGCGTTTTCGGCGCAGCCGTTGCTCGGAGAATCCCTTGCCACGCACTTAGTGCGTTCCCTTCGCAAGTTCGGGCATACAGAAATGATCGACGGCGTAAGCGGCGCCAGAGTTCCGCACTACAAAATACTTGGCGTGGCAATGACGGTTGCCAAACGTTTGCGCAAGAGCGGAGAAAAACGTATCGGCGTCATTTTGCCGCCGGGACCCGGTGGCACGATTTGCTTGCTGGCGTGTATCCTGGCGGGCGTCACTCCGGTAATGATCAATTACGCCGCTTCGCGCGCATCCTTTGAGAGTGCAGTGCGCCAAGCGGAGCTGAGGCTTTTTATTACGGCCCGGCAATTCATGCAGAAGCTTCCCGGCTTTGCGTGGCCTTCAAAGGAGCAGTTGATCCTCGTGGAGGATTTTCTGAAATCGCTGCCTAAATTAAGTCTGATCGGGAACGTTCTGCTGGCGCGTTTTGCGCCTGCGAGCCTGCTGTGCAAATTGCACGGCGCCTCCGAGCGCTACGGGGAAGATGAAGCGGTGATGCTCTTCACTGCCGGTTCGACCGGAGAACCGAAAGGCGTTGCTTTCACGCACCGCATGCTTATGTCCAACATCGCGCAGAGCTGCTGCCGTTTGTCGTTGGACAGGGAACGCGTTTTGGGAAGCTTGCCGCTCTTTCACAGCTTCGGGTTAACCATTGGTCTGCTGTTGCCTCTCATCAAGGGGCGGCCCATCTGCACCTACCCGAACCCGACAGAGGCGCGCACGCTCTGCGCCCTCATTGAGAAGCACAAGCTCACCATGCTGTGCGCCACGCCCACCTTTGCCCGGGCCATGCTGCGGCGGGCAGAGGCGTACACCTTTGCCACCGTGCGCTACTTCATCGTCGGCGCTGAGCGATTGCAGCCGGAGCTGGAAAGGGAGTACATGACACGCTGCGGCGTGCAATTGTTGGAGGGCTACGGATTGTCGGAAGCCTCACCCGTCTGCTCGGTCAATTTGCCGGATGAACCTCGCGTGCCGGGGTCGGCTTTTGCCGTGCCGAGCATCAAGCCGCGCACCATCGGTCAGCTTTTGCCCGGCATTGCCGTGCGCATCACCGATGCGGAGGACGATGAGAAAGTTCTTCCTCTCACCGAGCGTGGCATGATCTGGCTCAAGGGACCGAACATATTTCGCGGCTACGTGAACAAGCCGGAGTTCAACGATTCCGTGTTTCGCGATGGCTGGTTCAAGAGCGGCGATCTCGGGCAGATGGATCTCAATGGCTTCGTGACGCTCGGCGGCCGCCTTTCCCGATTCTCCAAAATCGGCGGTGAAATGGTGCCGCACGAAGGAGTGGAAAATGCCATTGCCAACATATTGAAACTATCTTCGGAGGACGAACCGAAGATATCCGTCACCGGCGTGTTGGACGAGCAGAAGGGAGAAACGCTCGTGTTGCTGTCATCTGTGCCGGAGCATGAGGATCCCGTCACGCAACGAGAGACGCTGAGCATGATTCGAGCAGAGTTGGCAAATCGAGGATTGCCCAATTTGTGGACTCCGCGCCACTTGGTGTTCGTCCCGTCCATACCGACGCTGGCGAGCGGAAAGCAGGACTTGCAGCGTTGCCGGGACCTGGCGAATGAGGCGCTGAATACCTCACGCTCAACTCAATAAGAGTTCAACCTCTGAAATAAAATCAAGGCGAAGGATGCAAGATCCGCATCTGTGGATCGCTTCCTTTTGTTGCCGCTCATTGGACGAGGGCGTTTGCTCCCATGGAATGGGATTCATCACTTTTTATCGCTCTTCTATCTTGATTTTTAGTCGTTTATTTTGTTTTGGAGAACTCTTTTCAACCGACCAGCAGGGAGTCCTCGCGGCGGTACACGCCTTCCATGGCGATGTAGCGCGTGCGCAGCAGCTCGGCGGAACGGTGTCCCATCTCTAATTGCAGATCGGCGTAGTTGCGGAAGGTTGCCAGGTGGTGCGTGGCAAAGGTGTGCCTCAGCACGTCCGGCTGCCAACTCATGAAGCCCGCCTCGCGATGCAGGCGTGCGCGTCGTTGTCGCCAGTTCGGCGGACAAATTCGCTCGTTCCCGGGACGCCGGATGCGATGCAGGATGCGTGCCAGGGGCGGGAAGATGGTGACGTGCCGTGCGCCGCCGGTTTTGCTGTGGTGCGGGGCGATGCAGATGACGCCGTCGTCGAGCCGTATGTCGCTCCAGCTCAAGCGTTCCACCTCATTCGGGCGCACGCCGGCGTAGAGCATGATGGCGGTCGCGGCGAGGCAGGCGCCGCTCTCGAAGGTCTCGGCGGTGTGCATGAGTCGTCCGATCTCCTCCTTGTTCAGGATGCTGATGCGCTTTTCCTCGATGCGTTCCGGCTCCACCTTGCGCACCGGGTTCTCCGCGCACCATCCCCGCTTGCACGCCGTGGAAAAGACCCCACTGAGGATGAGTCTTGCCTTGTTCCGTTGACGCGGTGTGTCGAAAGCCTCTCGGATATAGTCGCGACATTCTTCGGCGGAAATGCTGCGCATGCGCCGATTCGCCAGACCCTTGCAGCGTTTCATGAACCGCTTTGTGATACCGCGGAAGTCGCTCAACGTCCGAGCCCGCCGGTCTTTCCTCGTGTCCAGCGCCTCCTCCACCGCCCGGGCAAAGGTCACCGTCTTTTCACGATGTCGCAATTCCTCTTCCCCTGCCGCAATGCACGCCATGGCACGCTTCACGCGTCCCCTCCCTGCTTCCAGTGCCCGCTTTGCCACCAACGCCGCTTCCAGTACATCCACACCCGTCTGCCGCAGCACCTCCACCGCCGCCAGCTCCGTCTGTCTATCAGATTTCGTTTTCATAGTGATACGTATTCATAATCCG
>CANRET010000103.1 GCA_947629715.1 uncultured Akkermansia sp.
GTCTCTAGTTGATACACGGCATCATGCATGTTACGGGAAACGACCGCAAAGATCTCCCCCGTTTTGTAATCCAAATAAAAGGAATATTTTGGGTATCCTTGACTCATTCCCATGAGGGCAACATCGCATTCCTCAAATGCTTCCTGCAGATCAGACGCCGGGGCGGAGTACACGTACGTGTGCTCATCGATCATACAAACGAACCAATACTTGTCTCCACTCTTAGCGGCCCTTTCAAGCTTGGCTGTTCCTATGTTCATCCAACACCGTTTGTCATTTGTAGGCGTCGCGGTTTTGGAACGGACTGCATATTGATATTTCTTAGTCATAGTCGTTAGGTATAAGTTGTGTGTTATGGTTAAGCTTTTTTCACGGGTATTCCCGATTTGGCGCAATGTTCCTCGTAGCAAACGCGGTTCAGGTGCGCGACCTGGCAGAAGTGTTTACTCACCTTGAACATGTCGCCTCCGCTTTCGTTGAAGTTGCGTACGAGACAGGCATTGCAAAAATCGCGATCAGCGCACTTCAGGCAAGCCGGGAAGCTGCTCTTGCGAATCTTGCGAAGCATCTGCAGCTGCGGAGAATTCTCCCAAACGTCCTTGAGACTCTGTTGGATGGTACCCACCGGCAGCCCCTGCCACCCAGAGCAGGGATAATACGTGCCATCAGCCGCTAAGCAGATATTGTCGATAGCCACGCCGCAGACGAAGTCATCCTTGATCTCTTCCGGATTGCTGGGCTTGTACTCCTCCAACATGCCTTTATACGTCACATCTTCATTCATAATGTCGCGGATGAGCTGTCCCGTTTCTTCCAGAGTCAGACGCTCGTCGAGGTTATCCGTAGAGAAGTCCGTACGCGCCATCATGATGAAATCAGTCTGAGCCTTGCAGTTTAATTCCGCTGCCCAGCGCAGGACGTCTTTGTACGACCGGTAGTTGGTGCGCATACAGGGGCAGGATATCTGCACCGGCACCTCTGCGGCGACCAATCGCTCAATCGCGGCCTTTGTTTTGACTTGTGAGCCGGGAAGCTTCGTAATGTGATCATGCTCTTCCGGAACCATGCTGTAGAGGGAGGTCTGCACCATGGACACGTTGCACTCTTTGAACGCGGCGAGAATGGCGTCATCCATCTTGGTCAGGTTGGTGAGCACGTTGATGGAGAAATCCAATTCTCGCGCCTTGTGAAGCACAGCAATGAAATCCGGGTGCAACAGCGGCTCACCGCCGGAAAGGGTGAGAGACAACGTTCCCATCTCGTGCAACTGATCGAGGACGTCGAACAGCTGTTCCTTGCTCAGGCGCTTGCTTTTGAACTGATGCGGAATGTAGCAATGGATGCAGCGCTCATTGCAGAGGTTGTTGATTTCAATCTGGCATGCGTGAATACGCGGTGTTTTGCGATGAGTCTTCGCAAAAAACTGGGCGGAGTCCCCAGAGCATGCTGTCGCCTCCCAATCTTTCAGGAAAATGTCCGTTGATGTTTTGGCGTTTTCTGCCGCATAGCTGAACTGCGCCTCGTTATGATCGCATTCTTCAGGGGTTGCTCCGGATGTCAGGTAATTGAACTTCACAAGATTGTCCAGCAGCTGCCGCAAATCCTGCTCTACCTGTTCCACAGGTGGGTCGATAAAGGCCTCCAGGACTTCCTTCAATAAAGCTTCGAACGATTGAGCATTGCGAGAGAGTGCACTCAAAAAGACGCAGCCTGCTTCATCCGTTACGAGGTCATGTTTCGTCAATTGAGAATAGAGATAACCGTGCTTATCTATTGCTCGGAAAAATGTGTTTTTATTCAGTCGATAATACATAAAAGTGTGTTTTTGTGGAAAAAGGGGAAAGGGAGGCTCCCCATTTTTTGGGGGAGCCTCCGAACGCGCATTACTTAGAACGCTCGCAGCTATGGCAAGCCCAATCGCCGCCGCAGTTATTTGTTGGGCATCCGGCTGCGTAATTACCGCGAGGCTCGTTCTGAGCCAGTATTGTTGGTGTACTGTATTTCATGGTGTACTGTATTGTTTGTTGTTGAATCAGGCATGTGCCTGCTTGCAACACGGTTGCAAGGGGTTAAAAATCATAACATATCCCATGTATCTTCATCATCTATTGTATCCTCTGAACTTTTATTCCTCTCAAACAATTTCATCATTTCCTCCCGCTTCACTTCGGGATGACGCTCGCAATAGGAATCGATATAGTCGAAAGCATTGGTCTTATTATCACTTTCGCCGAAGCTGGGATCAGCACCGGCGTAGATAAGCGCTTTTATACAATCGAAGTCGGCATCCGGGTTACGTTGAAAAATTGACACGAGGGGAGTGCAGCCATAATTATCCCTGGCATTCACATCTGCCCCGTGCAGGATGAGGGCTTCAACGGCTCCACGTGTATAAGCGAAATGCAGGGGAACGGTTCCCTGGTCGTCGCTGGGCTGGTTTGGATCCGCGCCCGCCTCACACAGAGCAGTGACAATGGCAGGCGCTTTGTCATCTGTTCTCCTGGCTGCGAGCTCCAGCGGCGCGTGCATGGCATCATACGGAGGATCATCCTGATCTTCGTCGCTTAAGTCATCCCAACAAACACAGGCATTCACATCCGCCCCGGCATCGATCAAGGCTTTAATGGCAGACAAGCCTGCACCTCTGTCTATAGCAAACTGCAGAGGAGACATACGATCTTGGTCCTGTCTCTCATTAACATCCGCGCCGTCGGCAATGAGCTTCTGTATCTGTTTGGCAGTGACAGTCTTCTTTTTCAGGGACTCGAACAGTTTTTCTGTCGCAGTGTTCATAAGCGTACTTAATGGAGTTTTCTATTATAACCTAGTTCTATCTCGCTTATAACCTAGTTCTATCTCGCTTATAACCTAGTTCTATCTCGCCGATAATCAATCCTTGATGCTTGTCTCTCTACCGATTCTCGTCTCACATATTTTGTATCTCACGGGGAAGTATAGCGAATTTAGAATTCGTGCCATTTCTGATTCTTTTTGTTGATTATCAGTTTGTTCATTTTAGGTAAGCGAAGTGTTTTTCAACCCTTGAGGACTGTTTTTTCGCGCGGATGGTACTTTCCAAATGCACGTCTGGTAAAATTTGTTGTCTCGTCGTATTTTGTGCTTGCACGCGGATTCTAAATACGTATCACAATGAAAACAAAATCTGATAGAACGACGGAGCTGGCGGCGGTGGAGGTGCTGCGGCAGA
>CANRET010000104.1 GCA_947629715.1 uncultured Akkermansia sp.
GCCCCATCATCTGCATGAGTTCACAGGACGCGACGGTATCGTTGATGTTATTCTGTTCGGCGAAGCGGTGCGCCTCGACCATATCCGCCAAGCGAAAGGCCTGCGGAGCTTGCGCGCGCATAAGTCCTGTGCGGGGATGATATTTCTTTGCGCTACCGTCGGCTTCGCTCCGTAGCAGGGGTTCCAAACAGGGCAGGCACGCCACGGCATTGCCCTTTTGCCGGGCAATATCGATGCATTGGTCAATGATTTTCTGCGACACGAGCGGGCGCACAGCATCATGGATCAGGATGAGGTCTTCCGGTTTATAAAACGTGCGCAGTTCAAGGATTCCGTTGCGGATGGATTGCTGATTGCTGGCGCCGCCGGGGACGATGTGCGCGAGTTTTGTAATGGAATAATCTGAAGCTGCGCGACGGAGGAAATCTTCCCATCCGGATAAACATACGACAGTTATCAGGTCAATAAGCGGGTTTTTCTCGAATTTTTCGAGAGTGTAAATGATCATGGGCTTGCCAAGAAAACTGACGAATTGCTTGGGAGTGTCGGGATGGAAACGCAAGCCCACGCCGCCCGCTGTGATGAGAGCGATATTCATGAGGGAAGTGACTTTGAGGGTGAAGAGATGAGCTGTTCGACAAAATCCGCTGCTCGTGCCGCCGCATGACCGTCTTCCATGCAGCCCTTTTGTTGCAGGAAGCGACGCACACGCTCGGCATACTCGGTCGAGTCAAAGGAGAGGATGGATTCTATAAGGCGCCTGCAATCGGACGAGACAGGGAAAGGAGATTCGCGGAGGGGATAATACAGCTTGCGCAATGAAGTGTAACGGTCATGATCCGGAACCATCAGAAAGCCGGGTCGTCCTGTGAACAAGAAATCCAGTATGCACGATGAATAGTCGGAAAGAACGGCGTCTGACGCAACGAGAAGTTCCTGAATATCAGTGTAGTTACTGGCATTCACTATGGCAGAAGCCTCTCCTTGCAGGAGACCATAGCGCAGGAATTCACTATGCGCCGGGTGCCAGCGGGCGGCTATGGTCCACTCACCGCCGAAACGCTTGGTTAAGGCCTGGCGAATGCCCTGCCATTCAGCACGGCTTATTTTGGGACAACTGCCATCCTCACGCCATGTGGGAGCATAGAGGAGAAGGTGCGTTTGAGTCGGGACGCCAAGACGTTCGTACACCTTGCGTCGCACGCTGTCCTGCTCGTTCTTCGGCAGGAAAAATATATCATTTCTGGCATGTCCCAGACGACAGAGGCGCGGGTTTTGACCGAAAGCCTCGCGAAAGACTTGTTCTTCCCAGTCCGAATTGGTGATGATGTAGTCTATCTGTCGAATATCGTGCCTGAAGAGGCGGAGAGTTTTGCGGTTCGGGTAGGCTGCCTTCCACACGAGCTTTTTGAATCCCAGAGATCCATGCCAAAGTTGGATGTAAGTCTGTCCGGGGCGCTTGACGACTCCCAGTCGTGCGAAGCGCAGCTGCCACCCGTTCACAACCCATACCGCAGCCGTCGCGCACTCCCGCAAAGCTTCTTCCGTTCCCCACATGACGAGGCGCACGCCCCTGGGCAAATCATCCCAATAGTTGAGGATATGACGGTCCACCATCCAGACGAGCTCATAACCGTGATGGCGGCGCAAAAGTTCCTCCAGCACGTAGCGGGGGTTGCAGCAATATCCGGTGAGAACGTTGGCGAAGAATATCTTGTGAGGTTCAATGGGGAGCGCCGCAAAGCGAGGATGCAGCTGCATGTTTCGCCGCAGCTTGATGCGCACGCCCAACACGCAGAGCTGACGGTGTGTGCTGTTGACCTCCTTCAGCGAGAAAATGCGTTCTTTCCACGTCAGTTTCATTTTTGCACCTCCTTTTCAGCAAGGATATTCTCAATGAGGTCCGCCACACGCTCGGAGGCGTGACCGTCATCCATGGCTCCTTTATCGTGCCGAAAAGACTCTACGCGTTTGCGGTAGGCGCCTTCATCAAACAAACAGATGGCTTGAGCAAGACTCTCATCGGTCTCCGCCACAGGAAACGGAACATCGCAGAGGGGATAGTATAGTCCGCGAGCTCTCTCGTACTCATCAAGATCCGGCGCATACAGAAAACCCGGGCGCCCTGTGAGGAGAAAGTCAAAAATGCACGACGAGTAATCCGAGACCATCACATCCGCTACGAGAAGCAGATCCATCACGTCCTGGATGAACGAGACGTCCAACACATCTCCGCCGCTCACGATTTTGTTCCGTGGCGGGCGTGTACGCGCTGAACGAAAGCCCGGGTGCATGTGCAGCAATACGATCCATTCTCCGCCGAACTTTGCCGCCAACGCGTCTCGCAGCCTTCGCATATCGGGCAGAGGAGGAAAGACTCCGCCTTCCCGAAATGTAGGCGCCACCAACGCAATACGCTCCCCGTGCCGCAGACCACAGATGCGGCGCACTCTTGACGCTCGTTCCTGTGACTGCTGACTCCCGGCGTGCTGCAGTACATCATTGCGAGGAGAACCCGTCTCAAGAATCTCCCCTTCGTAAAAAAAGCTCTCCCTGAATCGCTCCGTGAGCCATCGGCTGTTGGAGAGCAAATAGTCAATGTTGCTCGAGTCCATCTGCGCACGATTCAGATAGCTCTGCGGCAACTTCTCCACATCTCCTTCTATCTTCTTGATGCCAAACGAGCCGTGCCACGTCTGAATGTACACCTGCCCCGGCTTCTTTTGGTAACCGCAAGCCCAGTAATGGCCCAAGCGAGAATTGGACACAATGACATGAGCCGTTGAAAGCGCCCGCCTCATTGCCCTCTTGCCGCTCACCACGCTTACCCCTTCCGGAGCGTTCACCCCCTTTTTCTCGCTTACCCATACGAGCCGCGCTGCGCTCCCCCGCCTCAGCATCTCATCACAGATAGCTCGAGGATTGCAACTATACCCCTCCGAGAAACTGTAAAACACGACTTTCCCCTTCTCAATCGCTCCCCTTTTCCTCCACTTCATCAGCAGATTCCTGAACGTTGTCCCCGGACCCGTTCGAGCTGCTCCTTCCCTGTGACGGTGCAGATCCATTCCTTTCTCTTGTTCTGGCGTATGGGAATTGGTAACGAAAGTAACGAGGGCAGTATATCTCTTTTTAAA
>CANRET010000105.1 GCA_947629715.1 uncultured Akkermansia sp.
ATAATTTAAATAATTTATTGATGCTAAATTCCATACGTCCAATTCTGCCCCCAGGTTTTCAAATGCGTTTGCCCTGGCTTCAACTCTCGCAGTTGCGCGGCGTGCGGGGGTAGGGCAGCACATCCCGTATATTTTGCATGCCCGTGACGAACATGATGAGGCGTTCGAACCCCACGCCAAAGCCGGCGTGCGGCACAGAGCCGAAGCGTCTCAGATCCAGATAGTGCGCATAATCCTCTTCTTTCATGTTAGCACGCCGGATATTGTCCCGCAGGACGTCAGCTCGCTCCTCGCGCTGGCTGCCTCCCATCAGTTCCCCCACACCGGGCGCAAGCACATCCATGGCGGTTACGGTGCGACCATCGTCATTTTTGCGCATGTAGAAAGGCTTGATCTCCGCCGGGTAGTCATAGACGATAACCGGGGCGCGAAAATGCTTTTCGGTGAGAAAGCGCTCGTGCTCGGTCTGCATATCCATGCCCCAGTGCGGCGGGTACTCAAAGGTCTGACCGCTCTTTTCCAAAAGTTCTACAGCCTCCGTGTAGGAGCAGCGCACAAAGGGGCAATCCCGCACGGTTTCCAAACGCTCGCGTAGCCCCGGATCCACAAAGCGGCAGAAAAAGTCGAAGTCACCACCGGTGTCATTCAGCACATCTGTCGCTATGTACTTCAAAAAGGATTCAGCAATGTCCATGTCTCCGGCGAGGTCGCAGAAGGCCATCTCAGGTTCAATCATCCAGAACTCAGCGGCGTGGCGCGGGGTGTTGCTGTTTTCGGCGCGGAAGGTCGGACCGAAGGTGTAGATGCGGCTCAAGGCGCAGGCAAAGGCCTCTCCTTCCAGCTGACCGGACACGGTAAGAGACGCAGGTTTACCGAAAAAGTCTTTCTCATAATCCTCGCTTACAGCGAGCGGATCCAGCGTGGTGACGCGGAACATCTCGCCCGCCCCTTCGCAGTCGGATGCCGTGATGATGGGTGTGTGCACCCATACAAAATCGCGCTCCATGAAAAAGCGATGCACGGCTGCCGCCACACGCGAGCGTGTACGGAAGATCGCGCCGTACAAGTTGGTGCGCGGTCGCAAATGTGCAACTGTGCGCAAAAACTCCGGACTGTGGCGTTTTTTCTGCAGTGGGTAATCTTCTGCCACTGCACCGATGAGTTGCACTCGCGCGGCGCGCATTTCCCATTTCTGCTTGCCCGGAGATTCAACCAGTTCGCCCTCGACACGCACACTGGCGCCGGTGCCCATTCGCGACAGATCTTCAGATCCCGGCGTTCCTGCATCCACGATCACCTGCAGAGATGCCAGGCAACTGCCGTCGTTGACTTCCAGAAATGAGAATTGGCGAGAGTCTCTTCGTGTGCGTACCCATCCTTCCACGCATATGGAATCAGCTCCTCCCTCTCGAGCCAGCACGTGCTTTACAAGTGTTCGTTCCATGCAGCGTACTATACCACTCCTTATCCGGAATGACAAGCCGCGCTGCGCGTATCGGACAGACTTGTAAAGTGAAATGCCTTACTTGATGAGATCGCGGATTTTTTGCACATCTGCATCGTTGAGCAAAAGGCCTTTTTTCCACGTAAGCTTGGGGTAATTCTTTTTGAGGTTTGAAACACTCGTACCGATGCTACTTCCGCCGGATGTCGCGAAGGGAACGAGAGTTTTTCCCTGAAGCTGGTGCGCTTCAATGAAAGTAGCAATAATGCTTGGATAGGTGTCCCACCAGATGGGGTATCCGATGTAAACGATGTCGTAATCCTTGATGTTTTTTACCGTACTGCTGATCTCCGGCCGCGATGCAGGGTCATGCATTTCTACATAGCAACGCGATTTGTGGTTCCGCCAATCCAAGTCTTCCTCACTGTACGGAGTCTTCGGGATGATGGCGTGCAGCGTGCCGCCGACCGCTTCAGCAAGTTTCTTAGCAGCGTCTGCAGTTGTCCCCGTGGCGGAAAAATAAACCACAAGGGCTTTTGGACCGCTGTCAGTTGGCACTGTGGATTCCGCCTGCGCTTGGGCGCAGCCTAAGGTGGCAGCTCCGGCAATCATTGCGATTAACTTCTTCATCATGGAGGTGTGTTGTTTTCCGCCTGACATCCTACTCTTTCAAGTTGCTTCAAGTCAAGCTCTCGTTTTTCCTCTTAAAAAAACAGGCGAGGCTTGTTAGGCCTCGCCTGCCATTCGATCATTAACATTCAGCTTACATCAGAACTGACAGCTGTAACCCAAGCGTACGCCCAAATTGAGTTGACTCTCTGTCTTATCATCAGGTCCGTATTCAGGGCGTCCCAACAACTGCATGAGTTGCACAGCAAGTGTTATATGCCCCGTCTTCGTGACTTTCTGTTGCAAGCCAACTTCGGCGCTCCATGCGAAGCCCCACTTGCTTTTACTTATTTTCTCACTCAGCTCGGGATCGGTGTACTTGTTCGTCACCTTAGTTTGAGCTAAACCCAGATTGGCGCCACCGAAGAAGCCCAACCCTTCCGTAATCTGCCCTGTGTATCGATAACCGGGCATGATGTAGATGTTCTGAACTTCCCATTTGTCAGTTGCGCTCCAATCTTCCTCTGACATACTGATAGAGTCGTCGCCGGTTGTCCAGCCGATGCGAAGATTGAACGAGTTGTTTTGGTTCACGGCGTAGAGCGCTGTCAAATCGACGCCGTACGTGTTTACTTTCGGGCTGGAACCTTCATCGTATTTATAGATATCTTTCAGCGCGAAGTTGTACGCTGCATTCAGCTCCAAGCCGAACCCGTCCTTTTGTCCCGCTTCTTCCCCGTACGCCATACCTAACGTGGCGCACGCCAACAATGCTGTGAGTGTTTTTTTCATAATTAGATCGTCCTAGTGGACAACGTCAGTCTAGCGTATTCCAAATACGCTGGATTTATTATCTAAAGTATTGATGATTATGACTATGAAGATTGACTATATCGTCAATTTTGCTTGTGCCGCAGAATCTCTTCCTCGCTTTCCCATTGAGGAAGAGAGCGTGATCGGACAAAAATAGTGTACCGAAAAAAGAAAGGTGATCGGACATAATTAGTGTACCGAAGTGTTCAGCGAT
>CANRET010000106.1 GCA_947629715.1 uncultured Akkermansia sp.
AGGTTAGGAAACCGCCGTATGCCATAAAAGGCACGTACGGTGGTGTGAGAGGGGGCGAAAGCCCCCTACTCGATTTGAGAAGCAGAGGCGGCAGGTCGTAAAAGGCGGGCTTGAAAACGACGCAAAACGCCTCAAAAACGCGCGCCTTGCCTGAATCGGGACAACCCCTCTCGCCATAATATCTGACGCTCCGGGGAATCTTCTCCAACTGCTGCGGCCGGGCCGACGCGTTCACCCCTTCGGCATGGGGTGATGTGACGACTCGTGCGGAGTTTTTCGCCCGCGCACCGCCGTTTACACTGCAAATTTACACTGCAAAAATTTTCCCTTTTTTCACCACTTATCGAGCGGCCGAAAAGTAGGGAAAAGATGAATCTATCTTATTGGATGTCATGAAGATGAAGATTTGAAATCCAAAACAAATGTTTGAAATCTTCCTGGTTTACACTGCAAATTTACACTGCAATGTTCAGGGGGGAGGATGAGGGAAGGCGCAAGGAGCAGAATTGATAGTCGATACTTCTCAAGCTCAATCCCAACTTTTCGGCCATTTGGGCGCGCGAGACGGCGGGGTTCTCGCGGATAAGAGCGATGATGGCGTCTTGTGTGGAGTGTTTCTTTGGAGAAGCAGAGGACGCGTTGAGGGTATGGAATGTGAGTTCAAAGCCATCCTTGAAGCGATACTTCGGCATGGGGTGGGGAGATTAAATGATTCATGGGGTGACGTGGCGGTTCATGTGGAGTTTTTCGTCCAGCGCACCGCCGTTTACACTGCAAATTTACACTGCAAAAATTTTCCCTTTTTTCACCACTTATCGAGCGGCCGAAAAGTAGGGAAAAGATGAATCTATCTTATTGGATGTCATGAAGATGAAGATTTGAAATCCAAAACAAATGTTTGAAATCTTCCTGGTTTACACTGCAAATTTACACTGCAATGTTCAGGGGGGAGGATGAGGGAAGGCGCAAGGAGCAGAATTGATAGTCGATACTTCTCAAGCTCAATCCCAACTTTTCGGCCATTTGGGCGCGCGAGATGGCAGGGTTCTCGCGAATGTGAGTTCAAAGCCATCCTTGAAGCGATACTTCGGCATGGGGTAGGGTGATTAAATGATTCGCAGGTTGACGTGACGGCTCGTGCGGAGTTTTTCGCCCAGCGCACCGCCGTTTACACTGCAAATTTACACTGCAAAAATTTTCCCTTTCTTCACCACTTATCGAGCGGCTGAAAAGCAGAAAAAAGATGAATCTATCTTATTGGATGTCATGAAGATGAAGATTTGAAATCCAAAACAAATGTTTGAAATCTTCCTGGTTTACACTGCAAATTTACACTGCAATGTTCAGGGGGGGGAATGAGGGAAGGCGCAAGGAGCAGAATTGATACGCGATACTTCTCAAGCTCAATTCCAACTTTTCGGCCATTTGGGCGCGCGAGATGGCAGGGTTCTCGCGAATGTGAGTTCAAAGCCGTCCTTGAAGCGATACCTCGGCATGGGGTGAGGAGATTAAATGATTCGCCGGTTGACGTGACGGCTCGTGCGGAGTTTTTCGCCCAGCGCTCCGCCGTTTACACTGCAAATTTACACTGCAAAAATTTTCCCTTTTATCACCACTTGCCAGACGGCTGAAAAGCAGAAAAAAGATGAATCTATCTTATTGGATGTCATGAAGATGGAGATTGAAAATCCAAAACAAATGTTTGAAATCTTCCTGGTTTACAGTGCAATTTACAGTGCAATGTTCAGGGGGGAAAATGAGGGAAGGCGCAAGGAGCAGAATTGATAGTCGATACTTCTCAAGCTCAATCCCAACTTTTCGGTCATTTGGGCGCGCGAGATGGCAGGGTTCTCGCGAATAAGAGCGATGATGGCGTCTTGTGTGGAGTGTTTCTTTGGAGAAGCAGAGGACGCGTTGAGGGTATAGAACGTGAGTTCAAAGCCATCCTTGAAGCGATACTTCGGCATGGGGTGAGGAGATTAAATGATTCGCAGGTTGACGTGACGGCTCGTGCGGAGTTTTTCGCCCAGCGCACCGCAATTTACAGTGCAATTTACAGTGCAAAAATTTCCCCTTTTATCACCACTTGCCGGACGGCTGAAAAGCAGAAAAAAGATGAATCTATCTTATTGGATGTCATGAAGATGGAGATTGAAAATCTAAAACAAACATTTGAAATTTTCCTGGGTTACAGTGCAATTTACAGTGCAATGTTCAGGGGGGGAGGAGATGAGGGAAGGCGCAAGGAGCAGAGTCGTGGTGATCTCAGCGCTTTTTTTCCACAACCCATTTGCCGTTTTTGTCTGATCCGGAGCGAATCAAAATACCGTCCTTTCGCAGATTTTTAAGATGATACGCGATGCTTCTCAAGCTCAATCCCAACTTTTCGGCCATTTGGGCGCGCGAGACGGCAGGGTTCTCACGGATAAGAGCGATGATGGCGTCTTGTGTGGAGCGTTTCTTTGGAGAAGCAGAGGACGCGTTGAGGGTATGGAACGTGAGTTCAAAGCCATTCTTGAAGCGATACTTTGGCATGGGGGTGAGGAGATTAAATGATTCGCAGGTTGACGTGACGGCTCGTGCGGAGTTTTTCGCCCAGCGCACCGCAATTTACAGTGCAATTTACAGTGCAAAAATTTCCCCTTTTATCACCACTTGCCGGACGGCTGAAAAGCAGAAAAAAGATGAATCTATCTTATTGGATGTCATGAAGATGGAGATTGAAAATCTAAAACAAACATTTGAAATTTTCCTGGGTTACAGTGCAATTTACAGTGCAATGTTCAGGGGGGGAGGAGATGAGGGAAGGCGCAAGGAGCAGAGTCGTGGTGATCTCAGCGCTTTTTTTCCACAACCCATTTGCCGTTTTTGTCTGATCCGGAGCGAATCAAAATACCGTCCTTTCGCAGATTTTTAAGATGATACGCGATGCTTCTCAAGCTCAATCCCAACTTTTCGGCCATTTGGGCGCGCGAGACGGCAGGGTTCTC
>CANRET010000107.1 GCA_947629715.1 uncultured Akkermansia sp.
TGGCTATTTGATTCCGCCCTGTCAGCGGCTCTTGGGGACTTTCACCCCAGCTACATGTCATGCCTGACGTACAAATGACAGCCCGCTCGTCTGTGTCGGATGAGCGGGCTTTTGCTTTTCTAACGTCCGAAGCAAAAAAATACGCAAAAAGAGTATTTTTTGATTGCAGTGAGGCCCAATCTGGTGTAAAAGGGATAGCGTACAGCTCCCAACTACTCCTGCTATGTGGAAATATATCGTCATAGTCTCTCTCGTCCTGCTCGCAGCAGGTTCGTTCATCTTCTATAAGACTCATCAAGGTCTCGTTGCAGGTGACGGCGAAGTGGCTGCTCTGCAAAAAGAGTACACAGCGGCCATCGCTAAAAACAAGGAAATCTTCACTGATGGAATCATCGCCGCCTACGCTCGCATGCGGGGCGAGTGGCTTGCACAGCGCAAAGCAGAGGCGGAGGCGCAGGAAGCCCAACTCCGCGAGGAGGATGTAACTTACACTACCGAGATTGAGCGTCTTGAGGCTGAGCTCAAGAGTATGGGCGGTGACATGGAAGAGTTCAGTGAAAAGAAGCAAACCGTGCTCAATACGTTGGTAAATGATGAAACCCTTCAAAAAGCTCTCTCCGATCTGAGGGATCAAGCAGGCTTGGAGCCACTGGACATGGACGCATCGGATCCGGACGTCCTGACCAACCTCGCGGGCAACATGCGCCTGCTGGACGAGAGGCGCCGCGCAATAGATGAGGAAAAGGCAAAAGAAGAATCCTCAATCCAAGTGTTGCAAAGTCGCAAGGACGACTTGTCCAGTCTCATTGCCAAGGAGGACTCGCTTGCACGTGAGCGCCAGGCTCGCCTCTCCCCGGAGAATCTGCGTTGCAATGTCGTGCTGACTGATCCCACTTGGGACTACGTCATCGTGGACGCCGGGGTGGACTCCGGCGTCATTATTGGCTCGCGTTTGGCAGTGATGCGTGGTAACCGAAAGATCTGCGAAATGCATGTGACTCTGGTGGAAAGCAACCGCTCCAGTTGTGACATCCTCATGAATACCATGCTCGCCGGCGAGATTATACAGCCCGGCGACAGCGTCGTTTCCGTTCGTCCAGTTCAGAAAGACTAATAAAAAACTCCTTCTCTCCTATGAAAATCGTCACCTACATTCTACTCGGCTGCGTGGTAGTACTTGCCGGTCTTTGCTGGAACTACGCATCCAATCAGGAAACCACAGTGCGCTTGCTGGTGGGAGCCCGCAGCGGCTTCTCTTCTGACCCCGCCGGCATGGTCCAAGTCAATAAGGAACTCGTAACCGAGGCCGCCACCATAGCAAAAGAGCGCAGCGAAGCCCTTAAGTCTAACGAGTCGAGCCAGGCGGAAGCGCTCAATGCGGTTGAGAAACTGGAGGCTGCTCGACGCGTGGTAGAAGGGCACAAGAGTCAGCTGGAGGAACTTGAAGCGCGCAACGCCGAAGCAGCGAAGAATCAGGACGCGCTCGCGGAGCAGAAAGAACAGTTGCTCGCCGCGTTGCAAAGCGTGCCCGGTTTGGAAAACGCAGATGTGGAGACTGCAGCAGAAGCTCTGCGTTCTAAGGTGCAGGAGAGTTCTGAAGAAATCGCCAAGCTCAACGCGCAGAAAGAAAAACTCGTCGAGCAACACAAGGAGCTCAACAAAGACGTAAGCGACGCCGAAGTTGAGTTCAACACCAAGAAAGACCAGAACGAGAAGTTCATCGAGACCTACCGCAAGAACGATGACGAGTACACCATAGCTGCCGTCAATCCGCAGTGGCGCTTTGTCGTATTCAACGCCGATAAGAACAGCGGCTTCTTCCCCGGCGATACGACTCCGCTTCTTGTGCAGCGCAACGGCGTCGCCATTGCCACGCTGCGCGTTGTGAGCGTGAGCGGCGGACAAGTGATTGCCGAATATGACGAGAAGTCTTTGCCAAGCGGCGTTACCATTGAGGTGGGCGACCAAGTGCTGCGCAAAACGCCGATTGGCTCCTGAGCGTTAATCCCTTGATCTGGATCGGATCGTGCGTATGAGCTGTCGTACCCCGTTAGTTTTTTTTGCGGCAGAGTGCTGTGCTGTTCTCCTTTGCCTGCTTGGCAGCGCGTGTACTCAGTCTGTGCCGCCCGTTCCTCCGTCAAACCGCACTGTGGTGCAGCCACGTGGTTCTACGGATGTAATGAAATCATGGAACCGCACCACGAAGCAAGAGGGTGACGCTATCTTGAGTCCCCTGAGCGCAGAGCGTCGCTGAGTGGAGGTGAAGCGAAACAATTGCACCGATGCGAATCGCTCAGCGAGTCGCCATTGTGGCGGAGGAACTGGAACGTTGTTTTCCCTCCCCCCAGATCCCGCTTAAGCACCGGGATGCTTTTACTTTACTCATCGCCGTGATGCTCTCCGCCCGTTGTACGGATGAACGGGTCAACAAAATTACCCCCGCCTTGTTTCGGGTTGCTCCAACGCCACAGAAGCTTGCGAGCATGGAACCGGCCGAACTGCGTCCCTACATCGCCACGTGCGGACTGGCTGACTCAAAAGCTCTGCACATCGTGCAAACCGCCCGCATTCTGACCGAACACTATGATGGAAAAGTTCCCCGATCTTTTGAAGAGCTTGAAGCCCTGCCCGGAGTAGGACATAAAACAGCCGGAGTTGTCATGAATCAAGCTTTCGGATATCCGGCTTTTCCCGTGGATACTCACATCTTTCGACTGGCTCGCCGCTGGAAGTTGAGTCGCGCCACAACAGTCGAACGCGTGGAAACTGATCTCAAGCGACTCTTCCCGCAAGAATCCTGGGGAAAGCTGCATCTGCGTATCATCCTCTGGGGACGCACCTACTGTAAAGCACGCGGCTGCAACCCGCCCTGCCCCATCTGCGCCCGCTTGCGCGCTTGACGAGAAACGCCGGGTACAGTCTCACGACATAGGTAACAGAAAAGTTTCAAAACATAGGTTACACATTTGATAGCAAAAATGGCATGATT
>CANRET010000108.1 GCA_947629715.1 uncultured Akkermansia sp.
ATCAGCGAGGATTATCACGACGGCTGCATGATGGAGCGCAATCGCTATATGGTGGATCACGCGGCCTATCTGCTGGCAGTATACAACGGTGAGTGGCGCGGCGGCACAGCAGCTACAGTCCGCTATGCCCGAAAGCTGGGGAGGGGGATCGTTGTGGTTGAGCCCAATTTGCTTAGGATTACTAATTTGTGACGGTATTTTGAAAAACGCTCTCCCATTATTATGCAAAATGTGATAAACTTAATACACAGTTTCCTTGCATGGAGGATACGTCATGACAGATGTGGAAAAACGCTCTGCTGCCGTAAATTTTGCCGAGCATTGGAAAGGAAAAGGCTACGAAAAGGGAGAGAGCCAGGCTTTCTGGCTGACGCTCCTAACCAATGTGCTGGGTGTGGAGGATGTAGCAAATTTCATAACCTTTGAAGAGCAGGTGAAGCTGGATCACACAAGTTTTATTGACGGCTTCATCCCGGCAACCCATGTTCTAATTGAGCAGAAGGGCATTGATAAAGATCTTAGCAAGCCTATTAAGCAGTCTGACGGAACGCTTTTGACGCCGTTCCAACAGGCCAAGCGATATTCAGCGGAACTGCCCTATTCACAGCGGCCCCGGTGGATCGTGACTTGCAATTTCAAAGAGTTTCATATTTACGATATGGAGCGGCCCACTGGCGAGCCAGAGAGTATTCTGCTTGAAAATCTGGGAACGGAGTATTACCGCTTACAGTTTCTTGTGGATACCGGCAATGAGCAGATCAAACAGGAAATGGAGATTTCTTTACAGGCCGGCGAGTTGGTGGGTGTCCTCTATGACGCGCTGCTGAAGCAGTACAAAGATCCGGCGGACCCGAATACGCTTAGGAGTCTGAATATGCTTTGCGTCCGACTGGTGTTCTGCCTATACGCCGAAGATGCCGGGATATTTGGTAAGCATGGTATGTTCCATGACTATCTCCGTGATATCCCTGCCGGTGGTCTGCGCAAGGCTCTGGTGGAACTGTTCAGGATTTTGGATCAAAAACCGGAACAGAGGGACAAATATCTAGCCGATGACAATCCGGCGTTGGCGGCTTTCCCCTATGTCAACGGGGGCCTGTTTGCGGATGAAAGCATCGAGATCCCACCATTCACCGAGGAATTAAAGACGCTTTTACTGGCACGAGCCAGTGAAGATTTCAACTGGTCAGAGATAAGTCCTACAATCTTTGGCGCGGTGTTTGAGAGTACATTGAACCCGGAGACCAGGCGCTCCGGCGGCATGCACTATACAAGTATTGAAAACATACATAAGGTGATTGATCCGCTGTTTCTGGATGACTTGCGTCAGGAGTTGGAAGAGGCGAAAGCGGAGCCAGTGGAGCGTACCCGACAGCGAAAGCTGCATCAATTTCAGACAAAACTGTCACAGTTGAAGTTTCTCGATCCGGCGTGTGGTTCCGGCAACTTTCTGACTGAGACGTATCTGTCGCTGAGAAAACTGGAGAATGAAGTGTTGCGGAGCCTGTCCAATCAGATCACCATGGACGTGGACGGCGCTATCCAAGTGTCCATAGGCCAGTTCTACGGTATTGAGATCAACGACTTTGCCGTGACGGTAGCCAAGACCGCTCTTTGGATTGCGGAGAGCCAGATGATGAAGGCCACCGAAGATGTGGTGCACATGGCGTTGGACTTTTTGCCGCTGAAAAGCTATGCCAACATCACGGAGGGAAACGCTCTTCGCTTGGACTGGGAGAGTGTTGTGCCCAAAACCGAATTGAACTACATTATGGGCAATCCACCGTTTGTGGGGGCACGCTTGATGGATGCCGCGCAAAAGGATGATTTGAATGTAGTATTTCCTGGATGGAAGAACGCCGGGAATTTGGACTATGTGTCGTGCTGGTATAAAAAAGCAACAGACATGATGGATGGTACTGCAATCCGAAGTGCGCTGGTTTCTACGAACTCCGTCGCCCAAGGCGAGGCTGTAGCAAATCTCTGGAAACCGCTGTTTGATATGGGCGTTCATATTGATTTTGCACACCGCACTTTCCGTTGGGACAGCGAGGCGAAGATTAAGGCCCATGTCCATTGCGTGATAGTTGGATTCAGCATTGCGCCCAATGCGGCCCCAAAAGTAATCTATTCCTCCGATAGACCCCAGGCTGTGGGCAACATCAACGGGTATCTGCTGGACGCAGAGAATATTTTTGTGGAGAGCCGGAACAAGCCTCTTTGCGATATACCAGAGATCGGGATTGGCAATAAGCCGATAGATGGCGGGAACTATTTGTTCACGCGGGAAGAACGAGACGCCTTTATCCAGAAAGAGCCAGGCTCCGAAAAGTGGTTTCGTACATGGTATGGCTCTTGGGAGTTTATAAACCGTCGGCCCCGGTATTGTTTGTGGCTTGGCGAGTGCCCGCCCAATGAACTTCGGAAAATGCCGGAGTGTATGAAGCGAGTGGAGGCTGTCCGCAACTTTCGGCTTGCCAGTAAGAGCGAGGGGACGGTAAAGCTGGCAGATCGGCCCACAAGATTTCACGTTGAGAATATGCCATCAGGTACTTATGTTGTAATCCCTGAAGTTTCGTCGGAAAGACGTCGGTATGTTCCAATAGGGTTTATGACACCGGATATATTGTGCAGTAACTTGGTGAAGCTAGTTCCTGATGCGACATTGTACCATTTTGGTGTTCTGACCTCCAATGTCCATATGGCCTGGATGCGAGCAGTCTGCGGACGGTTAAAGAGTGACTATCGGTATTCCAAAGATGTTGTGTATAACAATTTCCCCTGGCCTACGCCAACGGATGCTCAGCGGGTGAAAATCGAAAAGACGGCCCAGATGATCCTGGACGCCCGTGCGCTTTACCCTGATAGCAGTCTCGCGGACTTGTATGATGAACTTACCATGCCCTCTGAACTGCGCACTGCCCATCAGAAAAATGACCGCGC
>CANRET010000109.1 GCA_947629715.1 uncultured Akkermansia sp.
CTACTCCGCCTGTCGCCACTATGGCTATGACACCTATACCGACGGTAGCCGATGCTGCGCGCTCCGAAAGCGTCCTGTACCGTTGTCAGCTGTCCGAGAAAATTGTAGGTAAACTTCTGTGCGGGCGTGCTGTCACTAAAGCTGATGCCCGTGAGCAAACCTCGTTGGATGTCGTAGCTGCAAGTAGCTACTACCCCACGCGCATCTGCCACGCTGGCGAGATTGTCGTACGCGTCATAGGTTTTCACCGTTCCCTTGCCATCGGCGTAGGTCTTGCGAAGCTCTATACCTGTAGCCATATCATATTCCCACGTGGTCGTGTCGCCCTTCAGTCCGCTCGGGTCGGTGGAAATCACCTTGCCTGTGGCACGGTACGTGATGAAGGCTGTTTTCGACTTCCGTTGCATTTGTTTTTGTAGTTCACACTCTATTTTACAGGAACCCCGTTCTTTATTTCATTCCATTTTTCGGTATAATAAGAGCGCACGTCATCATCTCCGTATCCATCGGCGTCCACAACCTTTTTGCAAGCTTTTTTCATAAGGATGAAAGTCGCTGCATTGACAAGAAACATCTCGTTCTCCCATTTTTCGATGACTTTTTTCTGCTGAACATCCAATAAGGATGCGTCAACAGAAAAAAAAGGACAGCTTGGTTTCGGTTTCTCCATGTACTTCATGAATGCAAGCGCGCTTTCCCTATCACAAACCATTTCGGCTAAGCTTGCCGTTTCGTTTAGAGCTTTGATTCTTTTTTGTGCTTGATCAATGTACTCCTCATAACCAACAATCCTCGTTTCAATTTTTTTCACTGATACGAACTCTTTCCTTGGGTGATTGCGAACCACGATCGAGTCATCGCAGTATCGGACTACTCCGAGCACAATAAGCGCTAGTACCACAATCAACGCTCCTTTTCTTTCGTATGATGCTTTCATCATGTTTGTTTATGTGTCAAGAGGTGCATCGTTGAATAAATAAACGGTTTACGTGAAGCATATCCTCTCTATGTGTCCTTGCAATTCGCAGCTATTTAGCAAAGGTTTCTGATGTTTTTTTCATTCATCCAATCTTCCTTCTCTGGAAGTTCATGTTGCAGGAAAAAGCGCTAAACGAGCTTTAATTGAGTATTCGACAGAGTATGGAGCACATCCGATGTCAGTTCCTCACGCACGCGTGAACTCACTCCTGCCTTGTTTGGGTCAAGGTGATTGATAAAGTCTTCTTGTCGTGGCGAATATACAAATTGAGCTACATCCCACAGTGACAATAATTCTTTCAATTTCTCTCTGGCAACTCGCATCCGTGTATATTGGGAAAGATATTTTGCCAATGGCGACGGTAACTGCATCATTTCCGGCGGGAAATTTGCCTTTTTACAACATGCTGTAAGCTGGGTTCTCTCTGTCTTCCTGTTTCCACCTGCTGTTCCAGCTCGGGCAACGGCAATTTCTGCAAATCCTCTCCTGCCGTCAAGCCTATGAGGGAGAAGAAGAGAAAGGAAATAAGAATCGTTTTCATTGTGTTCGTGGTATAAACTTCTCGTCGGGTTGTCCTTCCTGCCGGATTTTTTGCTGTATCTTTTCATCGTATAACTTTAATAACTCTTTCGCTTTTTGATTCCCGGCCGCCGCCGCTTTTTTTACCCACTGAAAAGACTCAAGCTCGTTCTTCGGCACTCCTATCCCCTTCCCATATAACAGCCCCAAATAGAACTGAGCCTCCGCGTCTCCTGCTTCCGCTGCTTTTGTAAACCATTCGGCTGCCTTTTTTACATCCTTTTCCACAATTTTTCCTTTCATGTGCAGGAGGGCGAGATTCCTCTGCGCTTCCGCGTCTCCTGCTTCCGCCGCTTCCCTCAAAAGTGACTCCCCCTTCTTCTGATCCTTCGTCACGCCCATCCCTTGGAGGTATATAACAGCCAAGTTACGCTTTGCTCCCGCATCTCCTGCCTCTGCCGCTTGCTCAAGCATTTGGAGCCCCTTTTGCTCGTCTTTCTCTACCCCTATGCCCCGATAATACATCACCCCGACATTGCCCAGGGAAGCAATATCTCCCGCCTCAGCAGCACGTTTGGTCCATTCCAATGCTTTTTGCCTATCCCTTTTCACTCCCGTTCCGTGCAAATAACACGCCGCCACCATCTGCATCGCCTGCGCGTTTCCCTTTTCAGCCGCCTGAACAGCCAACTTATAGCACTTCTCATCATCCTGCGGCACCCCTATGCCTTTCCCATAAAATAGTCCTAAACAGACCTGCGCTTCTGCGTCTCCCTGCTCAGCTGCTTTTGTAAACCATTCGGCTGCCTTTTTTACATCCTTTTCTACAATTTCCCCTTTCATGTACGCGATGGCGAGATTTCTCTGCGCTTGTGCATTTCCGGCATCTGCCGCCTCTCGAACAAGTGACAAGCCCTTCTCCCTATCTTTCTCAACACCTTCTCCGTTAATATACTTAGCACCAAGGCTACCCCTTGCTGCTGCGTCTCCGGCTTCTGCTGCTTTTCTCAGCCAATACATTCCCTTCTCGGGATCCTGAATCCCGTATTTATCGTTCATATACATGTCCGTCAAAAGACTCATCGCTTCTGCATGATCCTGCTCGGCTGCTTTCGTCAACCATTCGACTGCTTTCCTTGTATCTTTTTCCACAATGTCTCCCTTCATGTACATAATAGCAAGATTTCTCTGTGATTGCGCGTCTCCGGTCTCTGCCGCCTCTCGTGTAAGTGATAATCCCTTCTCCTCATCCTTCGCCACACCTTCCCCTTTGAGGTACATGACGCCTAGAGCTCCCTTTGCACTAGCATCCCCCACTGCCGCTGCTTCGCGCGTAAGAGATAATCCCTTCTCCTCCTCCTTCTCTACGTCTTTCCCTGCGAGGTACATGAAACCGAGGAGCCTCTTCGCTTCCGCGTCTCCTTGCTCTGCTGC
>CANRET010000110.1 GCA_947629715.1 uncultured Akkermansia sp.
GGGGCGTTTGCCTCAGAGTTTTCACATATTTTCAAATTAGCCCTTGCGTCAACAGTGGTATTTGTGATAAAGTGATATATGTGATAGTGTATATTTTTTCAAATTGTAATGATACATGATCACTCGCTCAGGTAAGCTAATAATCCTATCAAATATTATTTGGAGGTTGGCGTATGGAGTATAAATCTATTAATGTTGAAATGACGTCCGAACATTTTGAACGCAGTATTAAAGGTTCTCCTCGGGACGCCATAAAAGAATTGATATGGAACTCCTGTGACGCTGACGCAAAGAAAATAGAGGTTTCTTTTCAATATTATGGTATCGGAAATGTCGAATATGTTTCTGATATTTTTGTAAGTGATGACGGTCACGGAATACCATTTGAGCATGCTGAGGAGTACTTTGGAAAATATGGTAGATCCCAAAAAACATATTCAGAAAAGAGTCCAGCTGGACGAGTATTTCATGGAAAGTTAGGTCAAGGCCGCTATAAAAGTCTTGCGGTAGGGAACTTTGTGGAATGGAAAACCACCTATCGTACAAGCGATGGCAAACTGATGACTTACGAAATCAGATTCGAATCCGGCTCACACATGAACGTCCAAATCAGTACGACTATAGAACCGGCGGATATTGATCATACCGGTACAGTCGTTCACATTCATGGAATACCAGATGACCGGGCGCCTTTGATTACAAGACTGTCAAACAACGAGGAGATACTGCCAGACATTTTAGCTACATTTGCGCCTTATTTGTTGGCCTATCCCGATATTGAGATCAAGTATAACTCCGTTACTGTGGACCCTAATGAGCAAATCAGATTCCAAAACGAAAAAGAGCTATGTTACGAAAAAGATAGTGACACTATCAATGCCAGAATCGTTGTTATTCAGTGGAAAAAATCGCATTTTAGCAAGATGTACATCTGTGGCGGCTCTGGAGTGGTATACGCAGAAGAGGACTACACTTTACTTTCAAAAGCTGCAGTGTCTGTGTATCTCATGAGTGAGCATTTCGAGTCGATGCATCGCGATAATACCCTTGTGATGGGTATGGCAGATGATGCATATTCGTTTTTTGTTCATGAGGCAAGAAAATATATAAAAGAGATACTGCATGAGCAAGAGGATGAGGATGCTGCCGCCGAAATTAACCGTATAAAGATGGAAGGGGCTTATCCTTTTGATGGGGAACCCAAAGATGAGGTTACAAGAGCAGAACGGAGCGTTTTTGATGTTCTTGCCGTTCAGGTAAACCGGGTCGTTCCTCAACTAAAGTCAGCAAATCCACCGACCAAAAAATTGACTTATCGCCTGATAAAAGAGGCAGTCAATACAAATCCTTCGAGCATAAGAACTATTTTAACTGAAGTATTTAATTTAACGCAGGAGCAGCAAGACGAATTGGCCGAGCTGCTTACATACACGCATCTGCCGGAAATAATTGATGTTGCAAAGACGGTCAGTGACCGGTTGGCTTTCATCCATGTAATCGAGCAACTGGTTTACAATGACTCAATAGGGAAACCCATAAAGGAAAGAACGCAATTTCATAAGCTTCTGCTTAAGGAGCTGTGGATCTTTGGAGAGAAATACACATTAGGGACCTCTGATCAGTCTCTAAAAAACCTTTTGAAAGCGCATATCAAAAAATTAGGACGGGAAGATTTGATTCCAGAAATCCCTCCGGAGGCAGTGGAAGACCTGACCCGCATCCCGGACATTTGCCTGTTTGAGCAGATATGCCCAGCTTACGAAAAATATGAGCACCTGGTCATTGAGCTCAAGCGGCCAACATTTACATTGACAATGAAGGAGCTTGATCAGATTCGCGATTATGCCTTTACCGTAGCCAGTAATCCGATGTTTGATAAAGCCAGGACGAAATGGCATTTTATCCTGCTTGGGCAAGATTTCAACGAAGAAGTCAGAATCGCGCTGGAAAACCAAATTGTCGGCGATGGAAATTATTATAATGCTGGTAATATTTCTATTTCTGTATTTAACTGGTCAAAAATCATCCAAGACAACAAGCTTAAATACGAATTTCTCCGTTCAAAGTTGAACCTCCAGCTTAGCGATGATCCAAATTACGCAACAGATTATTTGCTGAAAAAACATGCAGAATTGTTTCCGGCAAATAAAAAGGAGATGTAAAAATGGCACGTCCAAAGAAAAATCAGAGCGCCGAAACAGATACGGCAAAAATGCGTGATGTTGAAGCATACACGCATGATGATAAAAAGCGCACAAATAACCCTCCTGTTGGGATGGCCCAGCATGATAAGGCCGAAGAACGGGTAAAGACTTACCAGTTCGATCCCCATCTCGACCCTACCCTTCAATGGGCCGGGAAAGCGGAGGGAACAAGCTTTGACGTGCCCACTTCCTCCATCCATATCCACGAGGCGATTAAACCGCTCAGCATCATTTCAAGAGTCATGAAGGAATACTCGGATGCTCTGGATGGACAGCTGGAGGGACAACAGTCTATGTTTCCCGCGGAGACTCCTGCCGAGAGGATGCGTCGTCGGAAGGAGAGCATTGAGTTCTACCAGCACGGCGTCGATTGGACCAACCGGCTAATCGCGGGCGACAGTCTGGTCATCATGAACTCTCTCTTGGAGAAGGAAGGCATGGCCGGACAGGTGCAGATGGTGTACATTGATCCGCCCTACGGCATCAAGTACGGCTCCAATTTCCAGCCCTTTGTGGATAAGCGGGATGTGAAGGACAAAAAGGACGAGGACTTGACGCAGGAGCCGGAGATGATCAAGGCTTTCCGGGACACCTGGGAGCTGGGGATCCATTCTTATCTGACTTACCTTCGCAACCGACTGTTACTGGTGCGAGAGTTGTTGGCGGACAGTGGAAGTGTGTTTATACAAATCAGTGATGAGAATGTGCATCAT
>CANRET010000111.1 GCA_947629715.1 uncultured Akkermansia sp.
GGATTTTCAAACGATATGAAACAGAATGACAGGATTGCACAATTATTGGTCAGGGATTTCCTCCTTACGGAAATGGCCACCGTTGGTCAGGTAAGGTTAGATGCTTACGGAAAAACTTGTAAATTAGGCGTGGATGGTAATTTTACCAGAAGAGGGGAACCTTATTTTAAGTATTACAATTCCAGCTCTCCAAAAACTGCTACCGGCGTTGCCAGGATTTCGTTTATAGCTCCACGATACATCATTCATTCCGGTTATCCTTTAAGCTTTAAGCTCAATCGTGAGCACAAAAAAGCATTGCTCAGATTCCTCCATGAAGAGCCTATCCGATCAAGATTTGCAGGAATGACCAATTGGCAACTTGCCATTACATTTTACAATGTGGAAAATTATAGCGAACTTGGGATTGACTGGGACACGTTTACCAAAGAGGAGCAAGCAACGTATGGTAAAAACAGTCTTGCCAGGTTTGCCTTGCCCATCGATCTCCCAATGCCGAATTATCTGCTCATCAGGTGATGCACAGGGCAAACGCATTTGAGAGAACCCCTGAAGTAAAAAAGGAGTCCCGGAGGACTCCTTTCAACATTCCCATGGGAAGGTCTCTACAAAGACTTGCAGACTTAACGCCCTTGGTGTAGCACATCATACGCATACTACAAACCCCACGGGTTAGCTAACCAACCTACGTCAGGGCATTTCGCCCTGCACTATGCCCTGCTGTTGTAGCAGCAAGACCTCAATAGGAAGAACGCGAGGACACCATACGAGAACATGATCCCGAAGTCAAGCCCGGAAGTGGAATTTTGGGGTGTTTTAGCTATTTTCTTGCGAGGGGGCCTCATTGACACCCTCATTTTCCGCACTCGAAACGATCATATCATTGGGCAAGTTGACGAATGAATCATCGATGAGTTCCACCTCATCCTGCTTTTCGTCGTGCTTGTAGTTTACTCCCAGCTCTTTTAGCACCTGACATTGACGCAGAAGACTCCCTTGCCCGTTATAACCCTTTGAAACAGCGTCATTGTAACTCTTCGTTAACTTTTGTAGATTTTTGCCGATCAACGTTATATCTTGAGAAAAACCGACAAACTTGGCACATAATGTCGCGGCGCGATTAAAAATTTCTTTCACATTTTTGACCTGAGATTCATTCCGCCACAACAGATGCGCCATGCTTAACGCCATACTCATATTGGACGGTCCGACGATGAGGACGTTTTTGTTCAATGCCTCTTGATAGAGGTTCCGGTCCGCTTGCAATGCCGCTATATAGCTTGCTTCATTCGGAACAAACATCAGCACAAGGTCCGCCAGTTGCTTGATGAAGCCGGGACGGTGTAGATTTTCGTAACTCTTTTCTGCAAGTTCATTGACATGGTTGCGAACGGAAGTCACATGCTGTTTTAAATACTGCTCTCCTTCTTCTTTTGTCTCGGCTTCAATATAATTGACGTAAGCCGTAAGTGAAACTTTGGAATCAATGACGACTCCTCGGTCGCCGGGGAAGCGAACAATAACATCGGGTTTATCACCACGATTGCTGCCGTCACCTTTCGAGAAAAACTGTTGGGCATAAAAATGGACATCTCTTTGAAGGCCATTGGCTTCCAACAATCGATCCAAAATAAGTTCTCCCCAATCTCCCTGCTTCTTAGGATTCGCTTTCAAGGCGTTTGTCAGGTTCACAGCGTCATTCCCAATTTTTTGTGTTTGAGCCGTCATCTCGCGCATAAGCGTCTCGATCTTTGCAGAAGATGAAATCCCTGTTTTGCTCAGACTGTCTATCAAGTTCCCGAGTTGCTTCATCTGCTCATTCAGAGGGAGAAGAACCGTTTGCATCGATTCGGAATTATCGGATTTCAGCTGATCGCTGCGTTCGCGAAGAGCATCTCCGGCGATGCTTCGAAACGTCTCGGTGAGATTGCTCCGTTCGAATTGCATCTGTTCCTGCAGCTTCGCATTCTCTGCTTTCAAGTGGGACGTCTTCTGTCGTTCCAGGAGCCACGCCATGAAGAATGCTAAAGCAACAAGCGATACAACTATGATGACGATGAATAATGTGTCCATTTTGCTTTGATGTTTTTATCTATTGATATGATGCCTCATCCGAGATTGCCTCGAGATGGTTTGCCCTCCTCCCGTGTCCGTGCGAAGCGCGGCTTGAAACTCTTTTTACATTAGTTCTGTGAAATTGTGAGGATGAAAACAAAATCGTCCTCATACCAATTCCGCTGCGGAGTAGAGCTGCACGCTTGCCTCGCCTCCGCCGCGCGGCACTGAGACCAACGCCACACGCACATCCGCCTCATCCAGATGCAAGGATTCCGCAAGATAGCGACGGTAGGCGCGCATTTGCGGGGCATGGCGCGCGCGCAGGGCGGCGTACTCTGCATCGTCGCCGATGGTGACACGGTCGGTTTTGTAGTCGATGATGAGGGCTTCCTGCGGCTTCCCGTCGTCATCGGTACGCACCTGCACACGGTCGAACGTGCCGGAAACCAGCTCCGTCTTGCCTTGCACGGCGAAAACAAAGGGTTGCTCGCGGTAGAGCTGCCAGTACTCTCCGTCGGGACAGCTGATGATGGCGCGTACATCATCCCGCTGCAGGGCGCGGGCAACGACCTGCTGCTCCTCTCCCTGCGGAGAATGAACCCATGCGGGGAAATCTTGCGGGGAGGAGGCCCAGCCGATTTGCTCCCACAGGGCATGGACGGCTGTACCATAGGCGGCGGCTTCTCTCCCGCTCTGTGTCAGACGCACGGTGGAGGAGGCATCGTCGGCAGTTGCCCGGGCGTCTGCGGCGACCTGTCCCTGCGGTTCCAGCTGCGAGGG
>CANRET010000112.1 GCA_947629715.1 uncultured Akkermansia sp.
AGGTTAGGAAACCGCCGTATGCCATAAAAGGCACGTACGGTGGTGTGAGAGGGGGCGAAAGCCCCCTACTCGATTCACGGCGCGTCTCACCGCCTTCTACAATGCGGTGCACTTTGGCATGTTCGGAGCGTGAAAGGATTCGTTGCACCTTTTCCCGTTGCTTTGCAGGGATCACCAGGATGATCTCGTCAATTTCCTCCGCTGACTCAAAGACGGCGAGGGTGTGCTCCAGAACGGTGCGCCCGGCGATGCGTACGAATTGCTTCGACACCCCTCCGCTAAAGCGTTCGGATGCACCGGCGGCAAGGATGACGGCGTACGTCTTCAAGCTCCTGCCCTCCTTTCCATCAGCTTCTGCAGCAGATCCACCACTCTTTCCGACGCGTGACCGTCCTCCACGCTGCCCATGCGCTGAAGGAAGGCGTCAATTTTATCTTCATAGGCGGCGCGGTCAAAGGATCGGATGTTGGAGATCAATTCCTCATCATTGTGAGCCACCGGAAAGGGAGTTTCTTCCTGCGGATAGTAAAGACCGCGCTGCATTTCGTACAATGGTGCGTCGGGCACGTAGAAGAACCCCGGCTTGCGACTGAGCATAAAGTCGAAGATGCAGCTTGAGTAATCCGTGATCATGGCGTCTGCAGCCACGAGAAGCTCCTGCGTATCCGTCAGGTGCGAGGCGTTCACCACGCGCCCGCAGGAGGCGTAGAGCCTTTCCGGCATAAAGAAACTCATATTGGGATGGGCGCGAAGAACGAGCCACCAATCCTCACCGAGGACGCTCAGTAAGAGATCCGCATCCAATAAGTAGTGCGTGAGCGTGCCGTCTTTTCTGTACGTCGGGGCAAAGAGCATCAGTTTCTTTTCTTCGGGGATTCCAAGGGTCGCCGTGATCCGCTTCTTTGTATCTGCAAGCCACTCCTTTGATCGGAAAAACACATCGTTGCGTGGATGTCCCAATTGCACCAGACTTCCGTACTTATGGAACGAGCTTTTTATCACTTTATTCTCAAAATCGGAGTGCGTCACGTCGTAGTCAATCATCGCGAAATACTTTTTGTCATTCAAAATCCTTTGGACATGGGGATCCACATCACGATATGATGCGGTATCCTGCCACATTTTCTTGATGCCGAAGGAGCCGTGCCATGTATTCACATAGATTTGCCCGGGCCGCTTTCGGAGCCCGCGTGAAATGAAGGACGGGATGGAGTAATTGTCAACGACGAAATGGGCGCTGCTCTGCTCCCGCATGGCTTTCCATGACGCGTAGTTGACGAGTCGTATGCCGGGCGGGAACTCTTTCTGATGGTCTCTTTTCTTCGCAACCAGCCAGACGATATCCCACGCCAACTTGCGGCGCAATATCTCTTCGGCGATGTATTTGGGATTGCATCCGAAAGCTCTGCCGCGATAGTTGATGAAAACGATTTTTTTTCGTTTGATGGGGGCAAGCGAAAAAAGTTTGTAGCGTAGCCATGCCCAGTTGCGACGTTTGAAAGAAAAGCGCACTCCGAAGAGGGTGACCTGCCATGAGAAAGGGGTGGTCTTAATGGAGAAGGTTCGTGGGGGAATCGGAGGCTTTTGGGGAAGAGAAGCCTTTTTAAGTTGGTAATAAAAACTGCTGATGAGTCTGGAGTAGGCGGCGGCAAGAGGGATGCGAGTCCTCCATCCGAGAGCCTCCAATGCGGAGACGTCCATGCTCCACGACGTTGAATTCACGTAGCAGTCCGTCTCTTTTTTATCCACAACAACGTCCCCCAGACCATACTGTTTTGAAAGGATCGCGGCAGTCTCCGACACGCTTTGAGCGTCGTCGGGGTACGCCACATTATACACGTTGCCATTGTTTCCCCTGAGCAGGAGGAGCAGGATGGCTCGCAAGGCATCCGTGATGTAGCAACTGCTCAATACGCTTGCACCGCTCGTCTGCAGGCGAATGGGCGTATGCTCTACAACGCAGCGCGCAAAATAGGCGTAAACGCGAGGATGGTCAAAGGGGGTGCAGCCTGCTGTGATTTGGGCCAGTCGCGCCACGCGGACAGGCAATCCGAATTCGCGAGCGTACTGTCTGCAGAGAGCCTCAGCCTTACGCTTTGCTGCCATGTAGGAATGGCGTGGGTTAGAGGGATCAATGTCGCCGAATTCCTGCTCCGTCAGGGGATGGGCATCATGGATGATCCCGAAAGCCTCCATGGAGGAGAGATAGACCATGCCGCGCACTTTTTTCTCACGCGCAAATTCAAGCATATTGCGGGTTCCCTCTACAATGATTTTTTGCGTGAGTTCCGGTTGCTGAACAAAGAAGGAGGATGAAGCGGGACCGGCGGCATGGATGATGTAATCCACACGCCCGTGGCAGGAGAAAGGTTGGCAGACATCCGCCTCTTGAAAATGCAGGTAGCGTGCGTGCGCCTCGATTTCCTTGTCAAAAAGAGAACGAGCACGAGGGATGTCTCTGCAGGAGGCAATGATGCGCATGTGAAGACGGCTCTTGGCGTTAGCATGCAGAAGGCAACGAATGATAAAACTCCCGATCAGGCCGCATGATCCGGTCACTAAGATGCGGCGACGGCGCAACTCGTTCCAATCAAAAGGGACGAACTCATACACTTCGCCCATGTCGGAGCCGACGACTTTATTTCGCACAAGGAACATCATGATGTCGTTGAGCTTGAAGGAGAGCGAGAAAAAGCTCTCCATCCTCCGGGAAGGTTACTTTGAGATTGAACGTATTGCTGGGGGCAAAGAAGATCTCGCGCCCCATCATCTGCATGAGTTCACAGGACGCGACGGTATCGTTGATGTTATTCTGTTCGGCGAAGCGGTGCGCCTCG
>CANRET010000113.1 GCA_947629715.1 uncultured Akkermansia sp.
GTTTCATGACTGATTGTTTTTGAGGGTGGGAGGGACGATGAAGCCGGGCGGATCTCGGTGTCCCCGAAATCTCCCCGTCTCCATTGTTTTGGTAGTTTATCTCTTTTCAAAAGAGATAAGCAGCTAAGCCGGGCGCAAGACGCTCATGATCATCATGTTTTGCGTTTTCCGTTCCTCTCTTTTTTCGTGAGAAGGGGAGGACAATTTTTTTGTGTCATACTTCATTTTCAAGCCTTCGCAAGCACTGTTTGCTTATCTCTTTTGAAAAGAGATTTCGGGCATTTTTAAGCGCTAACGAATTGATGATGAATGCCGGTCCTTCGGAAAGGGCGGAGGTGGCTGTGTCAAGAGAAAAAAATTTTTTTGAAAAGGATACTGGACATCTCTTTTGAAAAGAGATAAGCAGGGTTGGAAATGGGCGACGTTCCGAAAAAAAGCGGGCGCACCGTCGGGGATGAGTCCCGGCGATGCGCCCGCTTGCGTGTCAAAATGAATCAGAAGTTGATTCTGTAGCCGGCCGAGGCGTTCAGGCTGGTCCATCCACGGCGCCATTCGACGGAGCCGTCCAGGAAGAGACTGCCGTACTGCGAGCCGAGCGGAACCGAGAGACCGACGCCTGCTTCCAGACCCACGGCTCCCACCTCCGCGCTCTCCACTTCCGCGTGGGTGGCGCAGCCGATGATGCCGTTCATGGCCGTTCCGGACCGATCGCCCACATCGACCTTGGCGAGCAGGCGGGCCTCAAAGATCGAGGCGCGGTTAAAGGCGTTCTCGCCCACGATGCTCTGCATGCGCGCACCCGCGCCGAAGGTCACGACATCCTGCCGGATGTCATCCACCTTGAGACCGGCGTCGCTGCCCGTCTCGGTGTAGCCCTTGACGGAGGCGTGCCGCACCTCCACATTGAACACCGGCTGCAGCGCCATCGTTCCCTCCTTGTTCATGAGCTTCGTGTAGCCCACCTCATACATCGCGCCCACCGCGTAGCCGTCGGTATCGCCCTTCGTGCGGTAGCTGCCCGTGCCGTAATTGACCGTACGGTCCAGACTCACGTCGGCCAGGCCGCCGCTGACCACGAAGGTGTGGATCCAGGCCCCGCTCGCCGCGCGCAGGAAGGCGGTGAGGTAAGTGGTGTCCAGATGCCCGCTTGCGCTGTCAGCCGCGTCGGGCTTCAGGTCGCCGTACATCGCGGAGATCGCCAGACCCAGCGTAGTCTGCGGCGTCACATCGATGTCCACGCCCATCGTTCCGCCCCAGTTGTTGAGCGTGTAGCCCGGCATATAGCCGTCGGAATCCAGCTTGTGGTAATTGCCCTCGCCGTTGATCCAGGCGTGCCAGAGCGGCAGGTTGTCGTAGCCGTCGTAGGTCGCTTCGCCGGCCATCGTCGTCGTGCGGTTGCGGATGGACTTCAACTGGCGGTGCAAGTCCTCGACCAGAGCCGGTCCGATCGTGGAGATGGACGCGCCTGCCACGGCGGTCAACGTGCGCTCCAGTTCAGCGACCTTGTTGTCGTCGTACTGGCCGACCACGGCGTTGATGAGGCGCTTGTAATCCGAGTTCGGATCGCTCAGCGTGTCGAAGAACGAGGCGATCTGCGACTTGCTCTTCAGCGAATCCCAGACCATGGCCGCGCCCGCCAGGACATTCTTGTTGGCCTGGGGCAGCGCGCGCTCCAGCTTGTTCTGCTGAGCCTCGGAGGTTTGGACCATCAGGTTGTTGTGGCCCTCCTCATCGGTATAGACATAGACGTTGTTATCCTTCAGGAAATTGCCCGCGCCGGTGAACTTGACGTGCCTGTCGATGGATCCTGTCAGACCATCGCTCACATCGAGTCCCGTATCCAGCACGCCGTTCCCCACCCTTCCGTCACTGTGGAACTCCAGCGTTCCGCTCGATTCGGCGGAGTTCAGGTTAGCCTCCAGCTTGCCTGCTTGCATCGGGCCGTCCCCGAAGTCCACGGTCATGTTGCCCTCGCCCAGGTCCACGTCGCCCAGCACAAGCGGGCCATCGCCCGACGAACCGCTCACGTCGGCGGTCAGCTGCGACCCGTCGCCCAGCTTCACATCCCAAGCGCTCCCTGTCTCGCCTGTCTTGGCCTCGCTCTTGGCGTTCTTCAGGGTGAAGTTGCCGTTGTCTGCAACCGTCAGCTTGCCGGCAGACTCGGCGTCGTCGCTCTTACCCAGCGTGCCGGAGAAGCTGCCTCCGCTCACGGTGAGCTCCGAGGGGTTGGGGTCATCGCCGTTGCTCTTGAGCGTGCCGGTGCCGTTGAGCTCAGACACCGTGTTCTTGCCCTTGCCGACATCCAGCACGGAGCCGTCGCCGTCCAGCGTCACGCCGACGCCGTTCAGCTGGCCGCCCTCATCGTTGCCCAGCGTCAACTTGGACCCGTCCTCCACGGACAAGGTTCCGGAACCCGAGAAGGTCGTGCTGTCCAGCGTCTCCGCCTCCTCTTTCCCTCCGGTGAACTCGAACACGCCGCCGTGTTTCAGAGTCACTCGGTTGTCTTTCGTGTCCTTGCTGCCCTCCTCAATGTCCTCGACGCTCAGCTTGCCGCCGTCCACGACGAGACCATCGGTGGTTGTCAGATTATCCGAATCCTCGCTATCAGGATTCGTGCTGCCGGTGCCGTACGCGAAGTTGAGGGTGCCCAGATGACTGTCCGCGCCCCTCACCACGAGGTCGCCGTTCTCCAGCTTCAGCGTGCCGTCAATATCCAA
>CANRET010000114.1 GCA_947629715.1 uncultured Akkermansia sp.
CCTTCACGACAGGAATTGAGAATACTACGATATCCTCCCTTTTTCGGGTAATTCATGTGGGCGGTATAGTAATAATTCTCGTCTTGTTCGTTAAAAGCTCCGCGTAACACCTCGGTCAGCGGCGATATACGCATGCGTTCCCCCACCCAGCGCGTCTCCAATTCACCGGCTTCATGTCCCCAGTATTTGCGCGTGTAGGCAAAAGGAAAATGCTCGGCAAAGTAATTGCCGTATTGCACACGCAGCCATTCATCGTAGCGAGAGATCTCAGAAGAATTCTTGTGCGGACGATTCACAAAATCTTCAATAATCCGTACTTTTTCCTCTGCCGGCAGGGGAGCCAGGTTATTCTGCGCCGGATGCCGCAGCCAACATCCATGGTAAAAGTTGTAGCACACAGGCACGTGAGAATACATCGGGGAAGAAGATTCAAACAATTGCGCCATCTGCGCATCGGGAGCAAAGGAGAAATGCACAAAGCGGTCGAAGCGGAAGCCGTCAATCACAAAATGTCCGCACAGCCCGCCCCAATCATCATCCTTCTCCAAGATAATGCTCTGTTGTCCCTTTTGCCTCAGGCGCCATGCCGCCGCGATGCCGGCAATGCCTGCACCCAACACGAGGTTACTGGACGAAGTGGTCTCCATGTTCGTTAATTTGCTTCACGCAGAAATCATACATATCGTGTGCGGTGAGCGCCTCCTTATACCAGTCCACGGTCTTACGCACCGCCTCCTGCAAGTCCCACTTAGCTTCCCATTGCAACATCGTGTACGCCTTGGTTACATCCAGGTTCAACAGCGTGTTCTCATGCACGGCATTCGGATCACCGGCATCCACCACACTCCCCTTGCCATAATAATCCACGAGAGTTTGCACCACTTCCATCACCGTTTTGTTCGACTTAAGCTGCGGACCGAAGTTAAAGCAGGTTGCGTACTTTACCGGGTCTTCCATGAGCCTCTGTCCCACACGTAGATATCCGGAAAGAGGTTCCAGCACGTGTTCCCAAGGGCGCGTGGCTTTCGGATTGCGTACTTGGATGGGCTTACCCTCCTCGATGCTGCGGATGCAATCCGGTATGATGCGGTTAGCCGACCAATCGCCCCCGCCGATGACGTTGCCCGCGCGCACGGATGCAACCGCCTTACCGTGCTCAGCATAACGCACCGGATTGAAGTAGGATTGCCGGTAAGCATGAATCATAAGCTCCGCACATCCCTTCGAGGCAGAGTAAGGATCTTCGCCGCCCATGCGGTCCGTTTCTTTGTAGCCCCAAATCTGTTCCCGGTTCTCGTAGCATTTGTCCGAAGTGATCATGACCGCCGTGTTCAGGCAATCGTGCTTCCTCACGCACTCCAGCACATTCAGGCTGCCCATCATGTTCGTCTCAAAAGTAGTGCGCGGCCGTTCGTATGAGGTGCGTACGAGAGCTTGCGCCGCCAAGTGGAAAACAATTTCCGGTCGGTATTTCTCAACAACGTCGCTGAGGGTGTCCAGATCCCGCACATCTCCCCGCAGGTCGGCGTGCAAGCGCCCACTTAGGTGCGAGGCACAGTAATTTCCTTTCTTGGAGTACGGTTCGAGAGCATAGCCCACTACCTTTGCTCCCATCATCGTGAGCCAAATAGCCAGCCACGAACCCTTGAAGCCGGTGTGCCCGGTCACGAGAACGGTTTTGCCTTGATATACGTTGTTATACATGTTGTTTCCAGTAGTTAATCGTATCTTGTAATCCGCTGATGATATCGTATCGCGGTTTCCAGCCCAAAGAGCGAAGTCGGCGATTGTCTCCGACAACGAGTTCATCCTCGAAGGCAGACGGGACAGCTCCCCAGAGTATATTGCCGGCAAAACCGGTAAGCTTGGCAATCATCTCTACGATGCAACGTAACTGCACCGGCTGACCTGAACTGATATTAACAACCTCGTTTATCTCACTCTCAAACACATCCGCTATACCTCGCGCTGTATCTGCCACATGCAAGTAATCTAAGAAGTTGGTGCATTCGCTCACGCGCACGTCCTCTCCCCGCAGACAAGAACGAATCACTGAGGGCATGAGCCTCTGCGGCTTTTCTCCGGGACCGTACAGGTTAAAGATGCGCGTCCATTGGAAGCGCATTCCCTTCATCCGACAATACACTTCCGCCATCCGACAAAGTGCATTCTTGGCGTTACCATACAGAATGCCCGGATCGGTCGGGGTATCCCCCTCATGCAGTAATCCATACCGGTATTCATACTCCGCGCAGCTACCGGCTCCCAAGAAGCGCTGTCCGCCATGCTGCCCAAAACTTCTAAGCAGGTACAAACTTGCTGCCAACCAGTCAAGGTTCTTCTCATGCACATGGAGTTTCTCGCCTACATACCACGCAAAATGCAGCAGATGCGTAAACTTCTCCTGTGTCATAAATGACTCTACAGCAACGGGGTTCAAAAGGTCAAGCCGGTGGACGGTAACGCCGGGGTGTTGGTTGACCTCTCCATGATGAACCACGGCATGCACCTCGTACCCGCGTTTCAACAGCTCCGCCAACACATGCGAGCCTATGAAACCCGATGCTCCCGTGAGTAGAATCTTTTTATCATTTGTACTCATGACCAGACTTTCCATGGCGCTTCACCGCGTTTCCACATGCCGTTGAGCAGAGCTTTGTCGCGCTGCGTGTCCATACACTGCCAAAAGCCGCGATGCTTGTAGGC
>CANRET010000115.1 GCA_947629715.1 uncultured Akkermansia sp.
AGTCGGCGAGGGAGCATCGATTCCTTCCACGGAGTTTCGTTGCGGATTTCCCGGAAGAATTCGGGCGTCGTGCCTCGAAAGCCGTAGATGCTCTGCTTTTCATCACCCACAACGAAAAGGCTGCGCTCTGAGATGGGCAATATGCGAGGGGTGTCCCGCTGCGTGTCCTCGAACTCTTCGTGGTCGCAGGCTATCTCGTTGAGCAGGGGAAAAAGCGTTTTCCACTGGATGGGGGAGGTGTCTTGGAATTCGTCCAGCAACCAGTGGTCGATCCGACCATCCAGCAGGTACGCCAGCCGACTAGGCGTTTTCTCATCTCCCAGGATTTGCATCGCAAGATGCGTGATATCTGCAAAACTAAACTGTCCGGACTCGGAGATGATTTTCCGGTAGTTTTCAAGGTACAAGTGCAGGAAGATGATGAAGTCGCGCGTCTTGACCTGGACGTCACGCAGGATCTCCGTTTTCCATTTTCTTACCAATTCCATGAGTTTGGCGCGGTATGCCTGCGCTTCGGGGCTGCCTTTCCATAGCTCCCCCTTGTCCATAAGATCGTGATGTTCGCCTTTCTCCAACGCGTCAAGAGCCGTCTTGATTTTACATTTTCCATTGATGAAAAGCTTATTATCACCTCCGGTAAGGGCTTGGAACAAATCTCGCATTTCCTGGATCTCGCGCCTAAACTCCACGGGATCCAGCTCAGATTCCTCTGACAAATCCTCCAGATTAAAAGGAGCTGCGTAGGTGCTGCCGTCGGCATGACGTTCACGCAGCTTATCCCCGTATTTATAGATCAAGTCATCAAGAGTCCGCAGGATGTCTTTACCTTTGCATCGGAAGCTTCGGAGGAATTTGACGACGGTTTCGCTGTCGAGTCGGGAAATGGTGGCGAGGAGCGCTCTCTCTTGCGCCTGCTTGAGATCCTCGTCCGAAATGGTCGTCATTCCCGCAACGCCAAGTGACAAGGCTTGCGTACGCAGCAGGGTGTTGAAGAAACTATCGAGGGTGGAAAGTCGGAGCTTGGAACCTGCGGTAACGAGTTCCCGCAGGAGGCTTCGGTACTTTTCCTGATTCAGGTGCAGAATTTCGGGCAAGTCGGGGAGCTCCTCCGGGAAGCAGTTTTCCTTTTCCGCCCTCAGGAAGTAAGGAATAGCCGCTGGGTAGAGGGGGGCTTCCTCATCCGTCCAGGTAGCCCAAATGCGGGCGGTGAGGACATTGCGTCCTCCCTCCCGTTTATCTTCGGCGCCCTCCGCCAAGGCCTGAAAAATGCGCCGACGGAATTCTCCGGCCGCTTTTCGGGTGAAGGTGAGGGCAACGAGTGAGGAGATAGGCGCCCCGAGCGTGAGCAGGGCGAGGTAGCGCGAGGTGAGCTGGTAGGTCTTACCGGTGCCGGCAGAGGCGGCGATGGAACATCCTGTAACAAGTGCAGACATAGTTGAAAGTTTGAAGGGTTATTTGGAAGAGAGACCGCAAACGTCGCGCAGATGATCGTCGATAGCGGGAGTGCCGAAGGAAAGGAAATCTCTGGTTGAATCATAGGGTGTTTCGCCGAAGTCTTCACGGGAGTACAGGCAGAGTCCGCGACGAATAAGGTCGATCGCCTGCCTAGCGGTTTCTATTCCATCTTCAATGACATTTTCCGGTATTTCTTTCTTGGTAAATTTGAAGGTATTATACTCGACATTTTTGCCGCGCGGAAGGTTATAATAAGCAAGTTCCGGCAAGGTGGTACCGAGCTTCTTAAGCTGCCTGAGCGCGTGTGCATACAGCGGGAGTTGCACTTCTCCCCAACGTTTTACTGCGCCTCCCCCTCCGAGATACAGAGGGAAATTTTTCATCCTTTCTTTGAATAGATCTTCTTGAGTGGAGACCAAATGCTTATCCTTTGGCGGCGAGCCACTTGTCTTGTAATCGATGATGCGGTAGGTGTTTTTGTCGGGATTGTAATCCACGCGGTCGATGGTCATTTTGAGGTGAGCGAGCGATCCGTCCGGTAGATCGAGATCGGGGTTCACCGTCCATTCCAGATGCTCACAGCGCCAGCCCTCGCACAGATCTTTCACGTGGCGGTCAACATAGAGCTTGAGGCTCTCGCCCATGGTTTCGCGCTGATTCTGCAGGAAAACGGGCAGCGAGTCCCTTCGATCGGCAGCGTAGGCGCTGAATTCCTGCTGCAGGAGTTCCCGCGCATACTCGTTAATTTCACGGTTCAGACTGTTGGGTTCGACCCCCGGCGGGCGCTCCGGGTAACGCTCGACCAGTTGCCTGAGGATACGGTGCAGGATGGTACCGTAGGTGTTCGCCTGGAGTTCACGTGTGCTGTCCTTGTAGGCGTCGGAGGGAGAGATGCCGTGGAGTTTATTCAGCCAGAAGCGCAGAGGACAGGTCAGGAAATCCTTGATGAGCGTGGGGGAGAAAGGGGTGTCGAGCGAAAACGGATTCGGTTTGCCTTGGGCAATCAGCTCAATGCTTTCCATGGGGTACTCTTCCTCATTCCCTTCTGTCGTCTGCACCGGGACGGGGGAGGAAGCCGTTTGCCGAAGCA
>CANRET010000116.1 GCA_947629715.1 uncultured Akkermansia sp.
ATAAGCGGAGCTACGCTGATCTTCCTTAGCGTAAAATAAAAATTCTCCCACCTAATTATTATAGTTGACTTAGGCAAACGCATTTCCTAATGCGTCTGCCTTGGCTGCTTCTGAGTTTCGTCTTGCAAAATCGGGGCGCGCGTGCTACTATGAACACGCATGAGAGGCGCGAGCCTCGTCCGCACAATTCTAACCCAATACAGAACTATGCCAGTTCCAACCCAAGAACAGTACATCAAGATGCTCAACACGGCCAAGAAGGAGGGCTATGCCTATCCTGCCGTGAATGTCACCACCATTGAAGTCATCAACGGTGCTCTCAAAGCTTTCGCCGAGGCCAAGTCCGACGGAATTATCCAGATCTCGTTGGGCGGTGGGCAATTTGCCTCCGGAACGGCGGTGAAGGATTCCGCTACGGGAGCCATTGTTTTAGCAGAGGCGGTTCATCGTCTGGCGGAGAAATATGATGTGCTGGTGGCATTGCACACGGATCACTGTCAGGCGGACAAGATTGACAGCTTCCTGCGTCCGCTCATCGCGGAGTCCAAGAAGCGCATCGCTGAGGGCAAGGGCCCGTTGTTCAACTCTCACATGCTGGATGCCAGCGCTCTGCCGATGGCTCAAAATCTCGAGATCTCCAAGCAGATGCTCAAGGAGTGCGCCGAGGTAGGCATCGTTCTCGAAATTGAAATCGGCGTTGTCGGCGGTGAGGAAGACGGCGTGGACAACAGCGGACAGCACGCGGCCAAGCTCTACACCTCCCCGGCGGACATGCTTCTCACCTATGAGACTTTGCACGGTTTGGGCGAGTTCATGCTGGCTGCCACCTTCGGTAATGTGCACGGCGTGTACAAGCCGGGCGCAGTGAAGTTGGAGCCCAAGATTTTGCGCGACGGGCAGAAAGCGGTGATGGACAAGCACGGTGAGGACATGCGTTTGGTGTTCCACGGCGGCTCCGGCTCCGATCTCTGCGACATCCGCGAGGCCATTTCTTACGGCGTGGTGAAAATGAACATCGATACGGATACCCAGTACGCCTTCTCCAAGCCCATTGTGCTGCACATGTGCCAGAATATTGACGGCATGCTCAAGGTGGACGGCGAAGTCGGCAACAAGAAGGTGTACGACCCGCGTTCCTACCTGAAGAAGGGCGAGCAGGGCATCTGCGACCGCCTCAAGATTGCCACGTCCGATCTGCTCTCCGAGGGCAAGACGCTCTTCGGCAAGATCTGAGACGTACCACACACATTCTCGGTTTTTCTCCCGTCGATGCTTTCTGCGTTGGCGGGAGTTTTTTAGGCCGCTCTTGCGTGCGCTTGGCCCCTGCGACCGGTAGGGCAATCTCTCAGCAGCCGGACATTGCCCCGTCGCATTCGCATGAGAAAGGAAGAAAAGTGAACGAATGTTTTCCAATGGGATGGCGTAGCGCCCGGCTTCGGCAAAGCTGACCGTATGCAATCAGCCGCTGCTTTCGTTCGATGACAACATCTTTAGCCTCTCTTTAGCACACCAGTAAGGAGGCCTCACGACGGTACATTCCCTCCATGGCGATGTAGCGCGTGCGCAGCAGCTCCGCCGAACGGTGTCCCATCTCCAGCTGCAGTTCGGCATAGTTGCGGAAGGTGGCCAGGTGGTGCGTGGCAAAGGTGTGCCGCAGCACGTCCGGCTGCCAGTTCTTGAAGTCGGCAGCGTGGTGCAGACGGGCGCGGCGGCGTCGCCAGTTCGGCGGACAGATCCTCTCGTCCCCGGGACGCCGGACTCGCTGCAAGATGCGTGCCAGGGGCGAGAAGATGGTGACGTGTCGTGCACCGCCGGTCTTGCTGTGGCGCGGGGCGATGCAGATGACCTCATCCTCGAGTCGCACATCGCTCCAGCGCAATCGCTCCACCTCGTTCGGGCGTACACCCGCATAGAGCATGATGGCTGTAGCGGCGAGACAGGTTCCGTCCTCGAAGGTCTCGGCGGTGCGCATCAATCGGTCGATTTCCGCATTGCTCAGGATGCTGATGCGCTTTTCCTCAAGTCTCTCCGGTTCCACCTTGCGCACCGGATTCTCTGCGCACCATCCCCGCTTGCACGCCGTAGAGAAGATCCCGCTGAGGATGAGTCTCGCTTTGTTTCGCTGCCGTGGCGTGTCGAATGCCTCTCGGATATAGTCGCGGCATTCTTCGGCGGAGATGCTGCGCATGCGCCGATTCGCCAGACCCTTGCAACGTTTCATGAATCGCTTCGCGATACCACGGAAGTCGCACAGCGTCCGTTTTCGTCGGTCTTCCCTCGCTTCCAATGCCTCTTCCACGGCTCGGGCAAAGGTGACCGTCTTTTCACGCCGCCGCAGCTCTTCCTCCCCTGCCGCAATGCAGGCCATGGCGCGCTTCACGCGTCCCCTCCCCGCTTCCAGCGCGGCTTTCGCCACCAACGCAGCTTCCAGCACATCCACCCCCGTCTGCCGCAGCACCTCCACAGCCGCCAGCTCCGTCTTTCTATCATATTTCGTCTTCATTGTGACACGTATTTAGAATCCGTA